>JBJMTU010000093.1:0-14365 GCA_045811545.1 Xanthobacteraceae bacterium | reverse complement strand
TCGGGAGGGCTCCACGGCGCGGGAGTAGTTGCGGTTGCCTCGCCTGCGCAAATGATCAAGATGGGTGCCGTCCCAGCCGAGGCGCCACCAATGGCGCGGAGAGCAAATGGAATTTGGTGTCTTCGATCACCTCGACCGCTACGACGGGGCGCTCGCCGACTACTACGAGGATCGCCTCAAGATCGCAGAGGCCTACGATCGCGCCGGGTTCTACGCGTATCATCTCGCCGAACACCACTCGACGCCGCTCGGCCTGGCACCCTCGCCGAGCGTTTTCCTTGCCGCCGTGGCAGAGCGCACGACGCGCCTGCGCTTCGGGCCCCTGGTTTGGCCGATGCCGCTCCACCATCCCCTGCGGCTGATCGAAGAAATCTGCATGCTCGATCAGTTGAGCGGCGGGCGGCTCGACATCGGCTTCGGGCGCGGCGCCGCGCCTATCGAACTCGACGGCGTCGATCCGCAGGACGCGCAGGAGATCTACGCAGAGGCGGTCGAGCTCGTGATCAAGGGATTGACGCAAAAGGTGCTGGACTTCGAAGGCCGGCGATTTTCCTTCAGCGGGGTGCCGATGGAGCTCGAGCCGCTGCAGAAACCGCATCCCCCGATCTGGTATGGGCTTCACGCGCCCGAGAGCGCCGAGCGCGCGGCGCGCCGCGGGCTCAACGTGGTCAGTCTCGATCCGACGAGGGAAACGCGGCTCGCCATCGAGCGCTATCGCACGGTCTGGGGGCAAGTTCATGGACGCGGCGCCGTATTGCCCAAGCTCGGGCTCGGCCGCTTCATCGTCGTTGCGCCAAGTGACGGCATGGCACTCGCATTGGCGCGCCGGGCCTATCTCGTGTGGCACGCGAGTTTTACCCACCTATTCCGCCGGCATGGACGCGCGCAATCGCATCCCCGGCCGCCGACGTTTGATCTTGTCATGGAGCGCGGGCAGGGCATCGCCGGCTCGCCGGTGACGGTCGCGGAATTTCTCTCCTCGCAACTCGGCGCCACCGGTTGCAATTACGTGGTGGGGCAATTCGCGTTCGGCGACTTGACGCTCGATGAAACCCTCCAATCGATCGGTCTGTTCACCGGCGAGGTAATTCCTCTCCTGCGCGAAGGCCCCGCCGGCACAGAAAGAAATTTAAGCCTCGCCGACAAGCCAGCCGGAGCTTCGGTTTGAGCACGATGGAGTCAGGTGGAATTCGGCTGGCGGCCGACGTGGGCGGAACGTTCACCGACGTCGCTGCTTTCGACGAGACCACCGGAGAGCTCCGCCTCGGAAAGACGCTCACGACTCCGGCGCGGCTCGTCACCGGTGTCGAGGCCGGAGTGACGAAGGCCGGCGCGCAGTTTTCCTCCGCGCGGCTTTTCCTTCATGGTACGACCGTGGCCATCAACACCATTTTGGAGCGGACGGGAGCACGCTGTGCGCTCCTCACCACGCAAGGCTTCCGCGATATCTACGAGATCGGCCGCGTCAATCGGCCGGAATCCTACAACCTCTTCTTCCGCCGCCACCAGCCGTTGATCGAGCGCGACCTGCGCTACGAAATCCGCGAGCGCATGGATGCACAGGGCAAAGTGCTCATTGCGCTCGACGAGGAGCAAGTACGCGCGGCCGTGGCCGATGCGGTCCGCCAGGGAGTACGGGCGATTGCTATCCTGTTCCTGCACTCCTACCGCAATCCCGCGCACGAGCAGCGCGCGAAAGAGATCGTCGAGGAGACCCACCCGTATCTCTTCGTCACCGCGTCGCACGAGCTTTCGCAGGAATACCGCGAGTTCGAGCGCACCTCGACCGCGGCAGCGAATGCTTATCTCGGCCCGCGCGTGCGCGGCTATCTCGGCGAAATGGGTGAGCATCTCGAGGCCGCCGGCTTCGACGGCGATTTTCTGATCGTGCAATCGACCGGCGGCCTGTTCGGGGTGGAGGAGGCGCAAAGCGCGTGTATTCGGATGCTCGAGTCCGGACCCGCTGCCGGGGTCATCGGCACTAAGGCGTTGTGCGACCACATTGGGCTGAAGAACGCGATCGCCTTCGACATGGGCGGCACCACTGCCAAGGCCGGCGTCATTCATGATGGCAACGTGCTGATGACCGGGAGCGCGCTCATCGGCGGCTACGCTACCGGGCTGCCGGTGCAGATCCCGATGATCGATATCCAAGAGGTCGGCACCGGCGGCGGCTCGATCGCCCGTGCGGATATGGGCGCGCTGCACGTTGGGCCGGAAAGCGCGGGTGCCCAGCCTGGCCCGGTGTGCTACGGACTCGGCGGCACCGAGCCCACCATCACCGATGCCAATCTCGTTCTCGGACGGCTGAGCGCCGACCGTTTTCTCGGCGGCGAGATCAAGCTCGACATCGACGACGCAAGGCGCGCGCTCGAAGCCCGGGTGGCTAAACCGCTCGGTCTCGATCTCGTCGCGGCGGCCGACGGCATTCTCCGCATCGCCACCACCAAAATGTCCCACATGGTGCGCTGGGTCACGACCGAGCGCGGCCTCGATGCCGCCGATTTCACCCTCGTTGCCTATGGCGGCGCCGGCCCGTTGCACGCTGCAATGGTCGCGCGGGAACTGCGCATTGCGAAAGTGGTCGTCCCGCGCGCTCCCGGCCACTTTTCCGCCTACGGCATGCTGGTCGCCGAGCTGCGGCGTGATTTCGTGAAAACCTGGTTCACACCGCTCGTCGACGCGTCGTTTGCGGCCATGGAGACCATTTACGCCGAGATGGAACGGCGGGGACGGGAAGCCGTGCAGCGCAGCGAGGTTGCTCTCGCCGGCATCGCGGTCCAGCGTTCGGCGGACATGCGTTATGTCGGGCAGGAGCACGCGGTCACCGTCGAGCTGCCGCTCGCGCTGTTTGAGGCCGCGGATCGCGAAGGAATCAAAGCACGCTTCGATGCCGTGCACGCCACCCGCTACGGCTATTCGGCCCCCGGAGAGAAGGCGGAGATCGTGAGCCTACGCAGCGCTGTCACCGGCTCGCTGCGCAAGCCGACATTCGAGCCGATCGCCGCAGGCGCTGCCGCGCCGCCGGAAGCCGCTTTTCGCGGCACCCGCGCCGTCTATTTCGCCGAGCTCGGTCACTCCGTCGACACGCCGAGTTATGATCGCGCGTCGCTTGTCGCGGAAAACCGCATTGCCGGCCCGGCATTGATCGAGGAATACGCGTCGACCACCGTCGTTCATCCGGGCGATGTCGTCATGGTCGATGCTTTTGGCGATCTGGTCATCGAGATCCTGCGGAGCTGAGCATGGATGTGCCGCTGAAAGCCAAGCTCGCGTCCGCCGGCTATCGGCCCGACCCGGTGACGACCGAAATCGTGCGCAATGGTCTCATCGCCGCAACCGAGGAGATGAAGACGAATCTGATGCGCACCGCTTACAACATGATCATCTATGAGGCGCTCGATTTTACCGTCGGCCTGTTCGATGCGGAGGGCGACACCCTTTCGATCGGACTCGGATTGCCGATGTTCATCCGCGGCATGAGCGATACCGTCAAAACCAAGCTCCAACACTATGGCGTAGAAAACCTCGATCCCGGCGACATCCTTCTGACCAACGATGCTTACATCACCGGTAGCCACCTCAACCACATGACCTTCACCGTGCCGATCTTCCACGAGGGCGAGGTGGTGGCGTTCTCCTGCTGCATGGCGCACTGGCCCGACGTCGGCGGCACGCTCGACGGCGCCACGACCGACATCTTTTCCGAAGGCCTGCAGATGCCGATCGTGAAGATCTATCGCAGGGGCGTGCCGAACGAAGAGCTCATCTCGATCATCGGCACCAATGTTCGCCTGCCCGAACGGGCCATGGGCGACTTCCGGGCCCAGGTTGCCGCGGTCAAAACCGGCGAGCGACGTTTTCTGGAAATGATCCAGAAATACGGCCGCGACGCCGTGCTCGGCGGCATCGAAGCGATCATGGACCACAGCGAGGCCGCGACGCGCGCGCGAGTGCGGGAGATCCCCGACGGTGTCTACGAGGCCGAATCCTTCATGGACGACGACGGCGTCAGGCTCGGCGAGCGGGTGCCGATTCGCGTGCGCGTCGAAATCGCCGGCGAGCGGATGAAGGTCGACCTCACCGACGTGGCGAAGCAGGTGGCCGGCTTCTATAACTCGGGCGAGACGGCAGGCCGCTCCTGCTGCCAAGTGGCATTCAAATGCCTGACCTCGCCGCTCGATCTGCCGATCAACGACGGCCAGTTCCGCGCGCTCGAGATCGTGCTGCCGCCGGGCCGCGTGGTGAGCGCGCTCAAGCCCGCCGCGATGCGCATGTGGATGACGTACCCCATGACCATCATCGACACGATCTTCAAGGCGCTCGCGCCCGCGATTCCAGAGCGCATCATCGCCGGCCACCACGCCGATCTCGTCGTCGGGCGCGTCAATGGCCGCCGGCCGCAGGACGACAGCTTCTACATCTACCTCGGAGGTTTGATCGGCGGCGGTTGGGGCGCCAAACACAACAGCGACGGCTGCAGCGCGACCATCGCCATGAACGACGGCGACACCCACAACGGCCCTTCCGAGCAGGTGGAGGCGAAATACCCGCTGCTGGTCGAGCGTTATGCGCTACGTCCTGACTCGGGCGGCCCCGGTCGGTTCCGCGGCGGGCTTGGCTGCGAGCAGGTGGTGCAGGCGCGCCACGACATTCGCTTCAACTCACAGATGGACCGGGTGAAGTGCAAGCCGTGGGGCCTCGAAGGCGGGCTCTCCGGTTTCGGCAATTCGGTCGCCATTCACCGTTTTGGTGCGGCAGAGGAGCAGCGCTTTCACAACGGGAAGGCGCTCAACCAGGTCCTGCACGCGGGCGACGCCTATATCCTGCGCTCCGGCGGCGGCGGCGGATTCGGCTCGCCGCTCGAGCGCGACCTCGACAGCCTCGCGCGCGACCTGCGCTGCGGCTACGTCAGCAAGCAGGCGGCCGAGACCTATTACGGCGCCGTGTTCGCACCCAACAGCGACAGCATCGACCGGGCGGCCACGGCGGTGCGCCGCGCCGAGATGCGGCGGCAAGGTCTGCCGCACGACGAACCGATCGCCGACACCGGCGTGCCGCCGCCTCCTCCATCTCACGCGCACGCGCATGAGCACGCTCACGAGAAGCTGACCGAGGAGGAGCGGGTGGCGCTGGCGATGACGGGGCGGTGCTGCTCGTAGATCGCGGGTGGGCATCAGCGCGAGCGGCGAACTCGGTCCTTACCCTCCCCCTTGTGGGGAGGGTCGCGCGCGAAGCGCGCGGGGTGGGGGTGGTGCTTATGGCAGCGCCGCCGCCTCAATGATAGGACCCCCACCCCCACAAGGGGGAGGGGAGCGCACCGAGTGCGCGGCGTGATGGTGCATCAACCACAAACGAAGATGCTTTAACTCGTCTGTGCTGCGCTCCGCCCCCGCAGCGGCAGCGGCTGCTCGTCGAGCATGGCTTGGATCGCCGCCCGCGTGGCCGCGGGGTCGAGCCGGTGCTGCGCGATGAGATCCTGGCAGTCGGCTGCGATCGCGTCGACGTCTTGCATCAGCTTGAGCTGCTTGAACTGATCCTCGTGCTCAATTCCCATGCTGGCGCCGACGATCTCGAGCACATTCATGATGCGGAACGGATAGTCGCGCTCGTGCGCGCACAGCTCGCGGTGATCGGCGTGGTAGACCGCGAGCAGCGCGTCGACGCCGGCGCGTTCGGCGGCGTCGAGCTCGTTTCTCTGCAGCTCGCGGCGATAGGCCGGAAGCGCGCGGAAATAATTGCTCATCAGTCCGACCGCGGGCTGCTTGAGGTCGATCAGCTCCACCCCGGGCACCGCCCGCAGAATGTCTTCCGCGGCCTCGACCACGCCTCTGATGCCGGGATGGCGGTGCAAGACGATCCGCATGTCGACGCGTCGGCGCAGCAGCGGCCGCAGCCGCTCGAGATTGCCTCGCAGGAACAGCATGAAGGGTGTCATCTCGAAGGGCCGCGCGCCGCGGCTCTTCTCGATCGTCGGCAACGTGGTCTCGGTGAATTGCACGTGGCAACTCGGGCACCACGACACCACCTGCCCGGATTTGCTGCGCGCGAGCTTGTCCATCGTGCTCTCGGCCAATCGACCGGAGGTGGCAACATCGCCGGTTCGCATCTGCACGATGCCGCAGCAATGCGTTGGTCCGCCCAACACTTGATAGGTGACCCCGAGCGCGTCCATGATATCGAGCGCAAGCAGCGCGATGTGCGGGGTCTTGAGCACGTTACAGCCGGTGTAGAACACGAAATCCGGCGGCGTGTCGGGCTGCGCATTACCTTTCTGGCCCAGTCGCGCCAAGAGTTCGTCGCTGAGCTGCATCTGCGAGATGTGGGTAACCTCGCGGGCGACCTTGCGGAAGCCCTCTACTCCGTGGCGGCGCTGCCCGCCCGGCTCGTCCCGGCGCTGCGCCATGGCCACCCTCGCCATGCCGAGCAGGAAGCGCGGATTGACGCCGTAGTCGCAGACCTTGATGCATTCCCCGCTGAGCACGCAGGCGTTCGCCCATTTGCGCGACGCCTCCGGACCGTCGCCGGTCCGCAGAATGTCGATGATCCCGCCGATCACCGCGCGCGGCTCGGCGTCAACCCCGCCAGGGCCCGTCACCGGACAGACCTCGACGCATTTGCCGCAGCGCGTGCAAGCATCGGCCATCGCCGCGACGCGTGCGGACAACGCAGTCTCGAACGTCTCGCTCATGCCGCCTGCAATCTGCCTCGGAGTCTACAGCGCGCACGCGATGAGTTGAAGCCGGTATCGAGGCGCACCCCGCTCGGCCATGGCGCGAACGCGCCCGTGGCGCACACCGGGCGATAGAGCCTCGTGTTAACCGCGCATTAAGCATGTGCACGCGAGTATGTGCGGCGCACACGATCAAGGGAAAAGCCATGCATCGGGAGACTGAGTGCGAGCGGTCGCTCGCTCGGCGCGCGTTCGTCGGGGAAGATTGACATGACTGGTTCGGTGGAGGGCCGCGCGCCGATTCTGGCTGCAGGCGGAATTGTCTTTCGCAAAGGCTCCAGGCCGCGTATCGCAATCGTGCGATTGCGAAGGGACAAGTCCTGGGTTCTGCCAAAGGGCAAGCTCTATCCGGGCGAGCACGCGCTTGCCGCAGCCAGGCGAGAGGTGTTGGAAGAAACCGGCCACGAGGTTTCGGTCCACGGTTTCCTTGGTTCGATGTTGTATGCGATCGATGGCCGGATGAAGATCGTACAGTTTTGGCACATGCGAGCCATCGGCGGGCGTAAGCGCGAGCTTATGGACGATGTCAAGGCTGTGAAATGGGTGTCGTTGAAACAAGCGATCGAGGTCCTCACGCGCGCCCACGAAAAGGTATTCCTCGCGAATGTGGGGCCGGTCGCGCTCAGGGCAGTCAAGCAGTCCGTGCGCGACAAATCCAGCAAGCCATGGGCTCACAATAAGGGCAAGCGGCAGGGCGGGAGCGCGAGGTTTGCGCCAACCGCACATTGACGGCTACTGGACAACATGGATTAAGCGCACGGTTTTTTCGGCAGCGTCCTGCTCGCGGAACGCCGTCGGTTGGGTGAAATTGACTGCTACGCCAACCGCGCTCGGCTTCTATGCCGTCACCGCAATCCCCTGCACCTCGATCATCATCTCCGGTTGCGCGAAGCCCTGAACGGTGATCGCGGCGCTTGCCGGGAAGTCCTTCCCGAAGAGCTCCGTGCGCAGCTCGGTCATGCGCGTGGTGTAGCGCGCATCGATGAGGAATACCGTCATCGTCACCATGTCGGCGAGCTTCGCACCCGCCTCGGCGAGCGTCTTCTCGATGTTGCGGAACGTCTGCCTAAATTGGGCGTCGAAATCGCCGGCGAGCGATTTGCCGGCATCGTCAACTTGGCCGGTATGCCCGGCGATATAGATGGTCCGGCCTCCGCCTTCAGTGATGACGCAAGGCGAGAACGCGCGCTTGACCTGCCAGGTGCCGCGAACGAACGATTTCTTCATGGCTCCTCCGGTATCGGCGGTGTTGACGACGGGCCGAACTCATCAGCTGAATTCCATATCACCTTGCGTGGCCGTCGCGCAT
Organism: Xanthobacteraceae bacterium; assembly: GCA_045811545.1. GTDB lineage: Bacteria > Pseudomonadota > Alphaproteobacteria > Rhizobiales > Xanthobacteraceae > VAZQ01. The sequence continues at coordinate 6,323 of JBJMTU010000093.1, read as the reverse complement.
CGCGCGCCAGAGCCGCTCCGGGGTTGCCGGCATCTCGACGTGGCGCACGCCGAGGTGGGAGAGCGCATCCACCAGCGCGTTGGCGACCGCAGGCATGGCGCCGACGCAGCCGGCTTCGCCGGCGCCTTTGACCCCGAGCGGATTGGTCCTGGTCGGCACCGGATTGCTCTTGACCTCGACCGCGCTGATGTCGGTCGCTCGCGGCATGGCGTAATCCATGAACGATCCGGTCAGGTTTTGGCCGGCGCCGTCGAACTTGATGTCTTCCATCAAAATCTGGCCAATGCCTTGCGCGACCCCGCCCACGATCTGCCCTTTCAGCAGCAGCGGGTTGATGACGGTTCCCACGTCGTCCACGACGCTGTAACGCACGATCTCGACCTCGCCGGTCTCCTGGTCAATCTCGAGTTCGCAGATGTGGCAGCCGTTGGGGAAATTCTGTACGGGAGCAAAGTAGGTCGCGGTCGCGATGAGCCCGACATCCATGCCCTTGGGCAGCTTGGTCGGCTCCATCGCTTCCTTCGCCACGTCCTTGATCGTCAGCGTGCGATTGGTTTTCGGGCTGGAGAACACGCCCTCGGCAAAGTTGATGTCGGTGGCGTCGACCTGGAGGAGATGGGCGGCGATCGCCTTGCCCTTGGTGATGATCCTGTCGACGGCCGCGGCGACTGCCGATCCGCCGATGGTTGCGGAGCGCGAGCCGCCGGTGCCTTCGCCGACGAAAACCTGGTCGGTGTCTCCTTGCACGTAATGCACCTCCTCCGGGTCGAGCGCGAGGCGGTCGCACGTGATCTGCTTGAAAATCGTCTCGTGGCCCTGGCCGTGGGTGACACTGCCGGCGAGCAGCGTCGCGGCGCCCGATTTATCGAACCTGACCTCGGCGCCCTCGAAGCCTTGCGCGGCCGCGCGCTCGATGGTGTTGGACAGCCCGATGCCGCGAAGCTTGCCACGTTTGCGCGCTTCGGCGCGCCGCCGCTCGAATCCGGCGAAATCGGCGAGCGCGAGCGCCATGTCCATACTCTTCTCAAACTCGCCGCTGTCGTAGGTGAACGTGAGCCCCGTCTTGAACGGCATGGCGTCGGGCGGAATGTAGTTCCTGCGCCGCAGCTCGGCGGGATCGATGCCGAGCTCATCAGCCGCGAGATCGATCAGCCGCTCGATCACATAGGCGGCTTCCGGACGGCCGTTGCCGCGATAGGGCCGCACCGGATTGGTGTGCGTGAATACGGCGCTCACGTCGGCGTGAATGGCAGGCGTGCGATAGACCCCCGCCAGCGTGCCGATATTGCCGGTAAACGCCGGCATGCCGGTTTGCAGATAGGCGCCGATGCTGGCGACGGTATGCACGCGCAGGCCGAGGAAGATGCCGTTGCGGTCGAGCGCCAGCTCGGCCTCGGTGACATTGTCGCGCGCCTGCGCGTCGCACAGAAAGGATTCGGAGCGTGTCGACGTCCATTTGACCGGCCGGCCCAGGAGTTTCGACGCCAGCAGCACCAGCGCCACTTCGTTGTAAACCGCCGATTTCATTCCGAAGCTGCCGCCGATGTCGCCGGCAACCACCCGGATCTTGCTCTCCGGGACCTTGAGGATCGGCGCTAGCTCAGCGCGAAAAGGGTGCGCACGCTGCAACGTGGTATAGACCGTATAGCGTTCCTCGGCTGCGTTGTAGTCGCCGATCGACCCGCGCGGCTCCATGCTGGCGGCAGTGACGCGGTTGATCACGAAGCGATGCTTGACGATGTGATCGGCTCTTGCGAAGGCGGCATCGGTTGCGGCCTTGTCGCCGAAGAGTTGCACGAAGCCGATATTGTCGGGGCATTCGTTCCAAACTCGTGGCGCGCTGTGCGCGCTGGCCTCCGCGGTGGACACGACTGCGGGGAGGGGCTCGTATTCGACTGCGATCAGTTCGGCGGCATCCTGCGCCTGTAGCAGCGTCTCAGCCACCACGAAGGCGACATAGTCGCCGGTCCAGCGCACACGGTCTTTGACAAGCGCGGGATAGGGCGGGCGGAAGCTTGTGCCGTCGCGGCGCTTTAGTCCATCCGGGACTGGGAGGTCGCCCCATCCCGAGGCCTGCCAGTCTGCGCCGGTAAGCACCGCGAGCACACCCGGCACCGCCTTGGCCTTGCTCGTGTCGATCGCGCGAATGCGCGCATGAGCATGCGGGGAGCGCAGCACGTACCCGAATGCCATGCCCGGCAGCACGATGTCGCCGACATAGCGGCCGCCGCCCCTGAGCAGTCGCGGATCCTCGAACCGGGATACGCTTTGGCCAATCGCGAATTCACCCATTTCGTTACCTCGGAGATATCAAGCGCGCTGGCAGGTTATCGCAAAGCCGCAGCGTGCTGGCTACGCATGTTCTGCAACGTCAGCTACACCCGCTCGAGCACCGCGTTAAAGAGTTTCAACCTTTCCTCCTGCAGATTCCGCAACATGTTTTTGGTAACCGTCGGAAAAGCCTCTCCGATGACGATGTGAAGGCCGAGCGGCGGCAGCGATCCCGTCTCGAGCGCCTTCGTGCGAGCCATCTGTTGCTGCAAGGCCTCCTCGGTTGTGTCCTGCCAGGCGACAGCGCGGAAACCGATGCGCTCGAGCGCGGCCCGGGTCGCCTGCGGCGTGACCAGGAAACTGATGCTCTTATCGCCGGCCCAGGGTGTCGGGTAAAACGGCTCGCCGCCCGGGCCGGCCGCGATCTCTTGCAGCGCGAGACGTCCTGACGGCGTCAGCACGCGACGCATCTCGGCGTAGAGGCGATCGCGGTCGGCGATGTTCATGGCCGCATTCTGCGACCACACGAGATCAAAGCTCGCATCGGCGAAGGGCATATCGAGCGCGTCACCCTGTCGATAGCTGACCTTGTCGGATAGCCGCGTGCGTTGGGCGAGCATCCCGGCAAGCGCGACGAAGTCCGCGGTGAGATCGAGTCCGGTCACCCGGCAGCCGAATCGGCCCGCGAGGTAGCGCGAGGGTCCGCCGATGCCGCAGCCGACGTCGAGCACGCGCTCGGAGCCGTTGATCTGCGCGAGCTGCGCCAGCCGCATGGTAGCGCTGCGGCCGCCCGAGTGGAATTCGTCGACCGGCGCAAGGTCGTCCGGGGTCAGATGCTCGATGTCTTTTCCCGCCGCTGTCAGCGCTGCCAAGATGACGTCGCCGAGGGCGCGCCGCTTGTAGTGGTCGGCGACGGCTTGCGCTGATCGCGACATGGCGGGCCTCTCCGCGATTACCGATGCGCGCGGCATCGCGACCGGTTTCGTGCCCTCGTTCGTGGGAGCTGCGGCGCGATTCACATGTTCGCGGCGAGTCGTGGCTTTGGTGCCGGCGCCGGAGTTCCCTTCGGCAAATCGAACATGCCGCTCGGAAGGCTGTCGAAAAAGGCGAGCACCTCCGACGTCTTCACCACGTCGGCATATTTGGCGTTCATGTCGCAGAGATTGATGGCGTGGCTCGCTTGCGAACGGTCGAAGCAGCCCTCTTCGGCCAGCGCGATGCGGTAGTTGAGGCTGAATGCATCAAGGACAGTCGCGCGCACGCAGCCGGAGGTGGTCGTGCCGGTAACGATCACGCTGTCGCAGCCCAGCAGCGTGAGATAGCTCGCCATGTTGGTGCCGAAAAAGCCGGACGGCTTCTGCTTCAGCACGACGATGTCCTGCGCCGCCGGCGCAATCTCGGCGACGATGTCATTGCCGTCCACGTTCGTCGCTGGCTTGCTCGCCATGTCCTCGTCGGAGCGGCCGTTCTTCCAGGTCCAGCTTCCGCTGTCCCAGTTGTCCTCGCGCCGCACGCCGGTGGTGTAGATCACCGGGATGCCCTTGGCACGGGCCTTGTCGATCAGCGCCTTGAGATAGGGCATGGCAACCCAGGCATCCTCGCCGCAGGAATTGCGCCAGCGCTTGATCGATTCGAGGATCGGCGTCGGGCGCTCGTCGCAGAACGCGTAGTTCACGTCGATGATCAAGAGCGCGGGGCGCTTGCCGAATCCGCCGCGCGCGCCGTAGCCGGACGCCGCGAATACCGCTTTGTCACGCTCGGTGAGGAACTTGTTCCAGATAGGCTCTGACATGGTCGTTTGTCCCGGTTTCTCGTTGCTTAGAGTGGCTCCACGCGGCCGTGTTGTGGCACGGAATTCCCCGTCCCCCCGTAACTATATCGCAAAAGCCGTGCCAGCCAACCATGGCGGCCTGGGGATGAAAACGGCGCCCCGCCGACGCTTGGCGTGATGGTGGATTGGTTTCGTTACGATCGCGTACGGAACCCATTCTGGGCTAGATCGCCAGTTCTCCTCCGATCGAACCGTTCCGCGTCAGGCGCTCGAATAGCTCGTCGTCATGGGTGACGAGAATGGTGATGTTGTTTTCCGTTGCGGCGATGGTGTTGAGCCAGCGCAACTGCGCCATCACCGCCGGCACGTCTTCTTTCACCCACGGCGCCGCCTTGCCTCTGCTCTGGGTGATGTTGTCCATGATCCAGGCGGAGTCGACGCTGTGCAGGATCTCCCGGCCGGATTGCAGGCGGATGAAGACCATCTGCGAATCGGGGCTGTGGCCAGGTGACCGGATCAGGACGACTCCTGGTGCAACCGGGTAGTATTGCGGATAGTCGAGGACGATGAACCTTTCGAGCGCCGGCGGCGCGAGCTTGAGGTGCGGCCGATGCGGCGTATTCATCATGCAATCCGCGACATCCATGGTGATGACCGTTTTGCCCGCGAGCTCGGAGAAATTCGCCGCGCACAGCACCCCTGCGACGTGGTCGGCATGGTGATGGGTGAGCACGATGAGCCGCGCGTTGGCGAGCGCCCGCTCGAGTTTGGCGAATTGCTCGGCGAAGTACGGCTCGGGCTTGTCCGGGCTGAAGGAATCATGCGTTGCCTTATCCAAGCCGGAATCGATCATCACCGAGCAATCGGGATAGACGATCTGGAAGGCCGTGCGTGGCATCGTGACCGGCGTGTCGTCGCCGCCTTCGATCACGAATTTGCGCGGACGAATGCTCGCCGCAACTCTCACGCCGTTGACCGCGAGTGGCAGCGCGCCAGGCAGGACTGTGCTCATCGCCCGAATGACCGCGAGGTCAGGGCGGAAATAGGCCGTCTTGCGTCGCTCTGCGGCCTCCGGCTTGGCGTTCATCTCGCTTAACGACATCAACGGCCTCAAACGAAATCCAGCGTTTCCTTATGCGCACCGTCCGTCGCTGCGAGTTCCGTCACACTCTTCCGCAAGGGAGAGGGAAGGGCAGGAGTGCGGGGCGCCGAGAACTATTCCGCCGCTACCTTGTGCGCGGCCGATACACCGCGCGCCTTCACTACGACCTTGATGGCATCCTCGACGCGGTCCTTGGCATAGCGGATCGCGGTCGGCAGGTCGTCGAGCGGGAAGGTGTGGGTGTGGATCTTGGTGGCATCGAAACGCTTCTGGCTCATGAACGCTTCGGCGCGGTGGGTTGCGCTCTTGCCTTCGCCGCGAATGCCATAGATGTAGATGTTGTTGCGCACGATCTCTGCGATATCGACCGGCGTTTCCTGGTGCGGGAAGGCGGCGAGACAGACTTTGCCGCCGCGGTTGACCATGCGGATCGCCTCGTTGACCGCGTTGGGCGCGCCCGAGCACTCGAGCACGTAGTCGACGCCCTTACCACCGTTGAGGCGGCGCGCCGCCGCAACTGCATCGTCGCCCCTCACGTTGACGACATGGTCGGCACCGAGCTCACGACCGATCGCCAGCCGGTTGTCGCGTGTGCCGGTGAGGATGACGGGATGCGCGCCGAGCGCCTTGGCGACTGCGACGCCAAGAAGCCCGATCGGTCCGGGACCGGTGACCACGACGCTCTCTCCCGCAACCAGGCCGCCGAGCTCGGTGAGCCCGTACATCGCTGTGCCGGCGGTGACCACCAGCGTCGCCTCCTCGTCCGACATGGTGTCGGGGATGGCAACCAGCGTATTGATGTTGTTGACCTGATATTCGCAGAAGCCGCCGTCCGTGGTGAAGCCGTTGGCGCGGTGGCCCTTGTCCACGTCGCCGTAGTTGAGGCCGTAGTTGTGGCAGGCGGTATACATGCCCTCGCGACAGCGCTTGCACTGGCCGCAGCCGGCATGGATCTCGACGGTCACGCGCTGGCCGATCCGATATTCGTCGACGCCGGGTCCGAGCGCCACCACGGTGCCCATATATTCGTGCCCGGGCGTGAAGTTCTTGTTGTGCGGCGGGCCGCCGCGGATCAACGCCGGCGGCCCGTGATAGATGATCTCGAGATCAGTCGCGCAGATCGCCACGGCATCGATGCGCAGCAGCACCTCGGCCTTCCCAGGCACCGGCACCGGCTTG
>JBJMTU010000092.1:0-5809 GCA_045811545.1 Xanthobacteraceae bacterium | reverse complement strand
TTGGACACCGCATTCATTCTGCCCGGCACCAATGTGCGCTTCGGTTTCGATGCGCTGATCGGGCTCGTTCCCGGAATCGGCGACGCGATCACCACCGCGATCTCGCTTTACATCGTGCACGAGGCGCGCCAGTTGGGGGCGCCTTTGCACGTCATCATGCGCATGCTCGCCAATGTCGCGCTCGACGGGTTTTTCGGCGCGGTGCCGGTCGTCGGCGACGCCTTCGACGTGATGTGGCGGGCCAACCGCCGCAACGTTCGGCTGTTGCGCGAGTGGCTGGCGCGGGAAGAGGCGTATTGGGCGCGATAGCCCTTAGGGACGGGGAATCGATCAGGTAGGGCAGCGTGACCAGTCGTCCCCGCTATTCTTCCTTCTTCGGCTGCATCTGCTGCGGCTGCTGCATGCCCGAGCGGGGCAGCATCTGCCGATCATTGAACTCGCGTTGCGCCGCCTCGTAACCGTCCGCCGGTTTGGTCGCCCGCTCGTAAAGCTTTAGCGCCATGGTGAGGAGCGCCGCGCGGGTGCGTGGATCGGTGGTCGAGTGCGCCAACGCCAGGCACTGCGCCGCCGTCTCCTTCAACTCGTCGGGCCGATCGGCCATGTGGCGCGCCTTCTGGCACCGGACCGCCGGCAAGTTCGGCTGCGGCCTGCGTCGCCTGACGTGCGGTCGAACACAAAAGGGCTGCGCGGTCGCTTTCGCTTCCGCCATCACCCGCAGAGTGCCAGCAAATGGTAACCGCCAGTGTGATGGCCATCACAAAACGGTCGATTTAGTTAACGCACCCGGTGCACGTCTCGCCTTAACTCTTTAGTTTGTCGGTTTGAACCTGTCGTGCCACTCCCTCGACTGACCATCAGAAGCGACATTGCAAATGGCAGGCTTGGCGCACCTGCTCCATGTGGGTGGAGTATTCAAATGACGCATCCGGCTCCTGACGGCGAGTCCTTCGAGGATTTCGTTGCTCGCATCTCCGACGTCCTCCGTTTCGTCTTCGCTCAGCAGCGAGACGACGTCGTCGTTCTCGTTGGCGAGACTGACTCAGACCGCGAGCTCCTGCCGCAATTGCAGGCTGCGTCCCCGGTTGCAGAGGCCGAGGCAATGAACGACATCGGCGGCGGCCGCACGCGCATACGGCGCATCAACGACACCCTTCTTGTTGCGCTATAGCGACAGAGGCACTCTCGCTCTCATGTCGCAGCCCCGCGCACGCGGGATGAACATCCATTCATTGAGAATTTTTGGCCGAGCGCGGAAACCGAACCTGCGCGACCGGATTGTCTCCCGGGGAGGATCCTCCTCAGGAGTAAACGAATGCGAATACTCGCAGTGATCTTCGGGGCCGCGGCAGCCGTCGCTGTCGCCGCCCCCGTTTCGGCCGATCCGGCGGCCGGTCGCGTCCAGCTCGCGCAAACGCAGGACACGCAGTCAAAGCAACCGCAGGACAAGCAGTCGGGGTCCGGCGCGAGCCAACAGGGCAGTTCGGGCATGCGCGGAAGCCAGCAAGGCAGCGGCGACCAGCAGGGCAGCGCCAGCCAGCGCGACAGCGGCGCGGCAGCGAACCGCCAAGGTGGCGGCGCGGCGGCGGGCAATTCGAGCGGCGGGAAGGCCACGGTGGGCCAGACGCAAAGCACCAGCCGCACGACGATACGTGAGCGTTCTGGCGTAGCGGTTCGCGGCGGCAGCCGCACAACGGTCGGCGTGCGCTCCGCCGCCAGCGACGACGCGGTCATCATCAAGCGCAAGAAGGCGAAGCGCTACGTTGCCAGCGGGCCCTCAGCCGTGGTCGTCAAGAAGAAGAAGCGCTACGTGACGTATCGGGAGCCCTCGAGCACCGTCATCGTCAGCAAGCGGCGAACCGGCGTAGCGGTCGGCGGCGGCGTGTCGACGCGCACCCACGTGCGAAGCGGCAGCTCGACGACCGTCGGGACCTCGAGCACCACGCGCGGAAACGCGGGCGCTGGCGCGAACGTCCGCCAAGGCTCCTCCGGCCAGGGCAATGTCGGAACGTCGGGCCAAGGCAATGCGGGCGCAAGCTCCGGGCAAGGCAATACGGGCGCAGGCGCCCCGAGCGGAGCCCGTCGCGGCCAAAGCGGCGGTGCGTCGGGCAATGCCCCGTCAGGCAGCAGCGGAAGCGAATCGACGGGCGGTCGCCAATAGCGCGTCGGTTCGATCGGAGCACATCGCGCGGGCGACCACCTCGCCGCGCGATGTCGCTTGCAAGACCTCCAAGTGCTGTAGCCCTGTCATTTATTCGCCACGAGACCCGCGCCCTTGATGGCCTCGGCGTTGTCGATCGAATCCGCTTCGAACAACTTGCGGAACGTGTCGCCCGGCAAATAACGCGCCTCCACATTGAGCCGCGCGGCGATCGTCTGATATTCCGCGCGCGCGGTTGCCTCCGCGCATGCTTTCTCGAGCTTGGCGAGCACCGTCGGCGGCGTGCCCGCCGGAGCGATCAAGCCGCCGGCGGTGAACGATGTGGCGGGGTAGCCCCGCTCTTTCATCGTGCGCAGATCGGGCAGCGCAGCGATACGCGCTTCGGAGAGCGCGGCGAGCAGCGGCAGATTGCTCGCCGCAGCGACGGCCGGCGTTTCGGTGATTGCCATCACGGTGCCGCTGAGGAGCGCCTGGGCCATCGGGCCCGCGCCGGTGAACGGCACGCCGAGCCCCTCAGCGCCGATCGCCCTGAGCACGGCGAGCATCCCGAGATGCGGTTGGCTCGCGAGGCCTGCGTGGCCATAGACGAGGTTTTCGGGCTTGGCCTTGGCGAAACCGACGAATTCGTCGAACGTCTTGAAGGGCGCCTGCGGCCCCGCGATCAGCACATAGGGCGCGAAATAGGTGAGGCAGACGTAGCGGAAGCTGTCCATCGCGTAGGGCAGCTTCTGCACGTGCGGCTGCGCCGTGAGCGGATTGTTCGGAGTGACCGCGATCGTGTAGCCGTCGGGCCCAGCCCGGCTCAGTTCCGCGAGCCCGAGCGTGCCCGCGGCACCCGGCTTGTTGATGATGACGATCGTTTGCCCGATCGCCTTGGACATTTCGTTCTGCAGTGCGCGCGCCATGATGTCGGTATTGCCGCCCGGCGGAAACGCCACGATCACGTTGATGGGCCGACTGGGATAGCTTTGCGCCAGTGCAAAAGGCGAGACGCCCAGCTGGAGAGCAGTCCCGAGCGCGCAGGCTGCGCCGCCGAGAAGGACGATGAAAGCGTGACGCTTCATTTGAGGCCCAAGTTAAAGCACGTTCGTTGTACTTGAAGTACGGCGGGTACTCGGTCCACTCCCCCGCTCGGCGAAACGGGGGGAGAGGAGCTTGCCGCTCGCACTGATTTCACTCCCGCGAACGCACGCTAGCGCACCCTATAAAGCGCGTGCCACCGGTTGTGCGTGAACGGCCGCACCTGGCCCGGCCAGCGGCCGTCTTCGACCGCCTTGGCCCATTGCGGGCTGATGAGGACGTCAGGGCTATCGATCTCGTACATCGCGCTGTAGCGCGCCCCCTCGTGCGCGACCTTCTTCTCCTCGCCGCCGATGCTCACGACAAAGGGCTCTCCCGCCATCCGCGTCACCGCGCGCACGCCCGGCACCTTGAGAAGATTGGGGATGTGCTCGGTATCGTAGACCTCGTTGAACAGCGCTTCCTTGCCGGGATCCACATCCATGCTCACCACAAAGAGATACTTCGAATTGATTGGCATGCGTGCCTCGCTGGTGTGCGGCTGCGTCACCGTGCTATCGTAGCTTATACCGAATATGTTGTCGTCTCCGCGGAAGCGAGGCTTCCTCCCGTTCGCGGAGTGGAATCCATGCAAGCGGCGAACCTGGGCGACGGTGGACGGTTGCGAGTCCCAAGGAGAACCGCCATGAGCGAGCAGGTTCTGGCCAACAGGCGGGATTGGGCTGCTGACATGGCTGCGCCCTGCTCTATTTGAGCGTGGCTCTCCTGGTCGTCCTTCTGGGGGTCTACGTTCCGGCCTAGTGGCACGGAGGTATAATTGCCCGTCGGGTCGGGCGCGCCGGGAGGAAACGAAGCGCCATGTTTTACATGAGACGCCGCGAGTTCATCGCTTTGGCCGGCGCCGCCGCGTCAGCGAATTTTTGGCCGCTGGGCGCGCGAGCGCAGCAACCGGCGATGCCGGTGGTCGGATATCTCGGCGCCCAATCCCCTGCCGCATTCGCCAGCCGAGTCGCAGCCTTCCGCCAAGGTCTCGGCGAAGCCGGCTATGCGGAGGGCCGAAACGTCGCGATCGAATTTCGCTGGGCGGAAGGGCGGCACGATCGATTACCGGACTTGGCGGCGGACCTCGTCGCTCGCCAGGTGACCGTGATTGTCGCGCCGGGAGGTGCGCCCGCCGCGCTCGCGGCGAAATCGGCCACCACGAGCATCCCGATCGTCTTCGAGATGGGTGCCGACCCGATCGCGATCGGCCTCGTTGCCAGCCTGGCCCGGCCGGGCGGTAATCTCACGGGCGTGTCGAGCTTGAACGTGGAGGTCACGCCGAAGCGGCTGGAAATTCTGCACGAGGCGATCCCCACGGGCGCGCTTGTCGCCGTTCTCCTCAACCCGACCAGTCCCACTGCCGATTCGCAACTGAAACAGCTGCAGGAAGCAGCGCGTACCCTCGCTTTGCAGCTTCATGTCCTGCACGCCAGTACTGGCGGCGACTTCGAGAAGGTGTTCGCAACTCTGCTCCCGTTGCGGCCAAAGGGCCTGGTCGTCGCCTCCGATACGTTCTTTGCCACGCATAGCGAACAGCTTGCCGCGCTCACCGCGCGCCACGCGCTGCCGGCCATCCATCAGTCGCGCGACTTCGCGCTTGCCGGCGGGCTCATGAGCTACGGCGGCAGCTTTGTGGAATCGCACCGCCAAGCGGGTGTCTATACCGGACGCATCCTCAAGGGCGACAAGCCTGCCGTTCTGCCGGTGCAGCAGGTCACGAAGGTCGAGCTGTTGATCAACCTCAAGACGGCGAGAACACTCGGCGTTACCTTCCCCCTCGCCCTCTCCGGCCGCGCCGACCAGGTGATCGAATGAGGCGGCGCGAGTTCGTCACGCTGCTTGGCGGCTCGGCGGCATACTGTTCGAGCAGCCCCGCACGGGGTCGTGCTATCGTGGCTCACACGCGCCTGCGATGCCGCCTGGAGGGAGCCCGCCGTGTCGACCGCGTCCGCCCCAACGCCTTATTATCTTCCCGTCCGCCAAGACTGGCTCGATCGGCGCAAGGAGCCGATCCTCGAGCCCGATCTGCCGATCGTCGACCCCCACCACCATTTGTGGGACCGGCCGGGCTGGCGCTATCTGCTCGATGAATTGCTGGCGGATACGGAGAGCGGCCACAACATCGTCGCCACCGTGTTCGTGCAGGCGCGCGCGATGCCGCGCGCCGCAGGGCCGGTGGAAATGCGGCCGGTGGGCGAAACCGAGTTCGTCAACGGCGTCGCCGCCATGAGCGCGAGCGGCACCTACGGCAAGACCAGGCATTGCGCCGGCATTGTCGGCCATGCGGATCTGACGTTGGGCAGCCGGGTCGAGCCGGTGCTCGCCGCGCACCTCCGTGCCGGCGGCGATCGTTTCTGCGGCATCCGCCATACCAGCGCCTGGGACGCCGACGCGTCGATCCGCAACCCGGCGTACAACCCGCCGGCCGGTCTGCTGGGCGACAAGACTTTTCGCGAAGGATTCGCCGTCCTCGGCCGGCTCGGCCTCTCCTTCGACGCTTGGCTTTACCATCCCCAGATCGATGAGCTTCGCGATCTCGCGCGCGCCTTTCCGCAGACGAAGATCGTGCTCAATCACGTGGGCGGCCCG
>JBJMTU010000091.1:0-27567 GCA_045811545.1 Xanthobacteraceae bacterium | reverse complement strand
CATGGGAAATACCTCGTTTGCTTGGCGATAGCGCCGCGGATGCGAGATCGAACCTAGGAACGCGTTCGGCAAGCGTCAAGCCTGCTTCAACCCGACGTGATGGCCAGAAGGGCAGCATCCAGCTTCGCGTCCGGAATCTCCATGAGATCAGGCACATTGGTCCACACCAGCGCGGCGCGAATGCGCTTCTCCGGATAAAGCTGCGCGAGCACGGCGCGATACAGCGCAAGCTGGCTGACATAGGCCGGTGGTACGTCGGCGAGGTGGCGCGGCGCGGGGCGATTGGTCTTGTAGTCGGCAATCAAGACGGAATCGTCGGTTTCGGCGAGGCGATCGACCTGACCCGACACGGCAAGCGTGCCGTCCTTCAGGCGTCCAACGATTGGGACCTCGGCGCGACTCCCCGGCAGAAACAGCGGCGCGAAGCGCGGATCATCGAGCAGCCGCCGGATTTCCTCGACCATGCGCTCGCGCTCCTCGGCAGAAAATCCGGCGGGCGACCGGGCAAGGTAGTGCCGAGCGGCTTCGGCGCGGGTCGCCTGCGGAATGTCGGGCAGCGACTGCAGCAAGCGGTGCACCAGCATTCCCCTGGCCAATGCCTTCTCGCGCTCGACGCCGCTGCCGAAAGCCCAACCGCAGCCCCGCGCCGTCTCGTCATAAGCGGCCGCCGGCGTGAGGACACGAATAGGCGGCGGCTCCGGCCTCGCCGCGTGCTCGAGCCAGGACGGCCGCCCCTTGGCCGGTATCGCCACAGGGGACGCAATGAAGGGTTTATCCGCAGCAACCGGCGCCTTGCGATAGCGCCACACCATGCCTTCGCCGTCGTCGGCCGGCTCCTCGATAGAGACCGGCGGCTTGAGCGCCGCGAACACCAGGTTCCACCAGCAACCCTCGTGCCGCCCGCGCTCCCCCTCGGCGCCGCAGACGACGAGCCGATCGATCGCGCGCGTCATCGCGACGTAGAGCAGGCGCCGATATTCGTCCTCGGCCTCGCCTCGCGCTCGCTCGCGCGCGGTGCTCACCGGCGCGGTGTCGCTCGCCTTCACGCCGGCCCACACGAAGCAGTTCGGGGCATGGGGTGTTGCCGGCGCAAGAGGCAGGAACCGCGGCTGGCGCTGTGGCGGGCCGGCCGGCGGGGTCGTCGTGTCGGCGAGAACGACGATCGGCGCTTCCAGACCTTTGGCGCCGTGTACCGTCATCACGCGCACCTCATCGCGAGTGATCTCCATGTCGCGTTTCACGTCGGTTTGGGCCGCGCGGAGCCAGGCGATGAAGCCTTGCAGCGACGGCGTCTCGCGCCGCTCATAGTCGAGCGCGAGATTGAGGAATTCGTCGAGCGCGTCGTCGGCCTCGTGACCCAGTCGGGCGAGAAAGCGCTTGCGGCCGCCTGCGGCCCCAAGTACGCGCGCAAAGAACGTGAACGGCAGTTGCTGCGCCCATTGGGTAAAGCGCTCGAGCGTAGCGACCGCCTCCGCAAAGCGCAGATTTCCGTGTGCCTTCGCCCGTAAAGCCGCGCGCAACGAGCTTTTACGGTTCCAGGCGATCTCGAAAAGATCCTCATCGTCGAAGCCGAACAGGGGACTCTTCAGCACGGTCGCGAGCGCAAGGTCGTCATCGGGCAACAAGAGCGCGTCCGCGAGCACCATCAGATCCATCACCGCGATGTGCTCCGTCAGCACCAGCCGGTCGGCGCCGGCGACCGGTACCTGCAAGTCCTTCAGCGCGCGGATGATCGCCTCGAACAAGGGCCCGCGCTGGCGCACCAGCACGAGCACGTCGCCTGCGCGCGCGCCCTGTTTCATCCAGTGTTTGACATTCCTCGCGATCTTGGCCGCGAGCCGCACCTGCGGGCTTGTTTCGGTCAGGTGGTCGAACGGCGCATCCCAGGCTTCGATCTCACGTTTGCTCGCCGGTTTGATCGTGTCCCAGATCTCCACCACCCCCGGTGCTGCATCGGGCAGCGGTTCGTGAATGATCTTCACCGCGTCGGCGGAGAGTCCCGCAAACGCCTCGGGCCGCCCAAAGACCTCATCGACCGCGCCGAGCACATTCGGCCCGGAGCGGAACGAATGGCGGAAGCGCACGTGGCGAAGCTCGTGTTCGATGGGCCCGGCCAGCGCGTGAAACTTCCGATGCATGTTCTCGAATTCACGCGGGGCTGCGCCTTGGAAGGAGAAGATCGATTGTTTCTCGTCGCCGACCGCGAAGATCGTCCGCGTGACGGAGCGCGCGCCGGCGCCGGCGAAAAATTCAGCGCTGAGGCGCCGGATAATTTCCCATTGCTTTGGGCTGGTGTCCTGTGCTTCGTCGATGAGCACATGGTCGATTCCTTGATCGAGTTTGTAGTGCACCCACGCCGCGCGCTCCTCCCCGAGCAGCATTAGCGCGTTTTCGATCAGATCGTCGTAATCGAGGTGTCCGCGCCGGTCTTTCGCCGCCTGATAACGGGAGAGCACGGCATCGGCGATGGTGACGAGCGCCGCCGTGCGGTCGCGGCAGGCGATCGCGTTGCGACGCTCCATCAGTGCAAGCATGCGCTTACGTTCGCCGCACAGACGCTCGGCAAGCTGCGGGTTGCCCATCTCGATTGATCGGGTGAGGAGTTGCTGGCGCGGCTCGAGCTTCCCGGTGAGAAACACCTGCCGATAGATGGCGGCGCGCTCCGAGCCGGTCGTTGCCAACGCGGCAAGGAGTCGCTGCGCCTGCTCCTGATCGCTCTTGCCCCCCTGCGCAAGGACCGCGGCGGCCGCCGGCCATTGCGATGCTGGAAAGAGGGGGCCATCCGTCATCTCGCTTTCGACTCGCTCGATGGTATCGTCGATGCCCACGCCGAGCGTGCCGCAAAGGGCAGCGATGGCCGCCTCGATGCTGCCGCCGTGGTCGATCCAGGCGCGCACGGCATCGCGTTTGCGGATCGCTTCGCCGACCACGTCCTTGGAGGTCTGGTCGGAGGCAGCCGCGATCGCGGTTGCGAGCGCGCGGCCGAGGGCGCCGTCCGGCGCCAAGGCGGCATCGAGCAGCACGCCAAGGCTGATCTCGTTGAGCAGCTGCGCCTGCGCCGCCTCGTCGAGCACGGTGAAGCGGGCGGCGACATTGGCCTCGAACGGAAAATGATGCAGCAGCCGCGTGCAGAAGGCGTGGATGGTCTGCACCTTCAGTCCGCCCGGCGTTTCCAACGCCATGGCAAACAGCCGCCGCGCCAGCGTGCGCCGCGCTGTATCCGGTTGAATATCCGAGATTCGGCTGATTGCCGCGTCGAGTTCAACGTCGGCGAGCGCGGTCCAGCGGCGCAACTCCTCGAACACGCGGTTCGCCATGTTGGCGGCGGCGGCCTTGGTGAAGGTGATGCAGAGGATTTTTGCGGGGTCGACGCCGTCGAGTAGAAGCCGGATCACGCGTTGCGCGAGCACATGGGTCTTGCCGGAGCCCGCGTTCGCCGCGACCCAGGCGGAAACCGCGGGATCCGACGCCTCGACCTGCAGGCGCCGCAGGTCGTCGGGAATGACGCGCATAGCGCGGTCGGCGGTGCGCATCAAACTCATTCCCCGCCCTCCGCCTCATCCGGTCCAACGGACCATTCCTTCACCCGCGCGAGGTGGTCGTAGGTGCCGTAGCGGTTTTTCCACATCGACAGGACCAGCGGGATGTATGGCTGCTGCTCGTCCTCGAAGCGGGCGGCGACGACTTTGAGTTTGGCAAGCGCGCGGTCGGCGTGGAGGTCCGCGTCGCCGTTCTTGAAGTCAATCGGCGCGCCGTCGCCCGCGGGGTCGCCGCCCTTGAGGGAGACATAGACCAGTTCGGCAACGGATGCTTCGGCAGGAATGTCGGGAAATCCGCCGCCGCGCAGGATCGCGGCTTCGAGCGTGAGCTGCGGCGACACGCCGATGCGCACCTGCTTCTCGCTCGGCACCTGTCCGGTCTTGTAGTCGAGAATGGCGTAGCCGCCTCCGGCGAGCCGCTCGAGACGGTCGGCGCGGGCGCGCAACGTGAACACGCGTTCACCGAGCGGAATGTCGATCTTTCCCTGAACCTCGGCCGCCAGAGCCGTGACGCCGCTGCGCCGCATCGTCTCCCAGCCCGCGAACCAGTGGGCGATGCGCCGGAAGCGCGGCCACCAGAACGCGCGCGCCTCCGGATAGTCTTCGAGCGCAGCGAAATGCTTGGCGCCGATATCGATGAGGGCGGCGGCCAGATCGGCGGGCAGCGCATGCGCGAAGGTCTTGGTAAACTCGCTCAGCGCGGCGTGGATGAGGATGCCGCGATCGGCCGCGCCGGGCGGCAGATCGACGGCGTCAAGCTCGCGCAGCTTTAGGATGTGCTTCGCGTAGATCGTGTAAGGGTCGCGCAGCCAGCTCTCGATATCAGTCACCGAGAGCGCGGTCGGCCGAGCGGCGCGCGGCGGCCTCGGGGCGGGCTTTTCGACCCGCTTGATCTGGTCGGGACGATCGAGCGAGCGCGCCCAGGCGACATATTTCGCGCCCCTTGTGCACGCGCCGTCCCAGCGCTGTTCGCCCGCGACCGCCGCCAGACGCTGGACGAACCGCGAAATGACGGTCGGAGCGCCGGCCGATTTGGTCGGATAGGCAAGGATCACCTCGGGCGCGCCGAGCGCCTGCGCGAAGTCGTGGGCGGAAAGCGAAATGCGCCGCTCCGGCAGATCGAGCCCGAGTGTGTGACGCATGGGGCGGCTGAGCCATGGATCGGCGGCCATGTCGGGCGGCCATGTTCCCTCGACCAGTCCGCCGAGCACGACCCGATCGATACTTTGCAGCCGCGCTTCGAGTAGACCGTAGATGTGCAGCCGCACCCCCGGCAGGCCGGGCCGCCGCACCACGCGGTCGGCAATCACCGTGCGAAACAGGTCTGCATAGTCCTTGGCCTCCACGGCGAAATCGGCACCGCTCGCGTTGAGCGCGATGTCCTCGAAGGCGCGCTCGAGCGCTACGCCATCGTTGCCGTGAAAGGCGGCCGGCGCGCCGGTTTCGTCCGCGCTCAGTGCGGCGATGACGTCGCGGTGTAGCGCGGCGACCTTGACGAATGGCGCACAGGCGAGCCCCTCGAGCGGGGCAAGGGTCGCGCGCAACCGGGCGACCAGCGCGGCGGCGGCATTAAGCTGCGCCTCACTGAGATTGGCGCGCGGATCGGAGGGATGCAGATCGGACGATTCCCGGCGCCGCAGCTTTGCCAGCTCGGCGTGGAACACCCCTAGGGCATGCGCAAGGCCGGCCGTGCCCGGTCGCGGCCGCGAGCCGCGCAAGACGGCCTTTTCGAGCGCGGCGATCGCGCTGGCGTGCGCACCCGCAGCGGCGCCGAGCCGCGTGAGCGGATGCTTGAACATCGCGAGCAGGGGCACCGGGGCAAGCCCGCCGAGAGCGGCTTCCGCCACCAAGCGGGCGAATAGCCCGGCGGAGGTGTCGGCCAGCGCATCGCCGCCGGAATCGTCGACCGCGACCTTCCAGCGCTCCAGCGCGGCGAACACGCGTCGCGCTAAGGCGCGGTCGGGCGTGACCAGCGCTGCCGTCTTGTGCGGCGTCTCGACGGCTTCGCGTAGACTGATCGCAATGGCGAGTGCCTCTTCTTCGGCATTCGCGGCTTCGATGACCGCCAGTGTTTGGAGAGCGCCTTCAATCCAGGGAGCATCGCAAACGACAAGCTTTTGCCATTCGTCGGTGACGGCGGCGGGCCGTAGCGCCTCTGAGATATAGCGCTCGCGTGCGTGCACGGCGGGGGAGCCCAGCACGACCACCTGCTCGCGCGTGACGCCGATACGGCGCAGCAGCGCCTGCATGGCGAACTGCGGATGCTCGACCGCCGGCGAAGCGCGCGCTGCCGAATCTTGGCGACCGCCGATCAGGCCCCATGACTCCGTGTCGAGCTCGCGATCAAGACCAGGCAGGACCACGGCGCCGCAGTTGAGCTTGGCGATAGCCGCGATCAACTCGGCGGTCGCCGGCATGGAGCCGGTTGACCCGGCGGCGATCACGGGGCCGTCGGCGTGCTGGGAGAGCCGCGCCGCTTCGGCCTTGATCAGCGCATCTCGGCGTGCGGCAGGCTCGACGGCGCGCCGCTCGCTCAGGATTTTCGGCCAGGTTTCGCGCGCGATCTGCAGGAATTCGAGCGTGAGCTGCCAATAGCGGTCGAGCGTCTCGGGCACCAGCCTATCGAGCCGCTCCCACGCCACGCCGCGCGTCGTCATGTCATCCATGAGGCGCGCGAGATTGTCGGCGAGCGAGAGCGCTGAGGCAGAATTGGTGGCGACGAGCGGCGCCTCGCCGGGCTGCTCAGGCGCAAGACGTTGCGCCCATTTGAGCACGAGCTTCGTCAGCAGCAGGCGCCGCTCGAGCCCGCCGAGTGCGGGTGGCAACTCGAGCGCATCGTGGGCCAGGGCCCCGGTTGCCGCCTCCGCGAATACGATCTCGTCCTCGTCGATGTCGCCGATGGCGACGATGCGCGGGAGGATCGCCGCGTCCGCTTTGGTCACTTCGAGGAAGAGGTCGCG
Organism: Xanthobacteraceae bacterium; assembly: GCA_045811545.1. GTDB lineage: Bacteria > Pseudomonadota > Alphaproteobacteria > Rhizobiales > Xanthobacteraceae > VAZQ01. The sequence continues at coordinate 21,068 of JBJMTU010000091.1, read as the reverse complement.
TGCGAGCCGGCATGCACGTCGCGTTGGCAAATAGAGCGTGGCGTCCGCGAGCGCGAGCGGGTCATGCGCGGCGGGAAAGCCCGGCACGAGCGTTCCGTCGAGGAGCGCGCGCATGAGCGTCGCCACGAACGGCGCCGAGGCCGGAATGGTGAACACGCGCGCGGGGGACGCGGAGGACATCCACGGATTCTAAGGACTGATTCGCGGCGACTCAATTTTCTCGTCAGCGCGGCTTTATCATGCACTACACCGCGGTGGCGAGGATCACCTTTTCGGCGGCGTGGACCGCCTCGGGAGTGCCGACATGCATCCACACCCCTTCGAGGCGCAGCCCGCAGAGCCGACCGGCCTCGGCCGCCCGGTCGAACAAGGGCGACATGGAGAATGCGCCTTTGGGTGCGCCGGCAAAGAAGGCCGGCGTGAGAATCGCGGCGCCGGCGTAAACGAAGGGCACCACCTCGCGCTCGCCTCGCCGCATGAGGCGGCCGTCGGCCGCCATCGAGAAATCGCCGCGGCCGCTATAACCGATGCTGGATGCCGCCGGCGCCAGCAACAACAGCGCATCCATGCGGCTGGCGTCGAACGCAGCGGCGAGCCGGGCGAGATTGGGCTTCACGCCGTCGATCCAGATCGTGTCGGAATTGACATGGAAGAATGGGCCATCGCCGAGTTCCGCTAGTGCCTTGACCACCCCGCCGCCGGTGCCGAGAAGCTCGCTTCGCTCGTCCGAGACGACGATCTTCGGCCGCTTGCGGCCGGCGAGATGCTGCTCGATCTGATCGGCGAGGTGGTGGACATTGACGACGGCGCGTTCAACCCCCTGTGCCGCGAGGCGATCGAGCACGTAGTCGATGAGCGCTTTGCCACCGACCCTAACGAGCGGCTTGGGCAGCTGTCCGTTGAATGGCCTCATCCGCGTGCCCAGCCCCGCTGCCAGCACCATGGCGCGTTTCGGGGCGGTCGCGGTTCGGCGAGTTTCGGCCATCGATGTGTTTTTTGCCCGCTCGCGCTTAAATTGTATTTAACGCCGGCACGTGGGCAATATACCACGCGTTGAGCGCCTCCAACGCCGGGTGGCTGAGCGAGCGCTGCAAATAGCCCCAGACGCGGGGCAGGTGCCGTAGGTATTGTGGCTTGCCGTCGCGTACGTCGAGCCGTGCGAAGATGCCGAGAATCTTGCTGGCGCGCTGGGCGGCGAGCGTGGCGTAGATCTTGATGAGTTGGGCCCCGTCGAAATCCGCTTCCCTGCGGCTGCGTCCGCGCACATAGCGGCCGAGCAGCGCTAGCTCGGTTTCTTCGGGTACGTCGACACGCGCATCCTGCAACAGCGAGGCGAGATCGTAGGCGGGGTGGCCCATCACCGCATCCTGGAAATCGAGAATTGCGAGCCGGGCGAGTTCGCTGCGTTGCGGCAGCCATAACAGATTGGGCGAATGGAAGTCACGAAGCACCCAGGTCGGCGGTGCATCGATCGCAGGCTGCAACAGCTCGCGCCAGAGCGCGCGGAACGAGTCGCGCTCCGTATCGGGGATCGCCGCGTTGAGACGCGGCAGGAACCAGTCCAGCAGCAGCTCGGCTTCGATCAGGAACGCGTCCATGTCGTAGGGAGGAATCCGATAGTCCAGATGTGGGGCGACCGGCAGCGTCTGCGGCAGCTGCTGCTCATGCAGGGTGAGCAGCACGTCGACCGCCGTCTGGTAGCGTTCCTCAAGGGGCGCCTGCGGATCACCGCCGACCACCCGCTCGTCGCCGAGATCTTCGATGATCAAAAATCCCTGTTCGAGATCGGCGTGATACACGGCGGGTGCGGAGAAGCCGTATTGCCGCAGCCCGTTCGCCATCGCCACGAACGGGACGACATTGTCGGCCAGGTGTGCGATCGCGCTATACGGTTTGTCGCCGCGCACCGGCGGACCGTCGGGGCGGCGCGGCGAATTCATGAGCAACGCGCGCTTCTCGCCGAGCGCGAGCCGCTCGTACGACCGCGTCGAGGCGTCGCCGCCCAGCCGCGTCCGCAGCGCCTCGCTATAACCGCTCTCGGCAATGAATTGACGCGCAGCCGCCATACGGTCGACGCGCGGCGCCAGGGTGCCGTAGCCGGTGACGCGGGCATGGCGGAATTCGAGCTTGAGCTTGGGCGCCAGTATGAGCGAGACGTCGAGCCGGTCGGGCGGCAACAGGCCCTCCGCGCGGTCCGGCCATTCCAGCAACACCACCGCGCGTTCCGGCAGATCGTCGAAGCCGAGCTCGGCGAGCTCCGCCGCACCCGAGACGCGATAGAGATCGACGTGCACCAGCGGAAATTGCGGCAGATCGTAGGTCTGCATCAGCGTGAAGGTCGGGCTCGGCACCTCGATGGAAGGGTCATCGGCCAGATAACGGATCAGCGTGCGGGCGAGCGTGGTCTTGCCCGCTCCGAGGTCGCCCGAGAGCGTAACGACGTTCCCGGCTTCGAGCGTATTGGCGATGTCGATCGCGAGCCGACGCGTGGCGTGCTCATCGGGCAGCGCCACCGAAAAGCTCGACGTGCCGGAGTTGGTCAGCGGCATGCTGTAACTCAAGACCTGCTGGCGCGGCCGACTCGACTTATGCCGCGGTTCGCTCGACGGTCCGATCGAGCGGGAACACGCAGGTCACCGTGGTGCCGCGGCCGACCGCCGACTCGAGCGTCACCGAGCCGCCGTGCAGCTTGACGAACGAGCGCACCAGGGACAGGCCGAGGCCCGTGCCGCGGTGGCGCGAGCCGAGCGAATGCGTCTCGAACCAATCGAACACCTTGTCTTGGACGTCGGCTGGAATGCCGGGACCCCGATCGGTCACCGAGAACACGATGGCGTCGCGGTGCCGATGGGCGGCAAAGGTAACGATCTCGCCGGCGGGCGAAAAGCCCACCGCATTGGCCAGCAGATTGAACAGGGACTGGCGCACGCGCAACTCGTCAGCGACGAAGGTTCCGATCTCCGGCGCGGCTTGAATTTCAAGTGTGATGCCGCGCTTGACCAGCCGGTCCTGCACTCCTTCGGCGGCCGCTTCCATGGTCTTGCGGATGTCCACCGATCCGAGGTTGAGGGTCATGGCGCCGGCGTCGATGCTCGCGAGGTCCAGGATGTTGTTGATGATGGCAAGGAGCGCGTTGGTCGAGACCGTGATGTAGCTCAGGTATTCGCGCTGCTTGTCCGTCAGCGGACCGGTGGCCGGGTCGCCGAGGAAATGCGCGAAGCCGATGATATTGGTGAGCGGAGAGCGCAGTTCGTAGGATACGTGGTGAACGAAATCGGTCTTGAGCTTGTCCGCCGCATTCAGTGCTTCGTTACGCTCGCGCAGCGCACGCTCGACATTGACGCTGTCGGTGACGTCCTGGAAGGTCACGAGCGTGGCGCCGTCGGGAAGCGGCAAGGTGGCGCAATCGACAACACTGCCGTGGCGGCGTTCGAGTCGGCCCAGCGCCGGCTCGCGATTGTCGATAGCCGTGATCGTCGCCCGCAGCTGCTGCCAAATCGGATGATCGCCGTGGAGCTGCCGCGTCCAGTCGCTGATCAATTCGATATGAGGCCGGTCTGACAACAGGTCGGCCGAAAGTCTCCACATTCGCGCGAAAGCGGGATTGTAGAGCCGCAGCCGGCCGTCGCTGCCGAATACGGCGACCGCCTCCGTGAGGTTGTCCAGCGTCTCGCCCTGTGCGCGGATCAAGGCATCATAGCGGCGTTCGAGATCGAGCCGTTCGGTGACGTCGTCGAAGAGATAGATGACGCCGCCTTCGGGATCGGGCGTGGTGACCACGCGCATGGTTCGGCCGTGCGGCAGATGCCACATGTGCTCCTTGGCTTCGACCGCCCGGTAGGCATCGTAGAGCGCGCTTTTCCACTGGCGAAAGTCTTGCTCGTCGGGGAGCTTGCGGGCCGCACGCAACCGGTCGAGCACGGCTGAGTCGGTCGGTCCCTGATCGAGGAAGGCCGCGTCGAGATCCCACAGCGACCGGTAGGCGGCGTTGTAGAAGGACAACCGCCGATCGGATCCGAAGATCGCCACGCCGGTTGCGAGCTGGTCGAGCGTGCGCCGGTGGGCATCCATCATGCGCTTGAGCTCGGCGCGCATCAGCTCCGCCTCGGTGACATCGACCGCGATCCCGGCGCTGCCGCGCCCGGCCGGCACCGTCGCCACCTCGAAGTTGCGGCGTTCTCCCGCGACCACGGCCGTGAGCCGGCCGCAATAGGGTGTGGCTGCCTCATGGGCACGCAAAAGCTCGCTTCGCGCGCCGTGCTCGAACAGCTCGATCCCGCGCTCCATGACCTCGGATGCGTCCTTGGCTTCGACCCCACACGCATAGGCATGGTTGGCGAAGGTGAGCTTGCCCGCGTCGTCGCGTGCCCACACCGGGGCGGGCATCGCGGCGATCAAGGCGCGCATGGCGGCGGTCTCGTCCACGTGCTTCTGGTGGCGTCGCGCGAGTTCGGCTAGTTCGTGTTTGATGCCACTCACGTCGCGCAGCCGCAGGATCGCCCGGCCACCGATGACCTGACCCTTGGCCTCGATGAGACGGCCGGCGAGCGTGGTCACCGTCATGGCGAAACTCAAGCCACGCGCGTGCAAGGCATCGACCGAATGCTCCATGTCGCGTGCGGCATCCGCGTCGAGCCAGGAGGCGAAGTCGAGCACGTCTGCGCTCGTCGTCGTTATCAACGCCGGATCGCCGATGATTTCGGGCTCATCGTCCGTCGCCGGCCACGCGACGAGGATTTGCGGCTCGGACAGAAGCAGCGCGTAGGCGCGGTCGATCGCGGCCTTCGATGCCAGCGCCTCGTCGCGAGCCGCGGCCTCGACCTCGGCCAAGTGCCGACGCGTTCGCACGAAAAGGATCGCGCTGATGACCGCGAAGCAGAGAATGCCGAGCGTGAGTGCGAAGGCCGCGATGTCATCGCGATCGAGCGACGGAAGAATCCAGGCGTCGAGGCCGGAGAATCCTCCGCTCGCCGTGGCGCAGGCGGGATTGCCAGGCAGCAGCGCCGAAACGGCCACGATGACGGCGCGGACTCCACGTCGGCGCCGGGCTATGGCCGCGCATGCACGCGCTTTGTGCTGCGGACGAGCCCCAAAGCCCTCCACGGCGGTCCGGATCGCCTCCGGCATTCCCGCTTGCCCCGTTGCCGCATTTGCCGGCGTCGGGCGACTGCCGGCTCGCGGATCGCGCGGCGGAGTGCCTCTTTCCGCCGAACGGCCCGCGAATCAAAGCACTCTACCCCCAAGGAGAATTGCGCCGGAAGTAGGCCAGATCGTGAACATGCCGGCGGTAGCGGACGCCCAAGAGGCGCGTATCCCGTTGTGCCTTGAGCTTACGCCCGTCCTGCGAGTTTGAGCCCTTTATCCAAGGCAGCATAGCTGCGCACCGGCGCGGCCATCAGGAAGCGATACCCCTCGGCGAGGATGCGCTCCACGTTGTTAGCATCGACGTGCGGGTGGCCGACGACGACGTTGTGCCGCTTACAGGTCTCGACGACCCGCGCCATCCACTTGAGCACCTCGGGATGCTCATATTGCCGCGGGTATCCGAGCTCCTGGGAGAGGTCGCCCTCGCCGATGAGGATGGCGCCGATGCCGGGCACCTTCTGCAGGATCTCCGGTAGAGCCTCGATTCCACGCGTGTCCTCCATCATCAGGATCACGAACACTTCGCCCTTGGAATTGAGCGGCCACACGTCGGCGCGGGCGTAATAGTCCTGCTGGGAGAGGCCCCAATAACGCACGGCGGCGGTCGGCCCGTCACCGCGGATGCCTGCGGGCTCGTACATCGGCGCGCTTTTGAGACGCGGATAACGACACGCGGCGACGGCGTTATGCGCCTCCTCCACCGAGGAAATGTGCGGCCATACGATGCCATAGGCGCCGAGGTCGAGCGCCTGCTTGGCATGAAACTGCGCCTTCTCCGCGCCATTCGGCGGGATGCGCACCATGGGCGTGACCGAGGGCGCGAGCGAGCCGGATTTGGCGATCTGGCCGCGGTTGAGCATGTATTGCAGGCTATCCCGCAGCGCCCGGATGTCCCACGGATTGTGCTCCATCTCGTAGACGATGCCGTCGTACTTGGCGGCGGACATCGCAATCGCGGTCTCCGGATCGGCTTGGCAAAAGGACGTGAACGCCGGCTTGCCGGCCTCGAGCGCGCGAATGACGCCGTTCAGACGCGGAATATCGGCCATGCTTTCCCCCTGCGGTCAGTTTCGCGAGCATCCTAACAGAGCCCAATCGCGGTTTGACAATGGTGAACGCCGGTTCGTAGCATTCACTACAGGACGAGTATCCGGGTTCGCCTCGGTGGGCATGCGCCCGCAACCCTACTAAAGCGATGGTGTCATGATCATCGATTGCCACGGCCATTACACGACCGAGCCGAAAGACCTGCTGCGATGGCGCAAGGAGCAGGTGGATAACCTAAAGGACCCTGCAAAACACCCGTCCAAGGCTTCGCTGAAGGTTTCCGACGACGAGATCCGCGAGAGCCTGGAAGGTGCGCAGCTCAAACTTCAGCGCGAGCGCGGGACCGATCTCACCATCTTTTCTCCGCGCGCCATGGGCATGAGTCATCATATCGGCGATTACAATGTGAGCCTTGCCTGGTCGCAGCTGTGCAACGAGATGATCCATCGCGTCTGCACGCTCTATCCCAACAACTTCGTCGGGGTGTGCCAATTGCCGCAGTCGCCGGGCGTGTCACCGGACAGCTGCATCGGCGAACTCGAGCGCTGCGTGAAGGAATTCGGTTTCGTCGGCTGCAACCTCAATCCCGATCCGTCAGGCGGTTACTGGACCGCGCCACCGCTGACCGATCGGTGGTGGTACAAGTTCTACGAGAAGATGGTGGAGCTCGACGTGCCTGCGATGGTGCACGTCAGCGCCTCGTGCAACCCGTGCTTCCACGGCACCGGCGCGCATTACATCAACGCCGATACCACCGCGTTCATGCAGCTCATCATGGGCGACCTGTTCAAGGATTTCCCGACGTTGAAGTTGATCATTCCGCACGGCGGCGGCGCGGTGCCGTTCCATTGGGGCCGCTACCGTGGCTTGGCCATCAACAACAAGCGGCCGCCGCTCGACGAGATGATGAAGGACAATGTGTGGTTCGATACCTGCGTGTACCATCAGCCGGGCATCGATCTTTTGACCAAGGTGGTGCCGATCGACAATATCCTGTTTGCCTCCGAGATGGTCGGCGCGGTGCGCGGCAAAGATCCGCAAACCGGATACGATTTCGACGACACCAAGCGCTATGTCGATCACGCGCCGGGCCTCGCCGTGGAGGACAAAAAAAAGATCTTCGAGGGCAATGCGTTGCGCGCTTATCCCCGCCTGAAGAGCAAGTTTTCGCCCAGGGCGGCGGCGCGGAGCTAGCGACAGGACGGGGCGCTGGATCAGCGGCGGTTGCCCAGCGAAAACCTACTCTGGGGAGAACCCAGGAGCAGTTTCTCCGACGCGCTCAATCCGACCGGCCTTGATCCGTTGCACGACCGGCTGGCGAATTACAGCAAGCGGAAAGCCCGCAAGAGCTGGACCGTCGAGAGAATCACGATCAACAGGCCCACCGCGACCATCAGTGCCCGAGCCGGCACGTGCCTGACCGTCCATCCGCCGAACGGCGCCGCCAACACGCCGCCGAGCACCAGTGGAATGAGGTGTTCGAACGGCGAGGCGCCCAGCTCCGCAAAGAATGTAGCGGCCGCCGCAACAGTCACGAAGAACTCGGTGGTGTTGACCGAGCCCACGGTGTGGCGCGGGGCATGTCCGGAGCCGATGAGCGTGGAGGTCGTCACCGGTCCCCAGCCCCCGCCGCCGCTCGCGTCTAGAAATCCTGAGACAAATCCGAGCGGGATCACCCAGCCGGCGGGCGTTCGCGGCGTCGCTGCGATCCGCATCGATCGCCAGAGGATGTAGCATCCCATGACCAGCAGATAGCCGTAAACCCACCGGCGCGCGGCACCAACTTCGATATTCGACAGGATCCAAGCGCCCAAGATGGCGCCCAGCACGCCGGTCACTCCGAGGCGCGCCACAATCCGCCAATCCACATTGCGATGATAGATATGGGAGGCGGCTGAAGCGCCCGTCGTAAAGACCTCGGCAGTATGGACCAGCGCACTCGCGTGCGCCGGAGGCAGGCCCATGCTCAGCATCGCGGCGTTCGCCAGCACGCCGTATGCCATGCCGAGCGCGCCGTCCACCAATTGTGCAACAAAGCCGATTGCGAGCAGCAGCACGAATTCAGTAGTCACCAAAATTTCCTCTCTCGGTATCTGCGACGCCGCTGTTAGTGAAGCTCGCGCGCCGCGCAGACCGCTGTTGGCGACACGCGTTGCCCTCGCGTTCAATTACGTCTCATACGAATCGCCTGTAAGCCCCGCGCGACGGTTGGCATAAGGACAGACATTTTCCGAGCGGCAGGCAACAGTTTCAACCACCCCAAGCGTGTGTCGCGCGAGATGTTTCCGCGAGCAAAAGAGCTATGGATCCGGCGTTCGCTTGCCACCGCGACGGACCACAACGCCGAACTGCCGGTTCATACACTGGCCCAGCTCATTGCCTGATTTGGAATTGGCGCGTCGCCGAGACTGGGCCATGTTTTGCGGGAACATCCGGCAATATGACGGGTTAGCGCCCCATGTAACGGCGCGGGACAAAGATGCGGCGGAACTGCAACGATTCCCATAAACGACCGCCGAGCAAAAGGCCAAGCCCGCTTTACCGAGTTATCTGGAGAGCCGTTCGCGCTCGCAAGCAGATTACCTGCGTCTACGATGGATGCTATCGCGAGGTGTGCCCACACATCTTGGGTTACGAGCAGTTCGGCCTGGAGCGCGCGCTTGTATTTCAATTCGGCGGCCACAGCACGTCAAAAAGGCTACCGCGTGATGGCGCATGGCGCTGCTTCGATGTCTCCAAGATGGCAGACGTTCGGCTTCGTGACGGGCGCTGGCGCAGTGGGATCCAGCACAGGAAGGCTCAAGTCTGCATTCAACTGGTCGATGTCGATGTCAACGTGCCCGCGACATTGAAACGCCGCCAGCCATTGGCCTTTGGCTCGCCCGAATTGAAGCCGCGGCGCCGCCCCGGCGACTAGCGCGATCGGCAATGGCACGCTAGGGCCATGCGGCCGCTGGCGGTTTTAGCGGCCAGGGTCTATTTTTCCGGGACGCGCACCGACATCGGACGGGAAATGAGCGAGTACCAGGATGGGCATCGAAGCACTAGGCTATATCGGTGTTCGCGCCAAGGACGTGGGCGATTGGGCGAGCTATGGCGAAAAGCTCCTCGGCCTTCAGCGCACCGACAAGACCCGCTCAAGCCTCGCCTTCCGCATGGATGATCGCAAGCAGCGGCTCGTCGTCGATGCTGACGGCGGGCAGGGCATCGGTTTTTTCGGTTGGGAGGTCGCGGACGCCGCCGCGCTCGACGCGGTGGCGGCGCGCATCGAGGCGGCCGGCATCAAAGTCGCACACGGTTCGCGCGCGCTCGCCGACGAGCGGCGCGTCGGTGACCTGGTCGTGCTCAACGATCCCGCCGGCAACCGGCTCGAAATCTTCCACGGCGCGGAGATCGCTGCTGATTCGTTCCAGCCCGGCCGCAACATTTCCGGTTTCCGCACCGGTCCCCTCGGCATGGGCCATGTGGTGATGCATTTCGAGCGCATCGCGGAGGTGATGGCCTTCTATCAGGACGTCCTCGAGTTCAAGCTCAGTGATTATTGGCTGCGCCCGTTCCCGGGCTACTTCTTCCACGTCAATCCGCGCCACCACAGCATCGCCTTCGTCGAGAGCGGCATCAACATGGTCCATCACATGATGGTGGAGCTCTACAGCTTCGACGATGTGGGCCAAGGTTACGATCTCGCGCTCGGTGATCCCGAGCGCATCGGCGTCACGCTCGGTCGCCATTCCGGCGACTACGTCACCTCGTTCTACACCTGGAACCCGTCGGGCTTTCTGGTCGAATACGGCTGGGGCGGCCAGCTGATCGACGACAACGCCTGGAAGCCATTCGAGCGCAAATTCGGACCGAGCCTCTGGGGTCACGAGCGCCGTTGGATGTCGGAGGAAAAGAAAGAAGAGTCGCGGCGGCTGTGCATCGAGGCCGCCGAGAACGGTCAGCGCCAGCCGGTCCAGGTGATCGCCGGCAATTACAATCTCATGCCGGGCGTGTGTCCCTGGTGGGACAGCATGAAACAGGGCCGCAAGGCGGGTTGAGCCGGATCAAGTCCGGCGGCCCCTTGTGGTTGAAATTGAAAGCCCTAATCCTCGTCTACGGATTTGCGCAGCGCAGCGGCTGAATGCGCGAGATCCTCGACATTGATGCGTGCGAGCGCTGCCGAGAAGGCATGCTCCGCCTCTCCCAGCGCGGGCATCACCACCTTGCTTAGCAACGCGGAGTTGGCGAGCGGCGCTCCATTGATTTCCTCCGCTGCTCCCGATGCGCGCAAAATGTCGTCGGCGGTGATGCGGCGTTGCTCGCGCGCTAGTTCGTAGCCGCCGCGCGGTCCTCGAGTACCTTTGAGAATGCCGTGCCGTACCAGCGCCTGCAGCACCGGCTCGAGGTGCCGCGGCGGCAGGCGATGACGTGTCGCCAGCGCTTTGGCCGCGACCGGCCGTCCGCGCGCGTTAAGCGCGATATCGATGACGGCGGCGATGGCCAAGGCGCTCTTGCGCGGCAGCAGCGGCATACGCGTTCCCGTCGAGAAACGGGTGCCAAAATTAGTCGCCCCGCCCTTCCCGTCCGGTGCCCGTAGACCCAAAACCCCCAACTCCGCGCCTTGTTTCATCGAGGCTTGAGACTTCGCAGATGGTGGCTTGCACGGTAGCCGACAGAACCAGCTGGGCGATCCTGGCCCCGCGCGCGACCGGAAACTCCTCCTCGCCGAAATTCGCAAGAATTACATGCACTTCCCCGCGGTAATCGGCGTCGAGCGTGCCGGGCGAATTGAGCACCGTGACCCCGTGCCGCAGCGCCAGCCCGGAGCGGGGCCTGATCTGCCCTTCGACCCCCTCGGGAAGCGCGAATGCGAGGCCGGTCGGGATGGCGGCGCGCCGGCCCGGCGCGATGATCAGCGGCGCGTCGGCGGGTACTGCGGCCATCAGGTCGAGGCCGGCCGCATGCGCACTCTGATAGGCCGGCAACGGCAGGTCGGCGGCGTGCGGCAGCCGCATGATCCGCACCTGGACTTTGTTCACCGCTTGGCTCCGGCGAGCGTTTCGGCAATGCGCGCGATGAGCGCGCGCGCGACGTCCTCTTTCGATTGCGGCGGCCAGGATTCAACCCCTTGCGCCGTCACGAGATGCACGGTGTTGCGGTCGCCGCCCATGACGCCGCTCTCGGCCGAGACATCGTTGGCCAGGATCCAATCGCAGCCCTTGCGGGCGAGCTTTGCCTTGGCATGCTCGATGATGTGGTCGGTCTCGGCCGCAAAGCCGATGACGAGGCGGGGCCGCCTGCTTGGGTCGTGGGCCACTGTCGCGAGGATGTCGGGATTTTCCGTGAGTGCGAGCTTCGGCGCGCCGCTCCCACCTTTCTTGATCTTGTTGGCATGGGCCTTGGCCGGGCGCCAGTCGGCCACCGCCGCTGCAAACACCGCAACATCGGCGGGCAGCGCCGTGGTGACCGCGGCCAGCATGTCCTGCGCGCTCGCGACCTTGACGATTTTTACCCCAGGCGGATCGGGCAACTGCACCGGCCCGGAGACAAGCGTCACGTCGGCGCCGGCCGCGGCGGCGGCGGCGGCGATGGCATGGCCCTGCTTGCCCGACGAGCGATTGGCGATATAGCGCACCGGATCGATCGGCTCATGGGTCGGACCGGAGGTAACGATCACACGCTCGCCCGCGAGCGCTCCCTCGCCGGCTTGGGCGATGAGCGACAGCGCTGTCGCCACGATCTCGGGCGGCTCGGCCATGCGCCCGACGCCGGCCTCGCCGGCCTCTGCCATCTCGCCGGCGTTCGGCCCCACGACCGCGATGCCGTCGTCGATGAGTTGCGCCAGATTGCGCCGCGTCGCCTTGTGCTCCCACATGCGCGGGTTCATGGCCGGTGCCAGCAGCACGGTGCGTTCGGTGGCGAGCAGCACGGCGCTCGCGAGATCGTTCGCATGGCCCCCCGCCAGCTTGGCCATGAGGTCGGCGGTTGCAGGCGCAACCACGACGAGATCGGCCTCGCGCGCCAGCCTGATGTGGCCGATGTCGAACTCGCTGTGCGGATCGAATAAATCGCTGAACACACGTTCGCCCGACAGCGCGGCCGCCGACAGCGGCGTAATGAATTCCTGCGCCGCTTCGGTGAGGATGCAACGCACGGCGAGCCCACGCTCCTTCAATCGGCGGATGAGATCGAGTGCCTTATACGCGGCGATGCCGCCGCCGATGATGAGTAGAATGCGTCTCGTGCGGACGGCGCTCGCGCTGGGTACCGCGCGCGCCGGCACGCGCGGCGTTGCCCGGTCGCGCGCGCGGGCTTCGGTCTTGGGGGTCCCGAGATCGGCCCCATCGATGGCCGCCGCATCGCGCAGAATGGTGCGCGCCTCGTTCTCCATCGAACGGCCGTTGCGCGCCGCGCGTAGCCGCAAGCGGCGCTTCAGCTCGTCATCGAGTTGGCGAATGGTGATGCTGGCCATGGGTGAACCCGTGCCTTTCGACTAGCTAACCATATGATTGCAGTGCAATCAATGCAATCACGGTCCGGCAAGTAGGCCCAGGCGCTCAAGCAGACACGCCAATTATTTGTAAGTCTCATCGTTCTCATATGCGGCGACTGACATCAGAACTTGCGAATACACGCGTTCGACATGGGTCCAATTGTGGCCCATCACCCATAAGGGAGGAGATGTGAGACCGATGATCCAACTTCCACGGTCAACGTCAAATTCAATGGTGAGTACAAGGTCTCCGTACTCATGTGTCTCGCCGTCGAGGAGAGAATATCGCGACATGGTCGACCCGACGGGATTATATCCGCAGGCCTAACGCCAGCATTTCTTTGTTGGCGAAGCGGCGCACGCCGAGGCAAATCAGCGAACCAGCAGATAGATCAGGCACCCGAGGAGCAGCGCGATCGTCCACAACGCGGCCACGGTCCAGCGGTTGCGCCGCGCCTGCGCGCGGCCGATGTCGGCGACCGTTTCCGGCGCCAGCACCAGGCCGTCGCGGGTGATGGCGTCGAGCTGCTCCACCACCACGGCGCCGCGCGACAGCAGTCCCGGCACGTCGCCGAGTGCGCGGCCGACCTCGATTGCGCCTTCCGCGGCGTCCTCGATCCTGCCGACGGGACCGAGGTTGCGCTCGATCCATTCGCGCACCACCGGTTCGGCCACCGCCCACATGTCGAGCTTGGGATCGAGCGCGCGCGCGACCCCTTCGACGACGACCATGGTCTTCTGCAGCAGCAGAAGCTCCGGCCGGGTGCGCATGTCGAACAGGCCGGTCACCTCGAATAGCAGCGCGAACAGCTTTGCCATCGAGATCTCTTCCGCGGTGCGGCTATGGATCGGCTCGCCGATGGCGCGGATCGCCTGCGCAAAGCTCTCCACCGAGTGATGGCGCGGCACGTAGCCGGCCTCGAAATGCACCTCGGCGGTGCGGTGATAATTGCGGGTGATGAAACCAAGCAGAATCTCGGCAAGGAAGCGCCGCTCCTTCGACGCAAGCCGCCCCATGATGCCGAAATCGACCGCCACCAGTTCGCCGGCGTCGTCGACGAATAGATTGCCCGGATGCATGTCGGCGTGGAAAAAGCCGTCACGCAGCGCGTGGCGCAAAAAGGTTTGAATCACCGCGCGGGCCAAATCCTTAAGATCGAATCCCTTGGCTTCAAGGCGGGTACGGTCCGAGAGCGGCGTCGCCTCGATCCATTCGAGCGTGAGCACGTCGCGCGCGGTGTGGTCCCAGTCGACCGCAGGCACGCGGAAATCGGGATCGTTCCTGGTGTTATCCGCCATCTCCGAGAGCGCGGCTGCTTCGAAGCGCAGATCCATCTCGATCGCAACCGACCGGCGCAGGGTCTCAACCACCTCCACGAGCCGCAGCCGTCGCGCTTCCGCGGACATCTTCTCGGCATTGCGCGCCGCAAATGTGAAGGCGTCGAGATCGGACTTGAAGCGCCGCTCGATTCCCGGGCGCAGCACTTTCACCGCTACGGCGCAGTGACCGCGTACGGTCGCGACCGTGGCGCGATGCACCTGCGCGATGGATGCGGCCGCCACCGCAGAGCCGAACGACGCGAACAGGGTGGAAAGCGGCTTGGCTAATGCGATTTCGACGGCGCGCTCGGCCTCGGCCTGGTCGAACGGGGCCATCTTGTCCTGCAGCGTCTCGAGGTCGCGTGCCAATGCCATGCCGACCACGTCCGGCCGCGTCGCCAGGAATTGGCCGAGCTTGACGTAGGTGGGGCCGAGCCGGGTGAGCGCAGCTGCGATGCGATTCGCCGTTGCGCGGCTCGCCGGCCGCTCGATCAGCCGCGCTAGGCGCACGGCTGCGCGGGCAGGCGGCGGCAGCACCGTCGTGTCGATCCCGGCGAACACACCCTCGCGCGCGAAGACAAAACCGGCATGGCCGAGACGGACGAGGTGGGCCGGACTCGCAATCACAATCGCCAGCCCGAATGCAGCGCAACGATGCCTCCGCTCATGCGCTGGAACGACACGCGGGCAAAGCCGGCCGCGCGCATCATGTCGGCGAAGGCGTCCGGGCGCGGGAAACGGCGAATCGATTCGACGAGATAGCGGTACGGCGCGGCGTCGCCGGCGACGGCGCGGCCGAGCGCTGGGATCACGTTGAAGGAATAGAACTCGTAAAGCGCATCGAGGCCTGGCAGATTGACGCTCGAGAATTCAAGGCACAGGAAGCGGCCGCCGATCCGCAGTACGCGGTAGGCTTCGGCGAGTGCGGCTTCGATCCGCGGTACATTGCGAATGCCGAAGGCGATGGTGACGGCATCGTAGCTGCGGTCGGCGAACGGCAGCGCCTCGGCATTGCCCTCGACGAAGGCGATGGCGTCATCGAGGCCGCGCTCGGCGGCGCGCGCCCGCCCGACCGCGAGCATATCGGCATTGATGTCGGCGACGGTCGCACGCGTGCTGCTGCTTCCCGCTTCGATGACCCGGAACGCAATATCGCCGGTGCCGCCGGCGAGATCGAGCAGCGCAAATGGCGGCGCGCTTGTCGCGGTCTCCTGAGCTGACCGCCGTCGCGGCGGATTGACCGCCGTGACGAGCGCGTCCTTCCACGCGCGGTGCAGCCCGCCCGACATCAGATCGTTCATCAGGTCATAACGCCGTGCCACGCTGTGAAAAACATCGTCGACGAGCCCCTGCTTGCGCTCGAGTGGCACCTCGCGAAAGCCGAAATGGGTATGGTCGCGCGGGAGCGGCATGGCGGTCCTTTGCCGGCGGGACCATAGCGCGGCGGCATCCGGGACGCTATGTGTCGGGCGGGAGCTGGTTAACCATGCCCGAACTGCCCGAAGTGGAGACTGTACGCCGTGGGCTTCAGCCAGTGATGGAGGGTGCGCGCTTCACCAAAGTCATCGCCCATCGCGGTGACCTGCGCTGGCCGCTAGCCAAGGATTTCGTCGCCCGGCTCGAAGGCAAAACGGTCAAGGGGATCGGCCGGCGCGCCAAATATCTGCTTGCCGATCTTTCTTCCGGCGAGGTGTTGGTGATGCATCTCGGAATGTCAGGCTCGTTTCGCGTGGCGAGCGGGCGCGGCAAAGCGACGCCGGGCCGCTATTACCACGACCGCGCGCAGAATGCCGCTCACGATCACGTCGTGTTCCACATGTCGTCGGGTGCGCGCATTTCCTTTAACGACCCGCGCCGCTTCGGCATGATGAAGCTCGTTCCGCGCGGCGAACTCGACCGCGAGCCGCTGTTGCGCGCGCTCGGTCCCGAGCCGCTGGGCAACGAATTCGACGCGGCGATGCTTGCGCGAGCGTGCAAAGGCAAGAAGACCTCGCTCAAGGCGGCATTGTCGGACCAGCGGGTCGTGGCCGGGCTCGGGAATATCTATGTCTGCGAGGCGCTTCACCGGGCGTGGCTATCGCCCAGGCGGCGTGCCTCGACGATCGCGACCAAGGCCGGGACCCCTAACCAGCGCACGCAACGGCTGGTGGATGCCATCAAGGCCGTGCTCGCGGAGGCGATCACGGCCGGCGGCTCGTCGCTGCGTGATCACCGCCGCACCGATGGCGAGCTCGGGGACTTCCAGCACAATTTCCGCGTCTACGATCGCGCCGGGAAACCGTGCCCGACGCCGGGCTGTAATGGCACGATCAGGCGGATGGTGCAGGGCGGCAGATCGACGTTCTTCTGCCCGGTCTGCCAGCGCTAGTCCTGAGAAAGCCTGGCAGGCCGAACCGGGTGATGGGGCACGCCACCCAGCCGGCGACGGCATGGGCTTTCCGCGCGCGAACCGCCATGACAGCATGGCCTACTGAACGCAAGCCAAGGACAGCCATGAGTAGCGAAACCATCATTGTCGAACGACGCGGCCGCGTCGGCATCGTCCGTCTCAACCGGCCGCAGGCCTTGAACGCGCTCAACGTCGCGCTGATGGACGAACTCCTCGGCGCGGTCGAGGCCTTCGACGCCGATGCCGGTGTCGGCTGCATCCTCATCACCGGCTCTGACAAGGCGTTTGCCGCCGGGGCCGACATCAAGGAGATGGCGGACAAGACCTACATCGACATTTTCCGCACCGACTATACCGCCGATTACGAGCGGCTCACGCGCGTGCGCAAACCGGTCATTGCCGCGGTGGCCGGCTTCGCGCTGGGCGGCGGCTGCGAGCTCGCCATGATGTGCGATTTCATCATCGCCGCCGACAATGCCAAGTTCGGCCAGCCCGAAATCAAGCTCGGCATCATTCCCGGCATCGGCGGAACGCAGCGGCTTACCCGCGCCGTCGGCAAGGCGAAGGCCATGGACCTGATCTTGACCGGACGCATGATGGACGCGGCCGAGGCCGAGCGCTCGGGTCTGGTCGCACGCGTGGTCCCGGCGGCGAGCCTGATGGAGGAGGCGATGAAGGTCGCAGAGACGATTTCCGCCCTCTCGCAGCCGTCGCTGCTCGCGGCGAAGGAGGCGGTCAACCGCAGCTTCGAGACGTCGCTTGCCGAGGGCGTGCGGTTCGAGCGGCGCGTGTTCCACGCGTTGTTCGCGACCAAGGATCGCAAGGAGGGCATGACCGCCTTCATCGAGAAACGCCCGCCGCGGTTCACGAATGAATGACGCGGGCCACGCATTCGCGGTGCGAACGCAAGGCGTGTCGTGCGATCAAATCGCGCAAACTTGATCGCAACCCAGCCCGCGCCGATCGCATAAGCTTGGCCGGCATTGCCAAGTTGTCGCTTCCGCCGCTGATGGCCGCGAACCGTCGAGGAACCAGCGATGCTCAGCCCGCAAGAGCTTGAACGCTATGCCCGCCACATCGTGCTGCACGAGATCGGCGGACCGGGCCAGGCTGCGCTCAAACGCGCGCGTGTGCTGGTCATTGGCGCCGGCGGGTTGGGGGCGCCGGGGCTGCTTTACCTGGCCGCGGCGGGAGTCGGCGCGCTCGGGGTTATCGATGATGACGCGGTCGCGCTGTCGAACCTGCAGCGCCAGGTGATTCACGGCACGCCAGAGATCGGCGAGGCCAAGGTGGAGAGCGCCGCGGCCGCGATCCGCCGGCTCAATCCGCACGTGAAAGTCGAGGCTCACGCGGCAAGACTGGTCGCGGCCAACGCTCTCGCGCTCATCGACGGCTACGACATCGTTGCCGACGGCTCCGATAATTTCGCCACGCGCTACCTGGTATCGGATGCCTGCTTTTTTGCAAAAAAGCCGCTCGTCACCGCCGCCGTTGGCGTGTTCGACGGCACGCTCACCACGATTCGTGCCCACGAACGGAAAGCGGACGGAACGCCCAATCCGACCTACCGCTGCCTTTTCCCGGAGCCGCCGCCGCCGGGCACGGTGCCTGCGTGCGCGGAGGCCGGTATCCTAGGTGCGCTGACCGGCGTGCTCGGTTCGCTGATGGCGCTCGAAGTGATCCGCGAGATCGTGGGCTTCGGCGAGGGCCTCGTCGGGCGCCTCCTTATGTTCGATGCGCGCGCCATGCGCTTCGAGACGCTCCATTACGAGTGGGACCCCTCCAACCCGCTCTCAGGCAAGCATCCCACGATCAAAGATTTGTCGCTTCACACCTGAGCGTTCCAGGAAATGGAAGTTAGGCGTCAGGACTCGGATTCACAGCCTATGTCCTGACGCCTGCCTCCTGATGCCTGACCTCTCACTTCGTCCAGGTTGCAACGACGGTGGTTCCCTTCACCACCGACCATTTGTTGTCGCCGGCGGTGAGGATGCGAAAGCAATTGGGCTGGGAGCCTTTCCAGGTGGTGCAGAAGCCCTCCTTCGTCAGTTTCCAAGTGCCTTCGCTCTTTGAGCCACCACCGCCGATCGGCTCGCGGTTCATCTTGCCGTCGGCGCTGAATATCATCTTGTATTTGATATTCGTCGCCGACGCGGTGAAGGGCTGACCATTAAAGAATGTCATTTGGATTTCGTTCGGCGTAAGGGCTGCGGCAAAGGCAGGCGCGGTCAACGCCAAGACGGCCACGGCGGCCACGAACGAAGCGCGCATCGGCGGCTCTCCCTAGGATTGTGTTTGCGTCACGATACCGCAAATCGCACCGTCCCGCAGCACGGCCAGCGCGACTGGATCTGCGTCGTCCTCACAGCATCGACGGCAGCACGCGATCGGGAGGCCGGTGCCCGTCCAGGAAGGTCTTGATATTGACGATCACCTTCTCGCCCATGTCGACACGGCCTTCGAGTGTGGCCGAACCCATGTGCGGCAACAGTACGACTTTGCCTATGCGTGCGAGCTTGACCAGCTTCGGATTGACGGCCGGCTCGTGCTCGAAAACGTCGAGGCCCGCGCCGGCGATCTCGCCGGAGGCAATCAGACGCACCAGCGCATTCTCGTCGATCACCTCGCCGCGCGCGGTGTTGACGATGTACGCCTGCGGGCGGATGAGCTTGAGGCGCCGGGCCGACAGCAAATGAAAGGTTGCGGGCGTATGCGGACAGTTGACCGAGATGATGTCCATACGAGCGAGCATCTGATCGAGGCTCTCCCAATAGGTCGCGGTCAACTCCTCCTCGATCTTCGGCGGCACGCGGCGGCGGTTGTGGTAGTGGATCTGCAGCCCGAACGCACGGGCGCGGCGCGCCACCGCTTGCCCGATCCGTCCCATGCCGATGATGCCGAGACGCTTGCCCCAGATGCGGTGGCCGAGCATCCAGGTCGGCGACCAGCCAGACCAGGGTTTGTCCTCACTCAGCACCGCGGCGCCCTCGGCAAGACGGCGCGGCACGGCGAGGATGAGCGCCATGGTCATGTCGGCAGTATCCTCGGTCAGGACGCCCGGCGTATTGGTCACGGTGATGCCGCGGCTGAGTGCGGTGGCGACATCGATGTGGTCGACCCCGTTCCCGTAATTGGCGATCAGCTTGAGTTTATCGCCGGCCCTGCTCAGCACCGATGCATCGATGCGGTCGGTTACGGTGGGCACCAGCACATCGGCGCTCTTGACGGTATCGGCGAGCTGCGCGGGTGTCATGGGCTTGTCGTCGAGGTTGAGCCGCGCGTCGAAGAGTTCGCGCATGCGCGTCTCGATGCTGTCCGGAAGCTTGCGCGTGACGACCACGAGCGGTTTTTTGCGCTGTGCCATCGTTCCCGACCTTCGCCACTTCGCCGCCCCGGGACGGCATTCCCTCCGTTCAGGTCTCTTTAACCGCCGTGCTCGACACTGGCGTCCCTTTGACGTGGGCTTCTCTCTGTAACAGATGGACGTGTGAAGACAAAGGCCCGCAGGGATCGCTCTCGCGAGCCCGTCGGCATGTTGACCCGACGTCGTGGATCGATGAATTCAATGCGCAATATCGCCCGGCATGCATGGGTAGCGGCTGTCGCGCTGACGGTGGCAGTGCACGCTGCGCCGGCTGGTGCCGCAGGGGAACTTGCTACCGGTCCCAAGAGCGGCTTACCGATGCCGCGCTTCGTGAGCCTCAAGCCGGATCGCGTCAACGTGCGGGGTGGCCCCACGCGGGATCACGAGGTGACGTTCGTCTATACGCGAGCCGGTTTGCCGGTGGAAATCACCGCCGAGTCGGACAACTGGCGGCGCATCCGCGATTGGGAGGGCTCGGAGGGCTGGGTCTACCACTCGCTGCTGTCGGGGCGACGCACGGCAGTGGTTACGCCCAAGGACAAGAAAGAACTCGTGCCGCTCTATGACAAGGGCGACAGCAATGCCAGCGTGATCGCCAGATTGCAGCCCGGAGTGCTGGCCGCGATCAAGCGCTGCACCGGCAGCTGGTGCCGCATTGCCGGACCGGGTTTCGACGGCTGGGCCCTGCAGGAGCAGCTTTGGGGCGTCTATCCGAACGAGAAAGTGGACTAGTCGAAAATGCAAATAGGCGCGAAGCGCGTCCCCGCCAAATCAAAGCTAAGACGCGCTCAGCGCGCCTTGCGGCGCAACCTGACGACCACGTCGATGCGCGCGACCTCGTAGCCTTCAGGCGGGATGGGCGTCCTTCCCACGACTACATCGGCGTCGGGGATGTCGAGCAGATCGTTCTCGCCCTCGACGAAGAAATGGTGGTGCTGCGACACATTGGTATCGAAATAGGTCTTCGAGCCATCAACGGCGACCTGGCGCAACAGTCCGACATCAGTAAACTGGTGCAGCGTGTTATAGACGGTGGCCAACGATACCGGCACCTTGGCCTTGGTTGCCTCCTCGTAGAGCATTTCGGCAGTGACGTGGCGGTCCCCCTTGCCGAAAAGAATCCACCCGAGCGCCATGCGCTGGCGGGTCGGACGCAAGCCCACGTCGCGGAGCATGGACTTCACATCGTGCCACGGGCATCCCGTGAGCGCGGTACGCAAGGGCCTGCCGGCCGCATGTTCGGCACCCTCCAGCGCTTTGGTAAAGACGACGGTGCGCGACGGGGTCGTGGGCACGGGGTGAACCCTTTATGCTACTGCAACGATTGT
>JBJMTU010000090.1:0-4089 GCA_045811545.1 Xanthobacteraceae bacterium | reverse complement strand
GGGATTGAGCGAATTGTGGTCGACCACATCATAGCCGTGCGGGCTGCCCGATCGGGCCTTAAGGAATTGTGCAGCGTAGAGGTGGCTGATGCCGAGTGCCTTGAGATAAGGCACTAGCGCCGCGGCTTGGCCGAAGCCGAACTGGGGCGTGAGCTGGAGCCGGTAGGTCGCGAGCGGGATCGAGGGCGGCATCTATTCCGCTCCGATGCTCCAAAACACCGACCACGGCGGCAGCATTGCTGGCGGCGCTCCGCCCCAGATCGGTGGCAACGGTCGAAAGTTCCCCGGCGGCTTGGCGTCGCGGTCGGATAGGTTGGCCAATAATCGGAGTACTCGGCTGTCGGCGAGCGACCAATCGGCAGCTAGAACATCGTCGTCGGATCGCGCGGTGGCGAACTTTGCACCGGCAAGCCGCGGCACGATCTGCCGGCGCCGAACGGTAAGCAACTCACGCACGAGCGCGAGTCGCTTGCGGCCGCTGGGCGTGGCACGCGCGTCCCAATCGAGCACGGCCGTGCGAAAGGTTGCGTCTGCGAGCGGGTCGGGAAGCTCATCGCCCAACTCCGCATACGCAGTCTTGAATTCCTCGCGTCGGCCTTTGCGGACGGCATCCGCGAGCGACCCCTCGAAATCGCAAAAGAAAGGAAACGGCTGGGTTGATCCCCATTCTTCCCCCATGAACAGAAGTGGCGGCATCGGGGCAAGCAGCGTGACGGCGAGCGCCGCCGTGAGGCCAGCCTCCCCGACGCGCGTTGCGAGACGATCGCCCAAAGGGCGGTTGCCGATCTGATCGTGGTTGTGGAGAAAATTGACGAAGGCCAGGGGCGATAGGGCGCCCGACGGCTCACCACGGCTTCGACCGTGTCGGTGAGATGAGTCCTCGCCCTGATAGGCGAAGCCCGAGCATAGCACGCGCGCGATGTGACGGCGCGGATCCGGGCCGTAATCCTGATAATAGCCCCCCTCCTCACCTGACAGCAGACGATGCCAAGCATGGTGGTAGTCGTCGTTCCATTGCGCGCGGTATTTGCCGTGTGCGGGATCGCTCAGGGGATCGAGCAAACTCGCGCAGTTGTCGTCATTCTCCAGCACGAGATGGATCAACCGTCCGCTCGCTGCCGCAAGGTGCCCGACTGCGCGGCTGAGGTCATGTAGCAGCGAGCGCCGCTCGGCTTCGAGCAGGGCATGCACCGCGTCGAGACGAAGGCCGTCGAAACGATAGTGCTCGAGCCAATGCAGCGCATTGCCGATGGCGAAGGCGCGGACCTCCGGAACGCGATAGTCGATGGCATGTCCCCACGGCGTGTGAGCGCAGGCGAAGAATGCCGGCGCATAGCGGTGCAGGTAGTTACCTTCCGGGCCGAAATGGTTGTAGACGACGTCGAGAAAAACCATGAGCCCGCGCGCATGCGCTTCGTCGATCAGCATCCGCAGATCGTCGGGCCGACCATAGGCGCTGTCGGGCGCATAGAGCAGGACACCATCATAGCCCCAATTTCGGCGGCCTGCGAAATCGGCAATCGGCATCAGCTCGATTGCCGTTACTCCGGTCTCAACGAGGTGATCGAGCTTGTCGATTGCTGCGCGAAACGTGCCCCCAGGCGTGAACGTGCCGACGTGCAGTTCCAAGATCGCCGCGTCGTCCCAGGGCCGCCCCCGCCAGTCCTTTGTCCGCCATTCGAATCCGGCGTGATCAATGACCTCGCTCGGCCCGAACACATCCTGCGGCTGGAAGTGCGAGGCCGGATCGGGAACCTCCAGTTCGCCGTCGATGCGATACTTATAAAGCGTGCCGGCGCGGGCACCCGGTTTGGTGAACTCGTGCCAGCCTCGCGCCCTTGCTTGCGTCGGGTAGGGGCGATCCAGCAGCACCTCCACGCGCTTGGCCGCCGGTGCCCAGAGGCGGAAGGTGACCCCGCTTCGGTGCAGCTCGGCGCCAAAGCGCGCGCTGGCCGTCATGGAGAGCCTGAAAATACCAGAATTGACCGGGGCTGCGCGTGTGCTTTTGCGCCGGATGCCAGCTCCGGGCCGAGCCGCGGCTGCGGCGAGGTGTCCAAGCAAGCGGTCCAGCGGCTGTATGGCGGAACCTTAGGAAGCATGAACTCGATCGCCTGCGGCGCAGCGTTGAGTACGATGTAGAGCGGGGCGCCTGAGTCTCCCATTGGTCCCAGCACATAAGACAGGAACCGGCCTTCCGGGAAGTTCCAGTCATGCTCCGTCATTTCGGTCGCGTGCGGAGTCAGCCACAACACGCCGAAGGAGCCGTCAGGGCGGCGGCCTTCGACCCAACGCCGCGCGCGCAGCTGGGGAAATCGCCGGCGCAGCTCGGTGAGCTCGCTCACGAAGGAAGTCATGTGGTCCTCCGCTTTGCCGCCGAGGGTCGACCAATCCACCCACCCGATCGGATTGTCCTGACAATAGGCATTGTTGTTGCCGCTCTGGCTGTTCCCGACTTCGTCTCCCGCGAGCAGCAACGGCACGCCTTGTGCCAACATGAGACTTGCGAGCAGATTGCGGCGCGCTTGCCGCCTCATTTGCACAATAGCTGCATCGTCGGTTGGACCTTCGACGCCGTAATTCGTATTGTCGTTTTCATCGGAGCCGTCGCGATTGTCCTCCCCATTTGCTTCGTTGTGTTTGCGCTCGTAGCTGACGAGGTCCGCCAGCGTGAACCCGTCATGCACGGTCACGTAGTTGACGCTCGAGCGAGGTGCGCGGTTGTCGTGATCGAACAGATCGGCCGAGCCGGTCATGCGTCGGCCGAGCTCGCCGATGAGATTGCCTTCGCCGGACCAGTAGCGACGCAGCATGCGACGGAAGCGATCGTTCCACTCCGACCAGCCGGGTGGAAATCCGCCGACCCGATAGCCGCCGGGACCAAGGTCCCACGGTTCGGCAATCAGCTTGACTCCGGCCAAAACGGGATCCTGCCGGATCGCCGCAAAGAAGGCCACGCCGCCGTCAAAGCCGTTGGGCCCGCGGCCGAGCGTTGTTGCGAGGTCGAATCGGAAGCCGTCGACACGGCAGACTTGCACCCAGTATCGCAGAGAGTCCATGACCATCTGCAGCACGCGCGGATGCGTGAGATTGAGCGCGTTCCCGCAACCGGTGAAGTCGTCGTAGTAACGGGGCTGGTCCGGGAGCAGCCAGTAGTACGAGGGGTTGTCAATGCCGCGGAAGCTGAGCGTGGGGCCGAGGTGATTGCCTTCGGCGGTGTGGTTGTAGACGACATCGAGGATGACCTCGATACCGGCGTCGTGCAATCGCGACACGGTTGATCGAAATGCATCGAGCGGCCCGTCTACGGCGTAACGCGCCTCAGGCGCGAAGAAACCGATCGTATTGTAGCCCCAGTAGTTGCTCAGGCCCCGCTCGATCAGATGCCGATCGTCGATAAAGGCGTGGATCGGCAGCAATTTGACTGCTGTCACGCCAAGACGCTTGAGATGATCGACGACCGCCGGCGCCGCAAGTCCGCGGTAGGTACCGCGCCATGCCGGTGGCACGTCCTCGCGAAGCTGTGTCAGGCCCTTGACGTGGGCTTCATAGATGATCGTGTCCTGCCAGGGGATCGACGGTCTGCGTTCTTCGCCCCAGGTGAACGCTTCGTCGACCACCATGCTCTTGGGCATGCCGCGCGCGTTGTCGCGCCGATCGAACGAGAGGTCGGCCCGCGGGCTGCCGGCCCGGTAGCCGAAATGCGCGTCGCTCCAGACGAGCCGCCCGACAAGCTGTTTCGCATAGGGATCGATGAGGAGCTTGTGCGAATTGAAGCGCAGCCCACGTTCGGGTTGATACGGGCCATGCACCCGATAGCCGTAGAGCTGTCCCGGGGCGACATCGTTAAGGTAGCCGTGCCAGACGTCCTCGGTACGCTCCGGCAAGGCGATGCGCTCGATCTCGCGCCGGCCATGACTATCGAACAGACATAGTTCGACCTTCTCGGCGGTGGCGGAAAATAGGGCGAAATTCGTTCCGCGTCCGTCCCAAGTAGCTCCCAAAGGATGCGGCGCGCCGGCCGAAATCCGCACGCTACCGCTCCGGAACGAGAAAAATTGCAGCGAGGGGCGGAACAACAAGGCTCACCTC
>JBJMTU010000089.1:0-7813 GCA_045811545.1 Xanthobacteraceae bacterium | reverse complement strand
GGCGAGCCCGAGAGCAGGTAGATTCTGAACGTGTTCGGGAATAGTGAATGAGCCGGCTTCGAGCACAAGAATTCGATGACTCCGGCCGAACCCGCGGAAGAAGAGATGCTCCGCGAGTGCAGCACCGAACGTTCCGCCGCCGATCACGATGATATCGAATGGCCGCGCGTCGAACCTCGCATTACTTCGTCCAACGTCGGGCCGCGGGTTGGGATCGGTGCTGGCTACGGCCTCGGTAAAGGTGTTGCACACGTAACGCCCAGACACGTCGCGACTGAAGTCGGTGTCCTGCGTGAGCACATCGTCGCTGCCTGAAACAAGTCGCTTCACTGGCATGGCTCTTCTCCGCGGGTTCGCAGCCAGCCTGATGCGACACGAGGGTTCAGCGACAGACCAGCGTGCACGACCTCCGTGATGAGCCCGATAGTATATACCTACGTGCGGAGAATGCTCTACGGGCAATTATGCGGTGCCAGCGCGCGCACAACCAACGCCCGTTCAAATGACATGGCGCCGGCAGAAATCATCCGAAGCCCGACCTCGCTCACCAGGCAGATGAAAGGGAGTTTGATCCGCCTGTCGGCTCCCACACCCCGTTGTTGTAATCGCCGCGAGCAGACTTCAGCGAGTGGTCGCCGCGGCTCCGGACGTGTCCGTAGCCCTGGCTGACGCGCACGACCGCTACTGCATCGGCGCCTGAATGTTGTTGTCGCGGATGACCTGGCCCCAGCGCGCGATCTCGCTCTTGAGCAGCGCCCGCGCGGCGGCGGGCGAACGCTGATCCTTCGGGTAAGGCGCGACGCCGCTCTCCGCCCACGACTTCAGGATCGCCGGGTCGTCCATGATCGCTTGCAACGCCGAATTGAGTTTCTCGACGATGGCATCGGGCGTTCCCGCCGGCGCGAACAGCGCGTGCCAGTAGAGAATTTCAAGCTTTGGGCCGAGCTCCTGCACGAAGCTCGCGGCGGTGGGAAATTGCGGCGACGGCTCCCTCGCGGTGATGCCGTAGGCCTTCATCTGCCCGGAGCCGACCGGCTGCACCACCGACTGCGGCGTAGCGAAGAACAAATCGACGTGACCGCCGGCGATGTCCTGGAGCGCGGGCGCGGCGCCGCGATAGGGGATGTGATCGACGGTGACGTGCGCCTCCTGGGCGAACAGCGATGTGGCGAGATGGCCGGTCGCGCCGACGCCCGGATGCGCCATCTTCACCACGTTGGTCTTCATGTACGCGATCAGCTCCTTGAGCGTGTTGGGTTCGAGCGTCTTGCGGCCGATCAGCACCAGCGGATTGTTGTTGATGAAGATGACGGGGGTGAGATCCTTCTCGGTGTCGAATGGCAGGTTGTGATAGAGCGAGACGTTCGCGGAAATCTGCAGATTGTGCAGCAGCAGCGTAGAGCCGTCGGGCGCGGCGCGGGCGACGCGTCCGGTGGCGATGACGGTCGCGCCGCCGCTCACGTTCTCGACGATGAAATTCTGCCCGAGCCTGTCGGAGAGCGCCGGCGCCAGCACGCGCGCGAGTTGATCGGTCGGCCCGCCCGCCGGATAGGGCACGATGATGGTGACGACGCGGCTCGGATATTGCTGCGCGGCGCTCGGCCCCGCGCAAGCGAGAATACTGAGCAAAGCCGCCAGTAGACGCAAGACGTGCCGCATCGGAAACCTTTCAGTTGAATTCCCGAGAAGCTTACGACTCCGGGATCACCGGCAACAAGAGATAAGGCATCTTGCCGGCGCCGAAGTGCAGGGTATTGCGGCACGCGAAAATGGCGGCAGGGCGGTCGTCCGGATCGGCGTGCGTGAAGGGGCCGACACCCTTCATCGGGTAGGGCGCATTGGGAAGCCCCGCGTCGGTGCCGTCATATTCGTAATCCTTGCCGCGGATGGTGAGCGCAATCCGGTAGCCCGGCGGCACGACGATCGAGGTCGGCCAGATCTCGATGTCGAGCTCGACCGGCTCGCCCGGTGTTAACGGCCATTCCTCATCGTGCGTGTGCCAGGGTCGGTGGGGCCGGCTCCGTTGCGGATCGAGCTTGCGATGCGAGGCACGCAGCCAGCCCAGCCCCACCGGGACGCGCGGGTCGTTGGAGCCGATGAACACCACGTCCTTGCCGGCGGGATCGAATACGCGCAGCACCAGGAACAGATCCGCGTCGATCGTGTCGGATGACACCCACAACTTCGCCGCCACCGGACCGGTGATCTCGACATTCTTTTCTAGCGGCTGGGTGCGGAACGTCAGGCCATCGCCGGTCGTCTCGTAACTTAGCGTCTCATCGCCGTCCGGCGCCTCGTTGCCGAGCCCGAGGTCGCGCGGCTGCAGGAAATATTTTGTCCACTGCGTTCGGGCGAGCGGCCATTCTTTCTCGGCGCGCAGTATGAATCTCTCGCCGGGATGGCGGATGTTGAGCGCCACGCGCGGCTCTTTCCCCCAACCGGTGTCCTCGCCCTTGAGGAAGTGACCGAAGAACCGCTTCTGCAATCCCTCGCCGTAGCTGCTGTAGAAATGCGTGAAGTGCGTGTCTCCGTGCACCTCCAGCCATTTCTGCTTGGAGCCGGCGCGCAGCCACCCTTCGAAATTGCTGCGCGGGTGCAGGCCCATGCCGCCCCAATTGGCCGCCGACAACAACGGGGCTTCGATATTCTGGAACTCGGCCGTGCGCGCGGCGTGGTAGTCGTCGAGCAGGCGCCGCCGTTTTGCTTCGCCTGGAATATCGGCGCGGTTATTCGCGAGCTCCGCGCCACTCGAGGTTTGCGGCCCGGCCACCAGCTCGCCGGTGACCGCGCTCTTCGCGCCACGCGCGCCGACGCCGTGCTGGACGCTTGCAACCTGGCGCGGGTACCAGCTCGAGAGGAAATCGCTGAGGATGCCGCCGTGGCGGCACACCTCGCGATAATAGTCGGACGCGCCCTCCCAGATGCACAAGGCGGCAAGATGCGGCGGCTTGAGGGCGGCCACCTGCCACTGGTTCATGGCGTAATAGGAGATGCCGTTGATGCCGACCTTGCCGTTGCTCCAGGGCCGCGTGCCCGCCCATTCGATGCATTGGTAAAGGTCCTGCGTCTCGCGCGGCGACCACACATCGAGATAGCCTGGCGAGCATCCGGCGCCGCGCGAGTCGACCCGCGCGCACGCATAGCCGTCCGCCACCCATTTCTCCGGATCGACCAGCTCCCAGTTCTGATATTTGTTGCTCGAGCCGCGCAGCACTTCTGGCGCGGCTTTGATCAGGCGCGCCCAGTTGCCCTTGTAGCCTTCCTGGAATGATAGTCCCTTCGCGTAGGGCCCGTAGCTCAGAATGACCGGATGTTTGCCCGCGTCCGCCGGCCGAAACACATCGGCGCGCAGAACGACGCCGTCGTCCATCGTGATCGGCGTGTCCCAATCGATTTGCATGGCAGGCGTCCGCTCGTCGACTCTTCTGTGACCGAAAAGCTACACTGCATCCCTATTCGAACCGGGCAGCCGATTGCTCACAATTGTCGCCAAGATTTTCTCGCACAACACGTCGCGGGCTCAGGAGAGGCCACAAAGCAACGGGTGATGTGATGCGCGACGACTTGCAACGCGGGATTCCTGACACGGCGCCCTACAAGGAATGGCTCGGAATCGTTGGCTCCATGATGGCGGCGGTTGCCATTTGCGCAGTCCTGTTCTCAGCCGGCTTCCTGACCTGAGGGCATTCCCTTACGTCGTGGTCTCGATACGCAGACCGATCACCGTTCGGACGGTCTCCGCCTGGTTTTTGAGGTTCCGCCGGAGCCGGAAACTGACGGCACTGAGGGGGGGCGGCTCTCCTTTCAGTTCCGCCAGTCTCTGTTTGCGCAGGACGATCATGTCGTGGATAGTCTCCGCATCGCTTTTGTAGTTCGGGCCGGAAGGCCGAAATCTGCCAAGTCCGATCGGAAGAAATTGCGAAGGCTGCTGTTGATCCGGCGGAACTGACGACGGGGGGCCGATGACCCATATCAGGCCCGCGACGATCACCGCCATCCCGACGATGGATGCGCCCACGACGATGTCGATGTTCCATGTGTAGATAATTGCGAGAGTCAGGCCCGCAATCACAGGGAACGTAATCGCGAGGTAGATCATCGTTATGCGATACCAGCGCGCCAGGGAGGCTTGGCGCGACCGTAGGATATCAAGTTCGCGTTCGATCTGAGCTATTTCGTCCGTCGTTGTCTGGTCTCGCATCATCCTAAAGCGCCTTCGCGCTTGAGATCGTCGGCCACGTCATCGAGCGCGCGCTCGAGCCGCGCGCTGATGTCTTCTATTTCCGAAGCTTCGATCACCAACGGCGGAGCAAATACCAGCCGGTCGCCGACCACGCGCAGCAGCAGCCCGTGCTGCTGGGCCGCCGCATCAACGCGCGCACCGACGTTGAGCGCGCTATCGAAGGGAATACGCCTTTCGCCGTCGCGCATCAGCTCCATGCCGAGGATGAGGCCCACCCCGCGCACGTCGCCGATCAGCGGATGCGCCTTGAGCCGGCCGAGCGATGACTGCAGCACCGGCCCCAGGCGTTTGGCGCGAGCGACGATGTCCAGCTCCGCATAGATCTTCTGCACCTCGAGCGCGACCGCGGCCGCCACCGGGTGGCCCGCATAGGTGAACCCGTGCGCGAAATTGCCGAGCTTGTCCGACTGCGCGAGCATCGCGTCGTGGATACGCTCGTTGATGAGCACAGCCGAAATCGGCTGCATGGCGGCGGAAAGCGCCTTGGCCGAGGTCATCATGTCGGGCCGAAGCGCATAGGTCCGTGAGCCCCACATTTCGCCGGTGCGGGCAAAGCCGCAAATCACCTCGTCGGCGACGAACAGGATGTCGTACTTGCGCAGCACCTCCTGCACCTTCTCGAAATAGCCTTGCGGCGGAACGATCGCGCCGCCTGCGCCCATCACGGGTTCGGCAAAGAAGGCGGCAATCGTGTCCGGTCCTTCCGCCTGGAATGAGCGTCTCGAGCGCCTGCGCCATGCGGGCGGAAAATTGCTCTTCCGTCTCGCCGGGTTCGTGGCGCCGATAGTAATGGGGAAATTCGGTGTGCTTGAACGGCGCGAACGGCAGGCCGAATTCCGCGTGCATGTCCGGCTTGCCCGACAGGCTGACGGCGGCGCAGGTGCTGCCGTGGTAGGCCATCCGACGCGCGATGATCTTGGTGCGCTGCGGCTGCCCGACGGCATTCCAGTAGTACCAGGCGAGCTTGACGGCGGTATCGTTCGCCTCCGAGCCCGAGCACTGGAAGACGACGCGCGCCATGGGCACGGGCGCAATTTTGAGAAGCGTCTCCGCCAGCGCGACCGCCGGTTCGTTCGAACGATGGCGATACAGATGGTAGTAGCCGAGCTTGCGCATCTGCTCGGCGGCGACCTGGGCGAGCCGCTCGGAGCCAAATCCCAGCGACGCGCACCACAGGCCCGCAACCGCGTCGATATAGTCGCGGCCGGAATCGTCGAACACGCGACAGCCCTGGCCGCGCATGATGACGTGCGGGCCTTGCGTCTGGTGCTTGCGCAGGTTGGTCTGCATGTGCACCAGCGTTGCGACGTCGCGCGCCTCGATCGAGTTCGGGATATAGCTCACGCTCAATCCTCCGATTCGGCGGTTTTCCGCCGCGCCTGTGGATCTGCAACGCCGTAGTCGCGTTGCGCGGACGCGGCACTCACATAGCCATCGAGCAGATCGCGGCCGATGGCCATTGGATCGCGTGCACTCGGCGAGCCAAAGCCTCCGGAGCCGGGCGTGATCATCTCGATGACCGAGCCCGCCGGCGCGCTGAAAGCCCCTTTGCCCGGCAGGGGACGCGTCGCACCATCCGCTGTCGTGAGCGTAACCGCAGCTGCTGCTCCGGCTTTCCCGCCAAGAAGCCCGAAGGGCGGCGATGTCATTCGCTCCATGCACATCGCGCCGGTCGCATCCGCGCCTTCCAGGAGCCGCCACACCCGAACCGCGCCGCAGCCGCCGCGATAGCGCCCCGCGCCGCCCGAGTCCGGGTTGATCGCATAGCGCTCGATGCGTACCGGAAACGACATCTCCATGACCTCCACCGGCGTGTTCATCGTATTGGAGATCCCGCTGGCGATGCAGTTGATGCCGTCCTTGTTCGGCCGTGCTCCAAAGCCGCCCTTGACGGTTTCGTACGAAACATAATGCCGGCTCGTGCGAGGATCGACGCCGCCCAGCGTCAGGATCGCCGATGTGCCTTGGCTGCAGGCCATCACCTGCTCCGGCAGGAAGCGCGCGAGCGCGCCCATCACCATGTCGGCCACGCGATGGGACATCTCGTGGTTGGCATAGACGACCGGCGCAGGGAACGTGGCGTTCACGACCGAACCCTGAGGCGCGCTGATCTCGATCGCGCGCCAGCAGCCGGAGTTGGGCGGAATGAGATTGTTCGGATCGATTGCAGTCTTGAGCCCGCAATAGACTCCCGATGCCGTGACGGAGAGCGGCGCATTCATCGGGCCTTTGACTTGCGGATCGGTGCCGGCAAAGTCCACAATCAGCCGGTCGCCGCTCTTCTTGACGGACAGACGAATCCGGAAAGGCGCATCCTTGCCAATCTCGTCGTCGGCAATGCCGTCGCCGTCGCAGAAATCCTCGAACATGCCTTCTCCGTCGGGCAGATCCACAAGCGCCGCGCGCATCAGCCGCTCCGAATAATCCATGACCTGCGCCATGTAACCGATCACCGCGCTGCTGCCGCAACGCCGGGCGAGCGCCTGTAGGCGTTCGGTCGCGCGCAGGGTTGCGGCGAGCTGCGCGCCGAGATCGCCTTTGCGCTCCTCGGGCGTGCGCACATTCGCCAGGATCACCTTTTCCAGGTCGGCATTGAGCACGCCGCGGCTGATGAGCCGCACCGGCGGCAGGCGGATGCCCTCGCCGAAGATTTCCGTAACCGCGCCGTAGCTGCCGGGCGTGGCGGAACCGACATCCGGCCAGTGCGCGCGCAGGCAGGCGTAACCCAGCAGTTGCCCCTCATGGAACACAGGCCGCACCACGTTCACATCCGGCAGATGGCTGCCGCCGTAATATGGGTCGTTGTGAATGAAGACATCGCCCTCGGCGACATCGCGGCCGAACGCCGTGACAACGGCGCGCACGGCGTCCGGCATGGACCCAAGATGAATTGGCAGATCAGGTCCTTGCGCCACCATCTCACCGGCGCTGTCGAAGACTCCGCACGAATAATCGCCGGCTGATTTCAGCAACGGCGAATAGGCGGTCTTGGCAAGGACCACCCGCATTTCCTCGGCGATCTTGTAGAGGCTGTTCTTGACGATCTCGAAGGTCGCGGGATCAGCCTTGTACACGAGGTCTTGCATGTTCGCTTCCAGGATCGAGATGGGTCAGCAGGACGAAACCATCCTTGTTCATCATCGCCTGCCATTCCGGCGGGACCAGAATGGTGGACTCGAGCGATTCGATCACCGCCGGGCCGGCAAGCTTCGCCCCCGCAGGCATGCGCCGGCGATCATAGATTTTGCCCTGGACCGGCCCGGTGCTGCGAAACCAGAGCTGGCGCGTGCTCTTAAGGGCGTTGCTATTGTGCGGCGCCGGCTCATCGCGCACGAGCAGGGGAGCAATGCATCCAACCGCAGCGAGGCGCACGCTGACGATCTGAACGGGCTCGCTGCGGTTGTCATGACCATAGGTGCGGCGGTGACGGTCATGGTAGTCTGCAGCAAGCGCTGCCAGCGACGGCTGGTCAAACGGACTGGTCATAGGCGAACTCGCCACGATCTACTCCGCACTGAAACAAAATACAGCACCCGCTCTGGAACCTCCCGACTCCTTCCGGCAATACGC
>JBJMTU010000088.1:0-4681 GCA_045811545.1 Xanthobacteraceae bacterium | reverse complement strand
TGTTCAAGGCGCATCCCCATCTGCAGCGCCTCGATCAGATTGCGGCGGGCGAGCGACCGGAGATCGCGGCCCTTGCCGCACGCGGCGGCGCCGTCGAGAAGGCGGCGTTCGGCCGCGCGCTCGACGACTTCTATCCCACCAATCCGATCGCGCGCGCCTCCGCGATCATGGCGGAGTGTTCGGTGATCGCCGAGCGCCACGGTGCGCTCACGGCGGCGGAATAGCTGGCATGGCCGAGGTTTGGACCAATTACATCTGGCCGCTGATCGTGATCGTTGCGCAGAGCGTGCTGCTGCTCGTCGTTCTGCTCCTCGTCACCGCGTATGTGCTCTATGCCGATCGCAAGATCTGGGCGGCGGTGCAGATCAGGCGGGGGCCGAATGTGGTTGGGCCCTGGGGCCTGCTGCAATCCTTCGCCGATCTCCTCAAATTCGTCGTCAAGGAACCCATCATCCCCGCCGGCGCCAATAAGGGCGTGTTTCTCCTGGCGCCGCTCGTTACCGCCGTGCTTGCGCTCTCGGCCTGGGCCGTGATCCCGGTCAATGCCGAATGGGAGATCGCCAACCTCAACGTCGGCGTCCTCTACGTCTTCGCTATCTCCTCGCTCATGGTCTACGGGGTGATCATGGCAGGTTGGTCGTCGAACTCGAAATATCCGTTCCTCGCCTCGTTGCGTTCGGCGGCACAGATGGTCTCCTACGAAGTGTCCATCGGATTCGTCATCATCACCGTGCTGCTTTGCGCCGGCTCGCTCAACCTTTCCGCCATCGTCGAGGCGCAGGACGGCAAATGGGGCATGCTCAACTGGTTCTGGCTGCCGCTGCTGCCGATGTTCGTCGTCTTCTTCGTCTCTGCGCTCGCCGAGACCAATCGCCCGCCGTTCGACCTGGTGGAGGCCGAATCCGAGCTGGTCGCAGGCTATGCGGTGGAATATTCGGCGACGCCGTTCCTGCTTTTCTTCCTGGGCGAATACATCGCCATTCTCACCATGTGCGCCATGGCGACCATTCTGTTCCTCGGCGGATGGCTGCCGCCATTTTCGGTCGCGCCCTTCACCTGGATTCCAGGCGTGATCTGGTTCTCGCTCAAATGCCTGTTCATGTTCTTTCTTTTTGCCATGGTGAAGGCGATCGTGCCGCGCTACCGCTACGACCAGCTCATGCGCCTGGGCTGGAAAGTCTTCCTGCCGTTTTCGCTCGCGATGGTCGCGATCGTCGCCGGCGTCCTGCAATACGGCGCACTCATCGCCAAATGATGGAGCGGCGGCATGATCAATCTGTCGCTTGCCGGTCTCATCGGAGCGGTGATCGGCACGCTGGTTGCCGCGCTGGTCTACGTTCCGCTCGTCACCTTCGTCGAGCGAGCCATGAGAGCACGGGCCGACAGCGTTGCCGAGGGCGATATTCTCGAGCAGGAGATGTCGTTGCTGCGGCGGGCCGTACTCGCGGCCGACATCATCGTCTTCGCGAGCATCGGTTACTGGGTCGGCGGGATGATAGGCTATTGAGACACATGCCGCGGCGTGATGCCGCGCCCGAAAGGATTGCCTCATGAGATTGGATCAGGCCGCCCGCTCGCTCTTCCTCAAGGAGTTCGCGTCGGCGTTCGTGCTGGCGCTACGCTACTTCTTCAAGCCGAAGCCCACGCTCAACTACCCGTTCGAGAAAGGCCATATCTCACCGCGTTTTCGCGGCGAGCACGCGTTGCGCCGTTATCCCAACGGCGAGGAGCGCTGCATTGCCTGCAAACTGTGCGAGGCGATCTGTCCGGCGCAAGCCATCACCATCGAGGCGGGGCCGCGCCGCAACGATGGCACGCGCCGCACCACGCGCTACGACATCGACATGGTCAAATGCATCTATTGCGGGTTGTGCCAGGAGGCGTGTCCGGTCGATGCCATCGTCGAAGGCCCGAATTTCGAATTCGCGACCGAAACGCGCGAGGAGCTTTACTTCGACAAAGAGCGGCTGCTTGCCAACGGCGACCGCTGGGAGCGCGAGATCGCCAAGAACATCGCGCTCGATGCGCCGTACCGGTGAGGCCGCGGAATGATCTTCCCCGCGCTGTTCTTCTATCTGTTCTCCGGCGTCTGCATCGCCGCCGCCGTGATGGTCATCGCAGCCAGAAATCCCGTACATTCGGTGCTGTTTCTCATTCTCGCCTTCGTCAATGCTGCAGCATTGTTCATCCTCCTGGGAGCGGAGTTCCTGGCGATGATCCTCATCATCGTCTATGTCGGCGCGGTGCTGGTGCTATTCCTGTTCGTGGTGATGATGCTCGACGTCGATTTCACCGAGCTGCGTCAAGGCTTCCTACAGTACTTGCCGATCGGCGCCTTGCTGGGCGGCATTCTCCTCATCGAGCTGGTGCTGGTTTTGATCGGCTGGACCATCGGTCCCAACGTTCAGCAAACGATCGCGGTGCCGATTCCACCGGCTGGAAGCGCGCTCAATACCGAAGCGCTGGGGCAGGTGCTTTACACGCGCTACGTCTATTTCTTCCAAGCGGCCGGCATGGTGCTCTTGGTGGCCATGATCGGAGCGATCGTGCTGACGCTGCGACACAAGCCTTACGTCAAGCGGCAGAACATCGCCGACCAGATTGCGCGCACCAAGGCGACCGCCATCGAAATCGTCAAGGTCCGGCCGGGCCAGGGCCTGTAGAGAAGTCGAAGGAACGGCATGACCATTGGCCTAGGCCATTATCTCACGGTCGCGGCGATCTTGTTCACGATCGGCATCTTCGGCATTTTTCTCAACCGCAAGAACGTCATCATCATCCTGATGTCGATCGAACTGATCCTGCTCGCGGTGAACATCAATCTCGTCGCCTTTTCGGCCTTTCTCGGTGACCTCGTCGGCCAGGTCTATGCCTTGCTGGTGCTGACCGTTGCGGCGGCGGAAGCGGCCATCGGGCTCTCCATTCTGGTCGCGTACTACCGCAACCGCGGCTCGATCGCCGTCGAGGACATCAATTTGATGAAGGGCTGAGCGTGTATTACGCGATCGTTTTCCTGCCGCTCCTCGGCGCTGTCATCGCGGCGCTCATCGCGCTCGCCGGGGCGCGCGCCCGTCATCCCGGCGGATCGCCTGATGTCGGTGCGGACAATCACGCCCACGGTTCGGTCGAGGAGAGCCATCCGCGCGCGGCGCCGTCTCCGCACGGTGCGCACGCCGCTCTCGATGCCTCGCACAGCGAGCCGCAACCGCTGCAGCCGCCGGCCGCGGGCTCCCGTTCCGCCGAACTGGTGACCACGGTTTTCTTATTCGCCTCCATGCTGCTGTCGTGGCTGGCGTTCGTCGACGTCGGATTTGGGCACCACGACAGCCGCGTGGAGCTCTTTCCCTGGATCATCTCCGGCGATCTCAAGGTCGACTGGGCACTGCGCATCGATACGCTGACCGCGGTGATGCTCGTCGTCGTCACGACCATTTCCGCCTTCGTGCATCTCTACTCCATCGGCTACATGGAGGAGGATCCGTACCGGCCGCGTTTCTTCTCCTACTTGTCGTTGTTCACCTTCGCCATGCTGATGCTGGTGACGGCCGACAACCTCGTGCAACTGTTCTTCGGCTGGGAGGGGGTCGGCCTGATGAGCTATCTGCTCATCGGCTTCTGGTACCACAAGCCGGAGGCCAACGCGGCCGCGATCAAGGCGTTCATCGTCAATCGCGTGGGCGACTTCGGTTTCTCGCTCGGCATTTTCGCCACCTTCCTGATGACTGGCGCGATCGATCTCGACACCGTCTTTGCGCAGGCGCCCGCGCTCACCGGCAAGTCAATTCACTTCCTCTCCTGGAATGTGGATGCGCTGACGCTGATCTGCTTGCTGTTGTTCATGGGAGCGATGGGCAAATCGGCGCAGTTCCTGCTGCACACCTGGCTGCCGGACGCCATGGAGGGTCCGACGCCGGTGTCCGCGCTCATTCACGCCGCCACCATGGTGACGGCCGGCGTGTTCATGGTGGCGCGCCTGTCGCCGCTGTTCGACCTGGCGCCGCAGGCGCAGAGCTTCGTCATCTTCATCGGCGGGACCACCGCGTTTTTTGCCGGGACGATTGGCGTGGTGCAGAACGACATCAAGCGCATCGTCGCCTATTCGACCTGCTCGCAGCTCGGCTACATGTTCGTTGCCATGGGCACGGGTGCCTACTCGATCGGCATGTTTCACTTGTTCACGCACGCCTTCTTCAAGGCCCTGCTGTTCCTGTGCTGCGGCTCAGTGATCACTGCGATGCATCACGAGCAGGACATCCGGCACATGGGCGGACTCAAGGACAAGCTCCCGGTCACCTACTGGACGATGGTGATCGGTGCCCTCGCACTCACCGGGTTCCCGCTCACTGCCGGCTATTTTTCCAAGGACGCCATCATGGAAGCGGCCTATGTGAGCACCAATCCGATGGGACTCTACGGGTTCGGCACGACTGCCATCGCGGCTGCGCTGACGGCGATCTATATCTGGCGGCTGATCTTCATGACCTTCCACGGCAGCCCGCGCGACCGCCGCCACTACGACGAAGCGCGCGAAAGTCCGATCACGATGCTCATTCCGCTCGGCTTCCTCGCCGCCGGCTCGATCTTCGCAGGCTACCCGTTCAGGGACCTGTTCGCCGGTCATGCAGTCAGCGAATTTTTCGGCGATTCGCTCAAATTCGCGGCCAGCAACCATATCCTCGAT
>JBJMTU010000087.1:0-4017 GCA_045811545.1 Xanthobacteraceae bacterium | reverse complement strand
GCGTAACGCACGATCGGAAGGATCATCATGCTCGACATCACCCCAAGGAGCGGCCTCTCCGAAGAACAGCGCCTGATGCGGCAGAGCTGCCGTGATTTCGTCGACGAGGTCGTCACGCCTTTCATCCGCTCCAACTGGCAGCGCGAATGGGATATGGATCCGCAGGCGCGCCTGCCGCCGGAAATTCTGGAAGGCGCCGAGCAGATCGGAATCCGCACGCTCGGCGTGCCGGAGGAATTCGGCGGCCTTGAGCTCGACCCCAAGAGCGAGGTGCGCACCTTCGCGTTGATCTCCGAGGAGATCGCGCGCGGAGACTCGGGGCTTGCCGACAAGCTGGTGCAGAACTGGAAGGTCTCGGTGCTGTTGCGCAACCTCGCGCCGCGCCACCTGCAGGAGAAATGGTTCGCCCGGCTCGTCGAGGATCCTCAATTCCTGCTGGCGCACTGCCTGACCGAGCCACGCGGCGCCTCCGACCGCTGGCTTCCCTACAACGTACCGGAAGCCGCCATGCAGACGCGGGCGGTGAAGAAAAACGGCGAATGGGTCATCAACGGGCGCAAGCAATTCATCTCCAACGGCTATGACGCCAGCCTCTATGTCGTCTACGCCAATACCAATCCCAAGGTCGGCATGTTGCAGGGCACGTCCTCGTTCCTGGTGTCGCGGGACACGCCGGGCCTCACGGTCGCGCGCTGCAACGAGACGATGGGTTGCCGGTTCATGAACAACGGCGAATTGGTGTTCGAGGACATGCGCGTGCCGGAAGATCATCTGCTGACCGAGAACGACGCGCTCGGCAAGGCCGGCGTCTACTTCCGGCCCGGCAAGATCATCCAAGCGGCGAAGAATCTGGGCGTCGGGGTGCATGCCTTCGAGGCCGCCGCCGAGTACGCGCAGAATTACGTGCAGGGCGGGCGCGTCCTGATCAAGCATCAGGCGGTGGCGTTGCGGCTGGCGGAGATGGCGACGCGGATCGAGGCGGTGCGCGCGCTGCTCGAGCGCGCCGCGCAGGCGGTGGACGACGAGGCGCCCGACGCGGAGATGCTCTGCAACATGGTCAAGTTGTTCGCGTCGGAGGAGATCTTGAAGGTCGCGCAGCATTGCCTCGAGCTGCACGGCGGCAACGGGGTGATGCTCGACTTCGGCGTCGAGAAAATCTTCCGCGACGCCGCCATCTTCTTGCACATGGACGCCACCGTCGACATCTCAAAGTTCAAGATCGTCAAGTCGATGTTCCCCGCGACTGCGGGCAAATACGCCGGGCCGGAGTGATAACCGAGTCGGACTATCAGTTTGTCGTCCCCGCGAACGCGGGGACCCCATATTGCAGAGGCGGTGGTCATGGGTCCCCGCTTTCGCGGGGACGACCCCCAATCATCAGAACGGCACGACGATGCCGTCGAGCGGCGCGTCGCAATTGAGAAGGTTCACGCGCTTCGCGGCGATCAGAATGAGGCCGTCGCTGTGGACCAGGCGATGGAATGCGGTACCGGCGAACAGGCGCTGGACCTCACGACGGTACTCGACCATGAGGAATTTCGAGCGCACGGTGCAGGCAGTGTTATCGCCATCCTCGATCGACACGTTGCTGACGATCCGGCTCGTGCGCGAACGCGGCTCCTGCGAATAGATCCGCGGGCTCGCCAACCGCCGCACGCGCGTCTCGAGTAGGCGCCGATCGTCGTAGATCAGTGAGACGGTATCGTGCGGATTATCCTGATCCGGCTCGCTCGGCACCCAGTAAGAGCCGTCCGGGGTGAACAGCGCGAGCCACTCGTCGAATTTGCCCTCGTCGAGGAGCCGCGCCTCGTGCTGCAGGAAGCGCTCGCAGCGATGAAGATCGAGCGTTTCGGCGAGGCGGTGCGTCGCGCGATGGCGTAACACCAGCAGCGGACGCCGAGTTGGCACCGGAGGCTTCGCCTTGGCCTTGCGTCGTTTTGCCATGACGCGAACGCCTTAGGAGGCGGCGCGCACCGGTGCCGCCTGCCCCTTGGTCATGAGGCTTAGCCATGCGTCGAGCATGTTGCGGATATACACCTCGCTCGTTGAATTCTTGCCGCGGCGGCCGCCATGCGCGTCGGGGGCGTCGCTTTGGTAGCCGCGGCCGATCTGCAGCCATTCGGAACCTTCGCTCGTCATGCCCATATCGAGGCGGTTGTAGATTTCGAGGTCGTCGGTGAGGACGAGCGAGCCGGTGCCGTTGACCACATTGGCGAAGCTGATCGTGTTGCGAAACATTTGATCCGGCGCGCCCTTAAGGCGGAAGCTGTAGGCATGCACGAGCGTGCGGTTCACGGCGATCGGGTGCACCACGCGCATTTGTTGGAATTGGCTCATCAGCGACACGTTCGGGTAGATATTCGAGTTCCAGCGGCGCACTTCGAGAATACGTTTCGCCTCGGCCTTGCCCTTCTTACGTTCCAACGCGGTGATGTACTCGCGGAACACCGGATCTTTCAGTGCGGCGACGAGTTTGGCATCGTCGTGGTAGTCGCCGAGATAGCTGTGACCGTTCGGATAGGTCCAAATGCCGACTTGTGACTCCCAGAAGCTGTAGGGGGCGCCGTTCTGGCGCATCTGGCGAATGGCGATCTCGCCGGCGCCGTCGCTATGGGCGTCGTCGGATTGCTGCTGCGCGGCGTCGATCGAGGAGCGGTGCGTAAATAGTGGGTGCGCCGCATCGCACAGGTTCTCGAAATAGACCTTCCAGTTGCCGTCATATGCGTGCTTGAACACACCGCCGGCGACCTCGATCTCACCGTCGGGAGCGCGATCGATCATATCGTCGAGTGAAGTCGCCATGTGGCCGAGCCACTCCTCGAGGTCCGGTCCATCGTTCGCCTCGCTCGCGAAGATGAAGCCGCGGTAGCTCTTCACGCGCGGCACCGGCAACATAGCCATTTTCGGATCATTCGGATCGAAGCCGTGCGGGTAGCCATGGTTGAGCGGCACCGCCTTGACCCGACCGTCGAGGTGGTAGGTCCAGCCGTGATAGCAGCAGGTGAATTCCGGCGCGTTCCCTTTGTCGGTCGCCACGACGAGTGCGCCGCGATGAGCGCACTGATTGTGGATCACGCGCACGCTTCCCTCCCGATCCCGCACCAGAACGACCGGCTTGCGTCCCATGCGCGTCGCGAAATAGTCGCCGGGCTGTTTGATCTGGCTCTCGTGCCCGACATAGAGCCAAGCCGCGCCGAAGATGCGTTCCATCTCCAGCTCGAAAATGGCGGGGTCGGTATAGATGCGACGGTGGACGCGGCCGGGTGCAATCAAGCGAGGAAGCTCGGCATCGATGTTGCTCATGGTGTCGTATCCTAGCAGCCGGCTGCAGGAAGGTGCCTTCGCTGTGGCGTTCCTCCCGATCCTATTCCAAATGATACCGCATCGTGGCGGGAACCGCGACGCTAGGTCGCTACGGTGCCCGTCGGCCGGTGCAATGCCGTTTTCGTGCGCTGCCGAACCAGCCACTTCGAGCGCCCCGCCCAACCGAGCGCCATTGTTCGGAGCAACGGGGGCCAGGTGGTCGGAAGCCCGAGCAGGTAGGACATGCGCTGGGTATGCTCGGTGATCGGCCGCTCGTTCCTTTCCCATATCTCGAGCGCCGTTGGCACATCGGCATTGCGCTCCAGATGGACCGCAAGCGATAGCGCGTTCATCATGGCGCAGCCGGCGCCCTGTCCAATGTTCGGCGGCAGTGCGTGCGCGGCGTCGCCGATGATCGCCACCCGTCCCGCCGACCAGCGGCGGAGCTTGATCAGATCGAAGCGATCGTAGCGACCCTGCTCGCCGAAGCGGTCGATCAGCGGCTCGAGATGGGGAAACCAGGCCTTCCACGCGTCCTTTCGCACCGGCGTCGTCTTGGCGACCTCGTCGCGATCGAGCATTGTCAGCGCGATATAGATATCGGTCTCGCTGCAGGGCGTGTAGAGCACGCGCCGGGTGCCCGACCAGTATTCGACGGTCGTTGCCCCATCCGCCGCGAGACGCTCCTGCTCCGTCTTAGCGATCAGGAGGCGC
>JBJMTU010000086.1:0-6596 GCA_045811545.1 Xanthobacteraceae bacterium | reverse complement strand
CGTGGGCGTGGACCGGCATGCGCTGTCCGCCATCGAAGACGCGGTTGTGGAGGCCGATGCCCCGCACGCGCCGGAACATTCGCTCGAGGTCGAACTGCCCTTCCTGCAAACGCTGCTGCCCTCCTTCACGGTGGTTCCACTGGTGATCGGCGATGCCAGAGCGCAAGACGTCGCCGTGGTGCTGCGGCGGCTCTGGGGCGGCCCGGAAACGCTGATCGTGGTCAGCTCCGACCTCTCGCACTACCACGACTATGAGACCGCGCGGCGGCTTGATACGGCGACCGCCGCCGCCATCGAGCGCGGCGAGTGGGAAAGCCTCGGCCCGAACCAAGCCTGCGGCTTTCTTGCGGTAGCCGGACTCCTCGTGGAGGCGAGCCGCCGCCGCCTCGCGCTTACGCGCCTTGCGCTCTGCAACTCAGGCGACACGGCGGGAGGACGCGATCGTGTGGTCGGCTATGGAGCCTGGATGGTCGAGGACACGGTCGCCGCCAATTGAACCGCCGCCATCTTGGTGGCGAACACCTACTGCCGCACCAGCACCAAGGGATCAGTGCTTGCGGGAACTCGCTCCCAGGTCGTGACGTCACTCTCGGAGAAGCGCCAGCTGCCGCCGCGGCCGGTCAGCAGCAATCCATCGCGGTCGAGCCGCCAGGTCGACAGCTCGATATCGGCGACCGACGCGTCGCAACCGGGCTTGACGGTTATCTTGTAGCTTTCTCCCCCGGCCGAGGCATTCGACAGCGTGAGCTTGCAAAGCGGCTTCTCGAATTCCTTGAGCAAGGTCCATTCGCCAAACACCTGCTCGGGGCTGACGGTGGCCGCCTTGATGGCGGCCTGGGTGCGCATGAAAAAGAGTCCCTCCCCTTTGCGCTCGGCTTCATACATGTGCGACTCGACTTCCATGAAATCGAGAACGACGGCGCCCTTGGAGTTCAAGAGTCGAACCGAGTCGTTCGGTCCCATGATCCAGATCAGGACGTCCTTCAGCGGGGGAAACGCGGTGCCGCAGACCTCATCGAGATCGAGCTTGAAGCCGCCGGACCCAGGTTCGAGCTTGAAGGTGACCGGACAAGTCTTGTCGCGAGCGGCGTTGGAGATTTCCCAGGCACCGACCATCTCTTTGGTGGCGTCGCTCGGCGCCGGCGCCTGCGCGGCAGCGCCGGCCGCGGACAGCGCAAACACCATTACGGCAAGGCAAACGCGAACCGGCATGGGGAGCCCCAATAGCGATTGTCGGCACGCTATCACGTCGCCTGCCCCCGCGTCATGGCTCACCAGCGTGGGCGGACAGCGTTGCGCCACGCATATGCGCGTTTGCAAGGCTTCATCAGCGCTTGCGTTGCTTCGGCGGCCACGGCGTCTCCGGGACGGGGGTCAGCGGCGGCTTGCCCGCCGCCCAGGCCAACAGATTGTCCACGACCAGCTGGTCCATCCTGTCGCGGGTCGCCACCGAAGCGGAGCCGAGATGGGGAAACAGCACCACGTGATCCATCGCGATCAGTTCCGGCGGCACCTCGGGCTCGCGCGCGAACACGTCAAGGCCCGCCGACATGATGGTTTTCTCCTGCAGCGCCTTGATCAGCGCGGGCTCGTCGACCACCGAGCCGCGCGACATGTTGATGAGGATGCCGTCGGGGCCAAGGGCGCTGAGCACCTCGGCATTGATCAGGTTCTTGGTCCCCGCGCCACCCGGCGTGATGACCATGAGGACGTCGACGTCGCGCGCCATGTCGGTGAGCTTCGGATAGTATCGATAGGACAGCCCGGCCGCGGGCCGCCGCGAATGATAGACCACCGGGACCTGCATGGCCTCGAGCCGGCGCGCGATCGCCTGGCCGATGCGGCCCATGCCGACCATGCCGACGGTGCGGTTGCGCAGCGTGGCCTTGCTCAGCGGATAGTTCTTCTGCGGCCATTTGCCGGCACGCAGGTAACGCTCGGCCTGGGGGAACTCGCGCACGGCGCAGAGCAAGAGCCCCAGGGCGGTGTCGGCGACTTCTTCGGTGAGCACATCCGGCGTGTTGGTGACAGTGATGCCGTGTGCGCCGGCCCAGGCGGCGTCGACATGGTCGTAGCCGACGCCGAAGGAGGAGATGATCTCGAGCCGGGGAAATCGCGTCATGAACGGACCATCGACGCGCTCCTCCGTGGCGGCGACCGCCATGGCGCGCACGCGCGGCCCGCTCTCGGCGAAGAATTTGTTCCGATCTTTTCCGTCGGGGAGCTTGACGAGATTGAACGTGCGGGAGAGCCCGTTGACGATGACCGGCTTGGGAGGCCCGATCAATAAAGCGTCAGGTCTTTCGGCAGCCATCATTCACTCCTGATTGTGCCCGCGACGCTCACTGCGCTTCGCGTGCCAACAGCTCACACCAACATGGTGACGGGTTGGGCGGCAAACGTCTGAAAGGCGGCGATGAGCTCGGCGCCCAGCGCGCCGTCGACCACGCGGTGATCGCAGGAGAGCGTCACCGAGAGCATGCTCGCAAACGCGACGCCGCCGTCCTCCTTCTCGACCGCCTGGCGCCGCGCCGCGCCCACCGCGAGGATTGTCGCCTGCGGCGGATTGATGATGGCGGCAAACTCGCGCACGCCGTACATGCCGAGATTGGAGATGGTCGACGAGCCGCCCTCGTATTCGCTCGGCTTGAGTTTCTTCGCCCGTGCGCGCGCAGCGAGCTCCTTCACCTCGTTCGAGATCGCCGACAGGTTTTTCAACTCCGCC
The DNA here is from genome assembly GCA_045811545.1 of Xanthobacteraceae bacterium. Taxonomy (GTDB): domain Bacteria; phylum Pseudomonadota; class Alphaproteobacteria; order Rhizobiales; family Xanthobacteraceae; genus VAZQ01. The sequence continues at coordinate 3,871 of JBJMTU010000086.1, read as the reverse complement.
CGGCAGATCACGGGCGCGATCAGGCCGCCTTCGAGCGCGACCGCGACCGCGATATCGGAATGTTCAAAGCGCAGGATGCGATCCTGCGCCCACACCGCATTGGCCGCCGGCACGCGCTGCAGCGCCGCCGCCCAGGCTTTGATAATGAGGTCGTTGAGCGAGAGCTTGAAGGCGGGTTTGCCATCCTCGTCCTTGAGCGCGGCCGCGTTCGCCTCTTCGCGCAGCGTGATCAGCCGACTGATGTCGACGTCCGCGGTCAGATAGAAATGCGGAATGGTCTGCTTGGCCTGCACCAAGCGGCTAGCGATGGTCCTGCGCATGCCGTCGAGCGGCACTTCTTGGAACGGCACGTCGCGATAGATGGCCTTGATGGCCTCGGCGCTCGGGCCCTCGGCCGGCGCAGCGGCCATGGCTGGGCGCGGCACCGTAGCGCGCGCGGCGGCTTCGACATCGCGCGCAGTAATGCGGCCATGCGGACCGGACGGCGAAATCCTGGCGAGGTCGATGCCGCCTTCCGCTGCAAGCCGCCGCGCCAGCGGCGTGACGCTCCTGCCGCCAGGCAACCGGGCCGGACCGTAGTTGCGCTCGGGGGTGCGCACCTCGAAGAACGGATCGAGCTTGACTGGCGCCACCGATCCCGCGGCGTCTCGCGCGGGTATCGCGCGGGGCGGCGGCGGAGTGGAGGACGCGGGAGCAGCCTTGGGCGCTGGCTCGGTCGCGCCGGCGCCGTCGGTGATGACAGCAACGACGGCACCGACCGGAGCCACCTCCCCCGCCGGCACGCGGATTTCCGCAAGCACGCCCGCGGTGGTCGAGGGCACTTCCATCGACACCTTGTCGGTCTCGATCTCGAACAGATTGTCGCCGGCCTTGATGGCGTCGCCGGCCGCCTTGAACCATTGCGTGATCTTGCCCTCCGCAACGGTCTCGCCGAGCTGCGGCATCAGCACGTCCATGGAGGGCTTCCCCGTTGCGACTTCTTCGTCGCTCTCAGGCGTGACGCGTAGGATGGGTTGAGTGCAGCCAAACCCATCGTCTCTCCGCGCACGAGGCCGACGGTTTGGCTTCGCTCAGCCCATCCGACGACGTCACCCCTGATCACCACGTCACCGAAATGTACTGCGTCTCCAAGAACTCCATGAGCCCTTCATGCGCGCCTTCGCGACCGATGCCCGACTGTTTCATGCCTCCGAAGGGGGCGGCCGGATCGGACACGAGCCCGCGGTTGAGCCCGATCATACCGAAGTCGAGCTGCTCGGAGACGCGCATGCCGCGACTCATATCCTTGGTGTAGAGATAGGCCACGAGACTGTACTCCGTATCGTTCGCGCGCTTGATCACTTCGCCGTCGGACTTGAAGGTCTGGATCGCCGCGACCGGGCCGAAGATCTCTTCGCGCAGCATCGCGGCGCCGTCCGGCACGGCATCGATCACGGTCGGTGGATAGAAGTGTCCGGGGCCGTTCGGCGGCTTGCCGCCGGTCAAGATTTTCGCGCCCTTGCCGACCGCGTCGTCGACGAGATCGATTACCTTCTTCTTGGCGTCGGCGTTGACCAAGGGGCCCACCGCGACGCCGTCATCGAGCCCGTTGCCCACCTTGAGCGCCGCCATCTTGGCGGTCAGCTTCTTGGCGAACTCATCGTGCACCTTCTCGTGCACGTAGAAACGGTTGGCCGAGGTGCAGGCCTCGCCCATGTTGCGCATCTTCGCGATCATGGCGCCGTCGATCGCCGCGTCGATGTCGGCGTCCTCGAACACGATGAAGGGCGCGTTGCCGCCGAGCTCCATGGCCGGCTTGACGACGTTGTCGGCCGCTTCGTGCAGAAGCTTGCGGCCCACTTCCGTAGACCCGGTAAAGGAAACGACGCGCACGCGCGGATCGTGCAGCATCGCGCTCACCACCTTGCCCGACGAGCGCGAGGGAATGACGTTGACCACGCCCGCCGGCACGCCGGCCTCCTCGAGGATCGGCATCAGCGCCAGCATGGTGAGCGGCGTGTCGGAGGCGGGCTTGAGCACGACCGGGCAACCGGCGGCGAGCGCGGGGCCGATCTTGCGCGTCGCCATGGCGGCGGGAAAATTCCAGGGCGTGACCAGCACCGCGACGCCCACCGGCTTGTGCTGGACTACGATGCGGGCACCGGAGGCGGGCGCGCGCGACAGCGCGCCGATCGCGCGTACCGCCTCCTCCGCGTACCAGCGGAAGAACTCGGCGGCATAGGCAACTTCGCCGCGCGAATCCGAGAGCGCCTTGCCGTTCTCGATGGTGATCAACTTGGCGAGCCGCTCGGCGTCGCGCATGATCAACTCGAAGGACTTGCGCAGGATTTCGGCGCGCTCGCGCGGCTTTCTGCCGGCCCAGCCCTCGAACGCATCGCTCGCGGCGTCGACCGCGGCCTTGGCATCGTCGACGGTCGCGCTCGCCACCGATGCGATCTTGTTCTCGGTCGCCGGATCGAGCACGTCGAAACGGCCGCCGTCGGAGGATTTGCGCCATTTGCCACCGATCCACAGATCGGTCGGAACATTGGCGAGAAGATTGTCATATCTCGAACTCATGGGCGCACCTCACAACTCCCAAGTGGTCATGCGCGGGCTTGACCCGCGCATCCTTCTTCTTACGAAGATGCGATAGATTGCACCGCAACTCGGGCTTGCCCGAGTTGCGCACCATCATGCGCCGCAAGTCGGGTAAACCCGACTTGCGATGTCAAGCCCGGTAAGGACATCAGTTACTCGTCACTCTTTGTCACTTACCCCTGCATCGAGCGGCGCACGCGGTCGACGATGCGATCGACTGTGGGCAGCGCGATGTCTTCCAAGATGTCGGCGGCCGGCAGCGGAATGTGCGGTGTGGTGATCCGCACCGGCGGCCCGTCGAGATCGTAGAACGCCTCATCCGCCACGATCGAAACGATTTCGGCGCCCCAACCGCACAGCCGCGGATTCTCCTCGACCGTGAACAGGCGGTGCGTGCGGGCAACCGAGCCGAGGATGGTCTGCGTATCGAGCGGGACCAGCGACCTCACGTCGACAACCTCGCAGTCGATCCCGTGTTCCGCCTTGAGCTTCGCGGCGGCCTCGAGCGCGCGTGGCACCATCAGCGCAAGCGCCAAGATGGTGGCGTCCTTGCCGGCACGCACGATGCTGGCGCTGCCGAGCCGATCGACGATCTCGCCCTCGGGGACATCTCCCTTGGTCGGGTAAAGTGATTTGTGCTCGAAAAAGATGACTGGATCGGGATCGCGCACCGCGGCGGCAAGGAGCCCGATCACGTCGCGCGGGCTCGAGGGCGCCACCACCTTGAGGCCAGGAATCATCATCGCCCAGTTCTCGACGCTTTGGCTGTGCTGGGCGCCGAAGCGCGAGCCCGCGCCGTTAGCGGTACGCACCACCAGCGGGCATTTGAGCTGACCGTTCGACATATAGCGGCTCTTGGCGAACTCGTTGGCGATATAGTCGAAGCACACGGCGAAAAAATCCGAGAACATGATCTCGGCAATCGGCTTCAAGCCGGTCATCGCCGCGCCCATGGCGGCGCCCAAGATCGCCTGCTCGGAGATCGGACAGTCGCGCACCCGCTTGGGGCCGAACTGCTCGTAAAGACCTACCGTGGTCTTGAACACGCCGCCGGCCTTGGCCACGTCCTCGCCGAAGAAGATGACGTCCGGATCACGCGTCATCTCCTGGGCGATGCCGCGGGCGACCGCATCGCGATAGGTCAGTTCCGCCATGCGAAACCTCCATCGGCGTAGACGTCGGTGGCGAGGATATCCAGTGGCGGCATCGGCGACGCCTTGCATGCTACCGTCGCCTCGTCGACGATCCGCTTCACGTCGGTCTCGATGTTCGCGATCACATCGTCGGCGAT
>JBJMTU010000085.1:0-8490 GCA_045811545.1 Xanthobacteraceae bacterium | reverse complement strand
TTAGCCGAGCTGCCTAAACTTGACCGCGCTGCGATGCTCCTCAGCATGAGGCCGATCGAGAATAGGGCAGTCAGCTCACATCTCGATGTCGAGCGCGACATCGAGTTGCGGCGCCGAATGGGTGATCCAGCCCGAGGAGGCGTAGTCCACGCCGGTCTTGGCGATCTCGGCAATCGTATCGAGAGTGATGCCGCCGGAGGCTTCGAGCGGAAACTTGCCGCCGACCATTTCCACCGCCGTGCGCATGGTTGCGGGATCCATGTTGTCGAGCAGCACCGCGTCGGCCAGCCCGACGTCCAGCACCTCGCGCAGATGATCGAGGGTGTCGACCTCGATTTCGATCTTGACGAGATGACCGGCGGCGGCTCTTGCGCGTTCGAGCACCGCGCGGATGCCGCCGGCGACGGCGATGTGGTTGTCTTTGATCAGCATGGCATCGTCGAGTCCGAAGCGGTGGTTGAAGCCGCCGCCGCACCGCACCGCGTATTTCTCCAACGCCCGCAGGCCCGGCGTGGTCTTGCGGGTGCAGCAGATGCGCGTGCGCGTACCGGCCACGCGGCGGACGAATTCGTGCGTCGCCGTCGCCACCCCCGAAAGACGACCGAGCAGATTGAGCGCGACCCGTTCGGCGGCAAGCACCGCGCGCGCGGGCCCCGCCACGATCATCAGTTCGCTCTTGCCCGTGACGCGCGAGCCGTCGCGCGTGTTGGCCGCGATCTCGATTTCGGGCGCAAGCTTGGCGAACGTCGCGGCGACCAGCGGTAGGCCGGAAATCACGCCTGCCTGGCGTGCCACGACGAGGGCACGTGCGCGTGTGTCTTCGGGGATGGTGGCGATCGCGGTGACGTCGCCGGCGCGCCCCAGATCCTCGGCGAGTGCGCGCGTGACGGCGGCGTCGATCTCGAGCGGCGACAGGAAAGCATCGGGACAGAGGAGCGAGCGTGTCATGGTGCCGGCCGACATGATCATCGCGGCAGCCCCGGCGGCATGCAAGCTCTTGATTGGTTCTTTCTCGATTCGAGATGAAGTTCTTCTCGATTCGAGCGCCTAACACTGCGCTCTGCCAGCTGCCAGCTCCGGCGGGACTAACTGCCATGCGCCGGCGGAGGACGCTTCGCCAAGTTTTCGTTTGAGGATGAAGGCACGACACCGTACAAGCGGCCGCCGGGTGTGTTGGCCCAGCGATTGTTCTTCGATTGCGAAACGGGTTCGCGGTCATGGCCATTTCACTTCCTTCCGCCGCCAAAGCCTCTGCGATCGGCTGGCGCACGCCGGCCGTGATCGTACTGTGCGGCTGTCTCATCTCCATGATCAGCTTCGGGCCGCGTGCCACGCTCGGCTTTTTTCTGACGCCGATGTCGCAAGCCAACGACTGGGGTCGCGACGTGTTCGGATTGGCATTGGCGATTCAGAACATTCTCTGGGGGATCGGCCAGCCGTTTGCCGGCGCCATTGCCGATCGCTTCGGCACCATGCGCGTGTTGTGCGCCGGTGGCGCCTTTTACGCTCTCGGCCTGATCCTGATGGCGTATTCGACGTCTCCGCTGATGCTCGATCTCGCGGCCGGCGTCTTCATCGGCTTTGGCCTGGCCGGTTGCTCGTTCTCGGTCGTGCTCGCTGCGTTCGGCAAGCTCTTGCCCGAGCGCTCGCGCTTGCTCGCGTTCGGCGCGGGCACCGCCGCCGGTTCGTTCGGCCAGTTCCTCTATTCTCCGGTCGCGGTATCGCTGATGGATGCCTTCGGCTGGCAGACCGCGCTGTTCGTCTTCGGCGTGGGCATGCTGCTGGTGCTGCCGCTGTCGCTTGCACTCGCCACTGCGCCGGCGGAGACCTCGCACGGCGCGGCGTCGCAGTCGCTGCGGCAGGCGCTGTCGGAGGCGATCGGTCACCGCTCCTATGTGCTGCTCGTGCTCGGCTTTTTCACCTGCGGCTTCCAGCTCGCCTTCATCACCATCCATATGCCGGCCTACCTGATCGATCGCGGCCTTTCAGCACATGTGGGCGGCTGGACCATCGCGGTGATCGGGCTGTTCAACATCGTCGGCTCGCTCGCCTCCGGCTGGCTCGGCAACCTCATGCCCAAACGCTACATCCTCTCGTTCATCTATTTCGCGCGTGCCGCCGCGGTGCTCGCCTTCATCTCCTTCCCGGTGACGGCAGTATCGTCGATCCTGTTCGGCGCGGTCATGGGCCTGCTCTGGCTCTCCACGGTGGCACCGACCAACGGCATCATTGCCTTGATCTTCGGCACGCGCTGGCTCGCGACGCTCGCCGGATTGGCGTTTTTCAGCCATCAGGTCGGCGGCTTCCTCGGCGTGTGGCTCGGCGGCATCGTGTTCGTGCGCACCGGTTCCTATGACGCGGTGTGGTGGCTGTCGGTCCTGTTCGGCGTGCTCTCCGCCGTGATCAATCTGCCGATTGTGGAAAAACCGGTGATGCGCGCGGCACCTGCGCCGGCCTGAGCGGGTCGGGCGACGACGTGCGAGATGGAACGGACCACATGCAACGCGGGGACAGCACCAAGGCGGACAGCATCCCTGCGGCGTCCCCCGTTGTCCACCGGCCGTTCTCCTGGCGCACCCCCGCCCTCATCCTGGCCTGCGGTTGCCTGATCGCGCTCGTCGGTTTCGGCGCGCGTTCGGGTTTGGGCTTCTTTCTCACCCCGATGTCGAGCGCGCACGCTTGGGGGCGCGACGTGTTTGCGCTCGCGCTCGCGATCCAGATGCTGCTCTGGGGCGTGGCGCAGCCGGTGGCCGGGGCGCTGGCGGACCGCTATGGAGCCACGCCGGTTCTCAGCGTCGGGGCGGTGCTCTACGCACTCGGCCTGGCGTCCATGGCCTACGCGAATACGCCGGCCATGCTCCATCTCACCGCCGGCGCGGTGATCGGTTTCGGGCTCGCCGGCTCCTCCTTTACCATCGTGATCGGCGCGTTCGGCAAGCTGATGCCGCCGCAATGGCGCTCGCTCGCATTCGGCGCCGGGACGGCCGCAGGCTCGTTTGGGCAATTCGTGTTTTCTCCGCTGGCGGTGGCGCTCATTGACAGCATCGGCTGGCAGGACACGCTCGTCGCCTTCGCCGCCGTCGTGCTCCTCATCATGCCGCTGTCGCTCGCGCTCGCGTCGCCGCGGCAGGCTGGCGGGCCGACAGCACTGACCAACCAAGCGCAGCAATCGGTGGCACAGGCGCTCAGCGAGGCCCTTGGCCACAAGAGCTTTGTGCTGCTCGTGCTTGGGTTCTTCACCTGCGGCTTCCAGATCTTCTTTATCGCTGTGCATTTGCCGGCCTATCTCGTCGATCGCGGTCTACCGGCCGAGGTCGGCGGCTGGACGCTCGCCAGCATCGGCCTGTTCAACATCATCGGTGCCGTCGTCGCCGGCTGGCTCGCTGCGTTCATGCCCAAGCGCTACATCCTGTCGCTCATCTATTTCGGCCGCGCGGTGGCGATCCTGATCTACATCCTGCTGCCGCCGAGCACGGTCGCGACCCTGATCTTCGGAGCGGTGATGGGTTTGTTCTGGCTGTCGACCGTGCCGCCGACCTCCGGCCTGGTTGCGGTCATGTTCGGCACGCGCTGGCTCGCCATGCTGTTCGGGTTTGCCTTCTTGAGCCACCAAGTGGGCGGCTTCCTTGGCGTGTGGCTCGGCGGCGTGTTGTTCGAGAGTAGCGGATCCTATGATGTCGTCTGGTGGCTCTCGATCCTGCTCGGCCTCTTGTCGGCGGTGATCAATTTACCAATCGTCGAGAGGCCAGTGGCGCGACTGGCGCCGGCCTGACACAGTCATCATCCGCCAAGCGGATGATCCGGTGTTCACCAAGATGCATACGCGGCACGCTCTGTGACGTGGCGGAGCTTTGGTGCTTACTGGACGCCGGCTTTTGCACCGGACGGGAACTGGAGAACGACCGTGGCGACTTTCAAAGCGATCGTGATCGAGAAAACGGAAACCGGATCGAAAGCCGCCCTCGCCGATTTCGACGAACGCAATCTCATGGAGGGCGACGTCACGGTCCGCGTCGAGTGGTCGACGCTCAATTACAAGGACGGCCTCGCGATCACCGGCAAAGCGCCGGTGGTGCGGCGCTTTCCCATGGTTCCCGGCATCGATCTTGCGGGAACCGTCGAGAGCTCGAGCCACCCCGAATGGAAGCCCGGCGACAAGGTGATCCTCAACGGTTGGGGCCTGGGCGAGACGCATCTCGGCGCCTATGCCGAGAAAGCGCGAGTAAAGGGAAATTGGCTGGTGCCGCTTCCCTCCGGGATGAGCGCGCACGACGCCATGGCGATCGGCACCGCGGGCTATACCGCGATGCTCGCGGTCATGGCGCTCGAGGGCCACGGCCTCACTCCCATGAGCGGACCGGTGGTGGTCACGGGCGCCGCCGGGGGCCTGGGCTCGGTCGTCATTGCAATTCTTTGCCACCGTGGCTTTCAGGTCACGGCCTCGACCGGACGTCCGCAGGAGGCCGACTATCTCAAAAGCCTGGGCGCGAACGAGATCATCGACCGCAAAGAACTCGCCGGACCCGCAAAACCGCTGGCAAAAGAACGCTGGGCGGGCGGTATCGACACGGTCGGCTCGACCACGCTGGCCAATGTGCTCGCGATGACGCGCTACGGCGGAGCGGTCGCGGCTTGTGGATTGGCCGGCGGCATGGATTTGCCGACTTCGGTTGCACCATTTATTCTGCGCGGTGTTTCGCTTCTCGGCATCGATTCCGTCATGCGTCCGATTGCCGACCGGCGAATCGCGTGGAGGCGTTTGGCGAGCGAGCTTGATCGGGGAAAGCTGGCGGCCATCACGAGCGAGATCGGGCTCGCCGAGGTGATCGCAGCAGCCCGAAACATCGTCGAGGGACGCGTCCGCGGTCGCATCGTGGTTAAGATCGGGTAACCAGTTTAGGATTTGTTGACCAAGATCCGGCAAAGTCGCGCCTGATTCATATGGTTAACGGGCGGTTACGGTTGCCGCGGCGGCGGTAACGGGGGAGGGGATATGATTGCGCGGTTCGCAATTGTGGTCGTGACCTTGCTGGCGGCCGTCACGGCGCAGGCGGAAGTGCTCAGCCCGGAGGCGGCGCGGCGCTTCGTCGCCGGCAAGCTTTTCGCGTTCAACTGCTTCGACGGCTCGCGCGGCGCGGGGCGCATTTACGGCGACGGTTCGGTGATCGGCACCATCCAGGTCCGCGGCACAGGAGCGGCGCGCGCTGTATGGCTGCCGGCGGGAACGCTGCGGGTGCGCGGCGAGGCGTGGTGCGCGTCGCTTCAGGGGATGGCGTTCGAGCCGTGTTTCCGCCTCGAAAAGACCACCGAGCGCAGCTTCCGCGGCTCGTGGCTGGGCTTTGCCTATTGCGACTTCACGCGCCGCATGAGCGTTGCCGGCATTGGCCCGCGGCGGCATTCGTCCGAGCCGCTCTCGCTCGAGGCGACGGACGGCCCCAACTGATGGTCCGGCTTAAATTCGCTTGACCGGATACCTCATCCGGCCGAAGGCGCGGACGAGCCTCAGTCGATTGTCATAGTGGCCTCGGCCGCGGGGCGCTGCCCCACGGCTCCTCATCCCTCCAGCGTGTGTCATGGCCCGACCGAGCTTGCGGTGGGAGCTGAAAAGGCACAGCCTCACCCTTGGCGTTGAGCTTGCCGCCCGACGTCCAGCAAGGTCACCAACTATCATCGGTCAGCCGAGAAAGCGGGTGGCACATCCGCAGGGAGGGAAAAATGTCGAGCGATCGAAGAAAATTCATGAAGCTTGCCGGTGCCGCGGCGGCAGTCGCTAGTGCGACTTGGGCCGCAGCACCGGTTGCAGCGCAGACCGGCGGTCAGTTCAAGGCGGTCAAGGCATTGGCGTTCGATGCCTATGGGACACTGTTCGACGTCTTCTCGGTCACGGCATTATGCGAGCAGCTTTATCCTGGCAAAGGCAATCAGTTGGCGCAGATATGGCGCGCGAAGCAATTGCAATACAGCCTGATGCGCAGCCTGATGGGCCGCCACCGCGATTTCTGGGGCTTGACCGAGGACGGATTGGTCTGGGCGAGCAAGAACCTCCAGCTTGACCTGACCGCCGATAAGAAAAAACAACTGATGGAGGCCTACTTGAGCCTGGCCGCCTTCCCGGACGTGAAGCCCGGCCTGGAGGCGCTGAAGAAGCAAGGGGTCAAGCTCGCGATCCTGTCCAATGGCGAGCCCAAAATGCTCGAGGCGGCGGCGAAGAGTGCGGGGATTCGTGATGTTCTCGACGACATTATCAGCGTCGAGGAGGTCAAGATTTTCAAAGTCAGCCCACGCGTCTACAATCTTGCCCCAGAGCGGATGAAAGTGACGAATCCAGAACTCGGATTCATTTCGGCGAATTCTTGGGACATCAACGGCGCCGGGTCCGCCGGGTTGAACACGTTTTGGATCCAACGCAGCGCCGCTGAAGTTCCCGAGGAGTTGGGCTTTCAAGCGAGCGCCGTCGTCAAAGCGATCACCGATCTCGCGCCGCTGCTGCGAGGATAGGCGATCAGTCGAGAGATAGTTCGACGCGCTTGGGCGCGTCGGGCTCGGCCGGTCTAGCGAGGCGCAGAGTAGTAGTAGACGTCCTGTATTGACGTCGGCCGGATGACGATCGTGCGCTGCCTCCCGTCGGCCGCATAAGAGCTCACGGGGATGTCGCGCAGATTGTCCTGAAACTTGCGCACGGCATTCAACGCCTCATTGCTCGGTTTCGCTCCACGAGCTTCGCGAGTTGTTTTCTTCGCGGCGGGTGGCTGCGGCTCGACGACAGGCTTTGCAACGCGCCGTTCGGTGGCGACTGGCGCTGCGTGCCGCGTGACGTTGCGCTGCTTGATTGCACGCCGTTCGCCGGCGACCGGCGGGGCTGAGGTCTCTTGCTGCGGCACTTCGCTCTGCTGCGTCGCCACCTGCGGCTCTGTCGCGGTGACGGCCGCCGACGCCTCCTGCCGCGACCCAGTGGCATCGGTTGCCTGCGCGGACTCTTGCGCCGCGGACATAGAGGACTGAGAGGGCGGGAACTGCGTTGACGCGTCAGTTGAGGCTGACGCAGACGCCGCACTTGAGCTAGAGGCAGACGTCTCAGTCGGGGCAGGGACAGCGGCAGATGCCTGAGTGTCTGAAGCCTGCTCAGGCGTACTCTCGACCGGGGAGGGATCTTCCTTCTGGGCGGGCAGATCCGCCACCCACGGCATGCCGCGTCGTGACAAGCAGTTCCTATCAAAGCGCAGCCAGTTTTGCTGGTTGCAAGCCGGCGCCGGGGCAGCGGAAAGCTCTGTGGTCGCGAGCAGCCGCTCCTCGAGCGTGGGCGGAAGCAGCGCCAGCACGCCGATCAGACCTGCGCACCCGATGAGCGAGGTGCAGATCACAAAACGCAGGTTCGAATACAAGGCCCTGTCTCCTTAGATCGGAAACCTCGGCCCCCCTTGTTGCCCAAAAACAACGCCGCTGTGGCGGGACTATGTCCGTTCGAGAGGATTGATCCCAGTGGAACTTGCGGCCGTGCTTAACGGCAGCCCGCCCTCGGCCGGCTCCCAATTTGAGACTGCAAAGTTCCCAGAACGGGGTAATGCCGGGTCCCGCAGGCGCCGCGGCAAAAGGCAGCTATTCCAATTCGAGCCGGAACGGGTCGGCCTCGTAGGCAATCGCACCGCGTCCGATCGCATCGATGGCGGCCACCATGCGGCCGTCGCGGCACAGGATGCGGTCGGCAAGCGCGACAAGACGGCTATTGGGCGTTGCCGTCGGCGAGACGCGGCGCAGTTCGCGCGCGATCGCCCATTCATCCCGATGCGGGTTGAGCGCGCAGGCCGCGACATAGGCGCCCGCGGTGGAGCGGCTGATGCCGGCATAGCAGTGCACCACCAGCGGCTTGGCGCGGTCCCAGCCGTGTACGAAGGTGATCAGCGCGCTGACATGCTCGTCGCAGGGAATGGTGTAGCCGTCCATCGGCGCGGTGATGTCGTCCATGCCCAGAAGGAGGTGATTGGCGGGCACGATGTTCCTCGGCCGCTCGACGCGGTCGGTATCCTTGAGCAAGGTGACGACGTGGCGCGCGCCGGTCGCATCGACCGTGTCGTGCAGGCGCGCCAGCGAGCAAACGTGAATCATGCGACCCTTTATATGGGGATGAATTTTGACATCAAGGCGACGTTTCGCGGACCCGCCGAACCGACAGCGCATGGGAGTTCCCGCCGCCCAAGCACCCTGCATTCGCGCACAAGCGGCGATCCAGTAGCCCGCATGAGCGGAGCGATATGCGGGCTCCCGGATTTCGCTTCGCTCTTCCGGGCTACGACGGGGACGGAACGGAATTGGGTAGGCGTCAGGTTCGGGCGAGCTTGGCGAATCGATCGAGATAGCGCCGCTCGGCCACCTCCGCCGGCCACGGCACCAGATAGTTTCGCTCGATCGCGGCGGAGAATTTCGGTGGACCGCCGAAGAAGCGCCGCGCCTCGTCTGCGGAAAATCCGGCAAGGCGGGTCGCCTCCAGATAAG
>JBJMTU010000084.1:0-11213 GCA_045811545.1 Xanthobacteraceae bacterium | reverse complement strand
TTCCGGACGCAACGCGCAGGTTGCGCACCCCGCTCCACACAAAGCCGACAGTGGCAATCGTCTGCGGCATCCACCAAGTTTTCCGGAGGGCTGAGTGGCGGCTTTTTGCCATTCGTCGCGACAAGTAATCCAGCCCGAACGGCACCCCAGGATCGGGCAGCTTCGAGAGCACACCGTCCTTTAGCCCGCTGAGGCTGAACGCCGGCATGTCGCCGTCCTCGCCTTTTTCGTGCAGTCCCGGCGTCAGGCGATCACGGCGCGCGAGACCTCACGCACGTCGCGAACGCCGGTGAGCGTCATCGCCACTTCGAGCTCGGCGCGGATGATGTCGAGCGCTTGGCGAACGCCGGCTTCGCCATTGGCCGCGAGACCGTAAAGATGGGCTCGCCCGGTCAGGCACCCGTGCGCGCCGCGCCCCAATGCTTTGAGCACGTCCTGCCCGGAGCGAATGCCGCCGTCGAACAGCACCTCGATACGATCGCCGACCGCGCTCGCGATCTCGGGCAAGACGGTGATGCTGGAGTGCGCGCCGTCCAGCTGCCGGCCGCCGTGATTGGATACGACGATGCCGTCGACGCCCGCCGACGCCGCGGTCTTGGCGTCCTCGACGTCGAGCACGCCTTTGAGCACCAGCTTGCCCGGCCACAGGCTGCGCACCCAGTCCACGTCGCGCCAATTGAGGGAGCGGTCGAAATTTTGGTTCGACCAGGCGCCCGCCCGCTCCATGCCGACCCGGCCTTTGAGATAAGCCTCGACGTTGCCGAAGGTCTTGCGCCGCCCAAGCAGCACTTTGATGAGCCAGGCTGGCTTGGTGGCGATGTCCCAGACATTGCGCGCGGTGAGCCGCGGGGGAACGGTCAATCCGTTCTTGATATCGGCGTGGCGCTGGCCCCGCATGGGGAGGTCAACAGTCAGGAACAGGGCGGAACACTTGGCTGAGCGCGCCCGCTCGATCACTGATCGGCTGAACCCGCGGTCGCGAAACATGTAGAGCTGAAACCAGAACGGCTGTTGCACCGCGCTCTGCACGTCCTCGATGGAGCAGATCGACATGGTGGACAGACAGAACTTGATGCCGGCCGCCTGGGCGGCGCGCGCGGCGAGTATCTCGCCATCGCCCTGCACGAGACCCGCAAGTCCGGTCGGCGCGATCGCGAGCGGCATCGATACGTTCTCGCCCAGCATCGAAGTGGCGAGCGATACCTTGGAGACGTCGACCAGTACCCGCTGGCGCAGGCGAATGGCGTCGAGGTCATTGCGATTGGCGTTGAGCGTGATCTCGTCGTACGAGCCTCGCTCCACATAATCAAAGATCGCGCGCGGAATTTTGCGCCGGGCGATCCGCCGCAGATCTTCGATATTGGTGACGATGGACACGGCGGGACCAGGACGTGCCGATTAGGGCGAACTGCCGATCACCGGCCCTTGTGCCTTGAATTGGCCGCTCTTGCGGAACCGCCACAGATACGAGGGCACCACGGCCGCCATGGCGAGGGGCTCGATGCCGAGCGCTTCAAGCGTGCGGCCTTCGCGCTTGGCCGTCTCAGAGACGATGGCATCGCGGCGCAGCAGCTCGACCTGGTCGGGCGTTAACAGCGGCTTCGGCAGAAACTGAAGAAAGCCGGCCTGGAACTTGGCGAGCGCGAAAGGGATCGGAACCAGTAGGCGCCGCCGTTCGATCGTCGCGAGCAGGAATTGCATCAGCTCTTTGAAGCTGCGCACCTCGGGGCCGCCGAGCTCGTAGACTTCGCCGTCTCGGCCGCGGCCTTCGATTGCGGCAACGATCGCGCTCGCGACGTCGCCGGCGAAGATGGGCTGAAACCGGGTATGACCGCCCCCGACCAGCGGAAGGGCCGGGGAAAAACGGGCAATCGCCGCAAACTTGTTGAAGAAGTCGTCTTCGGAACCGAACAGGACGGAGGGGCGCAGGATCACCGCCGACGGCACGGCGGCGAGCACCAGCCTCTCGCCGGCCGCCTTCGAACGGGCGTAGCGGGAGGGTGCTTCCGCGTCGGCGCCGATCGCCGAGACGTGGATCATGTGCGCGCCGACCGCCGCTGCGGCGCGCGCCACGGCTTCGGCACCGAAGGAGTGCACCGCATCGAATTTTTGCCGCCAGCGTTCGAAGAGAATGCCGACAAGGTTGATCACGACATCGGCCTCGCGCGCAGCCGCCTCGACTGAGGCCGGATGGCGCACATTGGCCTGCACGGCATGGATCTGGCCAACCTGGCCGAGTGGCTGCAGGAAGCCGGCAAGCTCGGGGCGGCGGACGGCGACGCGAACGCGGTAGCCGAGTTTTGCCAGCGCGCGCACGACGTGACGGCCGAGGAAGCCCGAGCCGCCGAATACGGTGACGAGCGTTTCGAGCGGAATGGCGGTCATGCTCGCTCAAGTCTCTCGCTCGCCGAATACAGGATCGCGTTGACGCTGTACAGGGCGCGCCCATTTGACAATGAGGGGTCCGCTCCGTACCTAATCGCGCAAGGCCCAGGTGGCGGAATTGGTAGACGCACTAGTTTCAGGTACTAGCGCCGCGAGGCGTGGAGGTTCGAGTCCTCTCCTGGGCACCAGATGCGTGTCATTGCACGTCCATGCGCCGTCATGACCATCCGCTTGCACCGCGGCGACCTGCCCGATCTCTCGCGCTACCGCGGCAGTGCGGTCGCCATCGACACCGAAGCCATGGGCCTTGATCTGCACCGCGATCGGCTGTGCGTGGTACAGATCTCGCCGGGCGATGGCTCAGCCGACGTGATTCAGATCCCGGCGGGCACGAGCGAGGCTCCCAATCTGACCAAGCTTCTCGCCGACGGGACGATTCTCAAGATCTTTCATTTCGCCCGCTTCGACCTCGCTGTGCTGTACCAGCGCTTGGGCGTTATGCCCTCGCCGGTCTATTGCACCAAGATCGCCTCGCGGATCGCCCGCACCTATTCCGACAAGCACGGTCTCAAGGACCTGGTGCGCGAGGTGCTCGGCATCGACCTCTCAAAACAGCAACAGCTCTCCGATTGGGGCGCTGAGACGCTCACCGGCGCGCAACTCGCCTATGCGGCGTCGGACGTGTTGCACCTGCATGCCCTCAAGGAGAAGCTCGACGCCATCCTCGTTCGGGAGGGGCGCGCGGATCTGGCGGCAGCGTGTTTTCGCTTCCTGCCCGATCGGGTGCGGCTCGACCTCGCCGGCTGGGCGGGCGAGGATATCTTTGCCCACTCCTAGGCTCGGCGACGACGGCCAAGTGCATGGATTGGTAACTTATCCGCGCTATCTCCTTAAATGTACGAGCTTTTCCGGTCGGGCCTGCTCCCCCTGCTCTCGGCCGCCCATGCCGCGCCGGGGCCATATTTCGGCGCGAGGATGGGGCGCCGAAAAGGGGTTACTATCGCGGCTGGGCTGCCTGATTCTCTCGGCAGGCGGATGGGGCTCGGGGATGAACTCTTTAACCGCCAGATCCGACGAGCGAGCGCCGGGGGCGTTTGCGCGATTCGGCCGCGCGGATAGTGAGCGGGCCTTCCGCGCCGCCGTGCGCCACAGTCGGCACGTGCGCATCCTGCGGGTCGCGATCCCGCTTACCGCGATCATCGCCCTAGTGACAGGAGTGACGTTTGCGTTTCTGCTCAATCCACTGCGAATGCTCTCCGGCATGCCCGTCGATGTTGGACGCATGGTGGTCTCCGGCACCAAAATCATGATGCACCAGCCCCGCCTCGCCGGCGTCACCCGCGACAACCGACGCTACGACATGGTCGCTCAGGCCGCCGCTCAGGATTTGACCAAACCAGACATGGTCGAGCTGCAGGGCATTCGTGCGACAATGGAGATGCGAGACAAGGTCACCTTCGAGACCACCGCAAAGGCCGGACTGTACAACACCAAGACGGAGCAGTTGACGCTCAACCAGAACATCGTGGTCACGTCTTCGAGCGGCTATCAGGCATTCCTCAACGAAGCGTCGGTGGACGTTCGCGCCAGCAAGATCGCCTCCGACAAGCCGGTCGAGGTGAAGACGGCGACGTGGACCATAAACGCCAATGGAATGGAGGTCAGCGAGGCCGGTGATCTCGTGCGCTTCGATCGCGGCGTGTTTGTCACGTTGCTGCTGGACAATACGACGTCCGGCGCCGGCGGTGGGGCGCGCAAACGATGAGCGCATGGGCAACACGACCTTGGCGCGCGCTGGTTGCGGGGGCGGCGATCGTCATCGCCGCGGCGCTCTGCGTAGGCGACGCGAGCGCGCAGAAAAATCAGGGTCCGCCGAACGCGCTGCAGGGCTTCTCGCAGAATCGCGACGAACCGGTGAAGATCCGGGCGGCATCGCTCGAGCTTCGCGAGAAGGACAAGATGGCGACCTTCACCGGCGATGTACACGTGCTGCAGGGCGACACCGAAATGCATTGCAAGGTGCTCGTCGTCTTTTACGAAGAGGAAACCGGCGGCCGCGCCGTCAAGGCAGCCGATCCGGGGCCGGGAGGCGATCGGCAAATCAGCCGCATCGAGGCCAAAGGCAACGTCGTCGTGGTGCAGAAGGATCAAAATGCGACCGGAGACAGAGCCACCTTCAACATGCGCGAGAACACCGTTATGCTTGTCGGAAACGTCGTCGTGACGCGGGGCACAGACGTGCTGCGCGGCCAACGGCTAACGGTTGATCTCACCAGCGGCGTGTCGAAAATGGATGGCGGTCGCGTGGACGGCATATTTCAAGCGGGGCCGCGAGGTCCTCCTGATCCGCGCAACCCCGTGGAGAAAAGCAGCTCGGCGGACAAAAGATGAGGATGCTGGCGCGCGTCGCCGCGCATGCGCACCTGTGGCACCTTGACCGGCGAGGCCGCCATCGCGCGACGAGATTGACGACGCGGTTCGGCCCATTCCAGTCGGCCCGATTTGGGATCGGCCACGAACGACGGCGGTGAATCCGGGACTTCGAGGACACAGGCGTGCTCAACATCCTGGCGTTGTTTCGACACCGTCGCGCGCCTCAGCCTCGACGCAAAGCGGGCAATGGCGGTTGGCAGGACATCGGTCTGACATCCTTGGGTGGGCCGATGCCGGCCGCCCGCGCCAAGAAACCGCCTCCCGGTCGGCCGCGACCGCGCCGAGATGCACCCCGGCAGGAAGCCTCCCGCGCCTATCTGGCCGCGCATAATCTCGAAAAGAGCTACGGTGGACGCCGGGTGGTCAACGGCGTCAACCTTTACGTTCGCCGCGGCGAGGCGGTCGGCCTGCTGGGGCCCAATGGCGCCGGCAAGACCACGGCGTTCTACATGATTACCGGCCTGATCAAGGCTGACCGCGGTCACATCGAACTCGATGGTCACAACGTGACTCATCTTCCGATGTACCAGCGGGCGCGGCTCGGAATCGGCTATCTGCCGCAGGAGGCGTCGATCTTTCGCGGTCTGAATGTGGAAGAGAATATCCGCGCCGTGCTCGAAGTCGTGGAGGCGGATCGTCGCCGTCGCGAGGCCGATCTCGATGCCCTGTTGGAGGAGTTCGAGATCACGCGACATCGCAAGACGCCCTCAATCGCCCTTTCGGGTGGAGAGCGCCGCCGCGTCGAGATCGCTCGCGCGCTTGCGAGCCGGCCGAATTACATGCTGCTCGACGAGCCGTTCGCCGGCATCGATCCCAAGGCCGTGGTCGAAATCCAGAGGCTCGTGCGCCGTTTGACCAACCGCGGCATCGGCGTGCTCATTACCGACCACAATGTCCGCGAGACGCTCGATCTCACCGACCGCTCGTACATCATTTATTCGGGGCAGGTGCTGATGGAGGGGCGCAAGGACGACATCGTGAACGATCCCGAAGTCCGCCGCCTCTACCTTGGCGAAGAATTCCGCGTCTAGCCGTTGTCCCCGCTATTATGCGGGTCCTGCCGCGCCCTTAACGACAGCGCCCCGTAGTCCTGGTATACACCGGGTCAGAAAGCCGATATGCAAGAATCAGACCAACGAGGCTGCACGTTTTCAGTTGATCGTGGTGAGCAGGAAAGCCGCACCGTAAGAGCCCATGGCGCTTACTCAAAGACTCGAAATCCGGCAGAGCCATGCGCTTGTGATGACGCCGCAGCTGATGCAGGCCATCAAGCTGCTGCAGCTCTCCAACCTGGACCTTGCCGCCTACGTGGAAGGAGAGCTCGAGCGCAATCCTCTGCTCGAGCGCACCGGAGACGGTGACGGAGAAGCGGGACTCCCTCATTCCGAATTGTCACCGCAGTCTAGCGATTGGGTGCAAGCAAGCCGCGAGGGCAACGAGCCGCCACGGCAACCGGCGCTCGACGTTGACGAAATTCCTCCCGCCGATTCCGCGGCCTCGCGCTCGGATAGCGAGGATCCGATCGGGTACTCCGAGTGGGCCGGCATCGGGACGGGGGGGCGCGACAATAGCGATTACAATCTGGAAGCCTTTCTTCCGGTCGAGACCACGCTTGCCGATCATCTTGCCCAGCAGCTTGCGCTTACGGTGGCCGATCCCGCGCGGCGCATGATCGGACAATATTTGATCGATCTCGTGGATGAGGCCGGCTATCTCACTGGCGATCTCGCGCTTGTTGCGGAGAAGCTGGGCGCGCCGCTCAGCGAGGTCGACGCCGTTCTGGCAATTCTGCAGAGTTTCGATCCCCCGGGCGTCTGCGCGCGCAATCTCACCGAGTCCCTCGCCATCCAGCTCAAGGACCGCGATCGCTTCGATCCCGCCATGCAGGCGCTCGTCGCTCATCTGGACCTGCTGGCCAAGCGCGATGTTGCGGCCTTGCGTCGCATCTGCGGCGTGGGTGAGGAAGACTTGAGCGACATGATCGGTGAAATTCGCAAACTCAACCCCAAGCCGGGGCTTGCCTTCGGCTCAGCCCACGTGCAGCCGATCGTACCGGATGTGTTCGTGCGCGCAGGGCCGAACGGCGGCTTCACCATCGAACTCAATTCCGAAACACTGCCCAAGGTGCTGGTCAACCAGACCTACCATACTGAACTTGCCAAGACCGCGAAGAACGAGAAGGAGAAGACCTATCTCGCCAATTGCCTGCAGAACGCGACCTGGCTGCTGCGCGCACTCGACCAGCGCGCCAAAACCATTCTGAAAGTATCGACCGAGATCGTACGCCAGCAGGACGCGTTTTTCGTCCATGGCGTCCAGCATCTGCGGCCGCTGAATCTCAAGACCATCGCCGATGCGATCGATATGCACGAATCGACGGTCTCTCGCGTCACCGCCAACAAGTACATGGCGACCAACCGCGGCATCTTCGAGCTGAAGTATTTTTTCACCTCGGCCATCGCATCGGCGGACGGAGGGGAGGCCCATTCGGCAGAAGCGGTGCGCCACCGGATCAGGCGGCTGATCGACGCTGAAAACCCCGACCACGTGCTATCCGACGATACCATCGTGGAAAAGCTGCGCGAGGCGGGAATCGACATCGCCCGCCGAACCGTCGCCAAATATCGCGAGGCGATGCGAATTGCCTCGTCGGTGCAGCGGCGGCGGGAGAAACAGACCTCCCTGGGCGCGGCCTCCTGACGCACCATCTATGATATTGTATTGCGGCAGCTTCTGCGGCGAACTGAGGTCGCCGGAAGTGTCCAGATTTGCATGCGCGGCGCGAGCCGTTCGTGCATACGGCCGGGATCGTCGATCATTTGAGGGCGATCATGCCACTTCGCGTCTCGGGCAAGAACATCAAGATCGGCGAGGCGCTGCGCGGGCGCATCAATGCGCGCCTCGCGGACGCCATGGCCAAATACTTCAACGGTGGTTTTTCCGGGCACGTCACCATAGGCAGGGAGGGATTCGGTTTCCGAACCGAGTGCGTGGTGCATCTCGACTCGGGCATTGTGCTCGAGGCTGACGCGCTCGCGGCGGATGCCTATGCCAGCGCCGATCAGGCGGCCGTGCGCATCGAAAAGCGGTTGCGCCGTTACAAGCGTTGGCGCAAGGATCGCCAGGCCGCGCGCGCCGATGGGGAAGCGCTCGATCGCGATACGTTCGATCGCGGTACCATCGACGCGCCGACCCCGCTGGTTACCGGCCGAGCGCCCGACGAGGAGCCAGCGGAAGACCATCCGGCTGTCATTGCCGAGACGACGACAGCCCTGAAGCGTCTTTCGGTCAGCGAAGCGGCGCTGGAACTTGACGTGACGGGCGCGTCGGTCCTCGTGTTCCGTCACGCCAGACACGGTCGCGTCAATCTGGTTTACCGCCGCGCCGACGGCCACATCGGCTGGATCGATCCGCCATCCATCGAAAAGGACGGCCATTGACGGGCTACCGGCGGGTACTTATGGTCCGCGGCCTTTGCTGAGCGCTGCCGAGCTTCAGATCTCCGGAAAGGTCCATGCTGCTCACCGACCTCGTTGCGCCCAATGCCATCATTCCGGCACTGAAGGTCAACAGTAAGAAGCAGGTCTTGCAGGAACTGGCCGCCAAGGCTGCCGAACTCTGCGGCCAAAGCGAGCGGACGATCCTGGAGACGCTGCAGCAGCGCGAGAAGCTTGGGTCAACTGGAGTGGGTAACGGCATCGCCATTCCGCACGGCAAGCTGCCCAAGCTCAATAAGCTGTTCGGTTTGTTTGCGCGGCTCGAACGGCCCGTGGACTTCGAGGCGCTCGACAGCCAACCGGTCGATCTGGTGTTTCTGTTGCTCGCGCCGGAAACGGCCGGCGCCGACCATCTCAAGGCGCTGGCACGAGTCGCGCGCCTATTGCGCGATGCAGATGTCGCAAGCAAACTGCGGCAGTCGCGCGACGCCGAAGCGCTCTACGCGGTGTTAGCGATGCCGTCGGCTTCGGCCGCTTGAGGCGCGAGCGGTTAAGCGCGCGCCTTCAAAATCATATACCGCTGCAGCAGCACGAGGCCGGCGATGCGCACGGCCAATCGATCCATTTTGATGTTGCGAAGCCATTTCAATATCGCAGTTTTGAGGCGGCTGCCCTCGCGAAACATGAATTCGTCTGTTTCGACGAACGCGATTTCGACGCCGGAGGCGCGGGCAATTCTATGCAATTTCGCCTTTGTCGGATAATTGTTGAAACGCATGATCTCCGTGTTGCTCCTGACGCGATGACGCCAATCCCTCTCGGTGCCGCGGATCCAGCCGATCCAAGCGCAAAGGGTGAGATAGGAGGGGCTGAAGCAAAGCCAAGGAATCGGAAGGCCGACGTGCCCTTCCATCAAGTTATTGGGGCCGGGAAAGTGATGGACCGAAATCGCGCCCGGCTTGAGCACGCGCACGATCTCCGACATGGTGGTCGCGTAGTCGAAAACGTGTTCGAAGACCTGATCGCTGAAGCAGAAGTCGAACGTGCCGTTCTCGAACGGCAGCCGGTAATTGCCCAGGTCGAGCAGCTTCAGCCGACGCGTGACCTCAGGCGGGGGCCGTTCCGCGACGTGCCAGTACTTGTCGAAATCACGGCCCCAATATTCGAGCACGTCGACGCCGAAGGCGTCGTAGCCATGCTCGAGCAAGGCGCGCACCGAGTCGCCGATTCCGCAGCCGAAGTCGAGAATCCGAGCCCCGGGAGCAAGCCGTAGCCCGAGCCGCGCGGTGGCGAAGCGCAAATGACGCTCTGCCGCTCGCGCGTGGTCGGCAGCATAGGCATTGACGATTTTTTCGCGCGCCGGGATCTCACCCGCGTAGGGGGAGTAGGTCATTGCCGAAAGTTTAGCGACTTTCGACGTGCCTTCAAACGCAGCTCAATGCAGGCTGACCGTTTCGATCTCGCGCTCTGCCGCATCCGCCAGCGCCGCTTCGCGGCTGTCGGCGAGCATGATCGGAGTGCCGTCTGCCGCATACAGCACGAAGACGCTATAGCCGGCCGCAAGCAGCGGGGCTTCCGCGCACAAGAATGCAACCTCTTCGGAGCGGATGGCCTTGATATAGGCGATCCGATTCTCGCCCAGGGTCGCAAGTCTTTCGGCCGACATCGCCGGACCGGGCATTGCGGACGGATCGAACATGACACGTGCTCCTCGCGCTTGGCTCGCGCGTGGGCGCACTATCGTTCAATTCGAACGCTTTGGCTGTGCCGTGGATCACACAGTCGGAACCAAATGCTCCGCCCGGCCAGTTACGACGCGATTACCGCCGTTTCCACTGTGTCCTAGCTAGATCACACAGTTCAGGCTAAATCGGTTTCGCCCGCGCCTCAGTGCACGCTGACGGTCTCGAGCTCCTGGCTCCAGGCGTTGGCGATGGCCGCCTCGCGGCTATCGGTCAGCATGATGGGGGTGCCGTCGGCCGCGTGGAGGGCATAGAGCAATGTGCCCGGGGCGAGCTGCGGCGCTTGCGGGAATTGCTTCTGGACGTCCTCGGAGCGGACCATCTTCACATAGGCAATCTTCCCGCCACCCAGAAGCGCAAGCGCTTCCGGCGAGATCATAGGTCCTCGGGAGGTGATGTTATTGTTCGTCATGGCACTCGACTCCTTATCGACTTAACGCGTCGAGCCCTGCTCCGGTTCAATCACGATCCGTGATGTCGATCGTCTTCACGGTCCGTTCTGGTTGTGGCCGAAACAGATCGATCGACAACAGCCCGTTCTTCAAGTCCGCGCCCAGCACCTCCATTCCGTCAGCCAAGACGAAGGTGCGCTGGAATTGGCGTGCGGCAATGCCGCGATGGAGAAACTGGTGCTCCTTTTGCTCGTGCTGACGCCCGCGGATGATGAGCTGGCTCTCCTCGACCGTCACGTCGAGTTGATCGCGGGTAAACCCCGCGACCGCGAGCGTAATCCGCAGGCGCTCGGGCTGGCCGTTCTGGCAGGCAATTCGCTCGATATTGTAGGGCGGATAGCCGTCGGCGGCCTTGGCGACGCGGTCGAGCGCACGCTCGATCTCGTCGAATCCGAGCAGGAACGGGCTGGACAGAGACGGAACTCGGGACATGGTCTCAAAGCCCTCGTAAGCGACTTTGACGGGCCCTCGCGGCGCCCATTGACCGTCCGGTGCACGATGCCACGGGCGGTCCGCCGAAATATGGGAAGTTCCGCTCAAGGTTGCAAGAAGACGAGGCCGCCACTCCCGGCCCGCCGCCAGCCGTGCACCTCAAATCGGCCCCGCTTCGGCCGATTGAGCGCCGGGCTCCGGCACAGTATTGATCGCCCGCTTGCGCTTGGGAGGGCACGTTGCGAATTGCGATCATGGGCTCGGGAGGGGTCGGCGGGTACTTCGGCGCGCGGCTCGTTCAGGGCGGTGCCGACGTTCATTTCATCGCGCGC
>JBJMTU010000083.1:0-9837 GCA_045811545.1 Xanthobacteraceae bacterium | reverse complement strand
GCGGGGACGACGGGCAGACAGACGCGAACGTCACACCTGCGCAAATCCGCGCGGGAACGAATGCAGCCGCTCGACGCCGGCATTCGTGATCAGCAACAGCTCGCCCGTCTGCACCCCCGCCTTGCCGTCGCGCGTGACCACGTTGGGCTGCACCACCACGGTCATGCCGGCCTCGAACGGCTCGGCCGGAATTGGCCCGGCGGGACGGCTCTTGCTGCCGAGGATGGGCGGGAAATAGCCGCCGCCATAGCCATGCAGGAGATCGTCGATGATGGTGAAGCCTGCGTCTTCGATGACGCCGGCGGCCTCGATCACTTGCGCCGGCGTCGCGCCGGCCTTGAGCACCGCGGCAACTGCGTCGAAGGCTGCATCGGCAGCGCCGTGCAGCGCGCGGTAGAGCGGCGGCGGCTCCTCGCCGACTGCGAAGCTCCGCAGTACCTGGCCGGAATGATCCCAGAATGCCGCGCTGATCTCCGCGAACACGATGTCGCCTTTCGTCACCCGCCGCGTCGAGGGAAACTGCGCCGGCACGCCGAGCTGCGGATCGTGCATGGAGGTCGCGCCGATGAAATGGATGACATTGGTGCCGCCTTCGCGCGTATAGGCGCGCTCGATCAGGTCGCCGAGGGCACGCTCGGTCAGCCCCACGGCGAGACCGTCGCGCAGCCCCGCCATGCCGCGATCGCTCAGCCAGGCGCCGATGCGTAGCCAGTCGATCTCCTCCGGCGACTTCACGCGCCGCAGCCGCACATAGGCGCGGTTGAGGTCGGCAATCTTGCCGAACCGCGCGGCGAGCGCGGCATGCTGGGCGAAACCCATCGGCCCGATGACGGCGACCCGATTTTCGCGTGCGCCGCGCTTCTCCAGCACCGCGATGGCGGCGGCGATGGACGATTCGCCGCCCCAGGCGACGTCGGCGTCCGTCGCCAGCCGCTTCGCCAGCGGCGCATGGTTGATCCATTGCACCAACAGCGCCGCGCGCTCGCCCGGCGTGAGCACGCCGATCGCCTCGACCGTCACCGGCCATTGCGTGAGCCACTGCACCGCGGAGCCGGCGCGGTTCGCCCCGTAGAAGACGAGATGGTCGCACTGCGCTTCGGCGAGCGCCGCCTCGACCGCAGCACGGCGGCGCGCCATCTCGGCGGCGCTGAAGCGCGGATATTCGGCCTCGAGTAGCGGCTTGAGCGGCGGCGGCAGCAGATCGTTTCCGGTCATGCGCTTGCGCGCGCCATGGTGTCCGGCTTCGCGGCAAGCCGCTCCTCGACGAGCTTGCCCACCGCCATCATGTCGACCTTGCCGGTGCCGAGGACGGGGAGCTTGTCGAGCACCCACACCTCGGCGGGAATCATCAGATCGGAGGCATGCTTCGTCCTGGCAAAGCTCTGAAAATCGGATCGCGTCGCGCCCTTCTGCTGGGTCAACAGAATGAGCCGCTCGCCCTTGCGCGGATCGGGCACGGCCACGACCGCGGAGAGCGCATTCGGCCACAGATCCGACGCCAGCGCCTCGACCGCGGCAAGCGACACCATCTCGCCGCCGACCTTGGCGAAACGCCGGGCGCGGCCTTTGATGGTTATGAAGCCCTGCTCGTCGATGGTTACGATATCGCCGGTGTCGTGCCAGCCTTCGGGCGGCCGCTCGAGCACGCCGGGATTGTCGACCTTCAGATAACCGAGCATCACGTTCGGTCCGCGCACGTAGAGGCGCCCGCCTTCCTCCACGCCTTCGACCTTCTCCAGCCGCGCCTCCATGCCGGGCAGGATGCGCCCTACGCTGCCGAACTTGTTGAACATCGGCGTGTTCAAGGCGAGGGCCGGCGCGGTCTCGGTGACGCCGTAGCCTTCGAGAATGCGCAGGCCGAACTTCTCCATATACATGCGCCGCGTCGTCTCCTTGACCGGCTCGGCGCCGGCGAGGATATAGCGCAGCGAGCGGAAATCGTAAGGGTGCGCCACCCGCGCGTATCCCACGAGGAAGGTGTCGGTGCCGAACATGATGGTGGCGTTCACCCCATAGATCAGCTCCGCCACCGTGCGGTAGTGCAGCGGGGAAGGGTAGAGATAGACGCGCACGCCGAAGACCAGCGGTAGCATCACCCCGACGATGAGCCCGAATGCATGGAACACCGGCAGCACGTTGAAGACTTTGTCCTCGCGGCTGAAATCGATACGGGCTGCGGCCTGCGCCGCGTTCGCCAGCATGTTGCGGTGGGAGAGCACGACGCCTTTCGGCACGCCCTCCGAGCCTGAGGTGAACAGGATCGCGGCCCAATCATCGGGCTTGCGCTCGACTAGCGGCCTGTTGGCATTGATGAGGCCGCGGATCTTGTCCGCGAGCGTGATGCCGGCGCGAATGTCCTCGAGATAGACGATCTTGACCGCCTTTTCGATCGCAGCGACCACATTGGCGAGTCGAGCCTTCTCAATGAAGACGCGCGACGACAGGATGGTGTCGATTTGTGCCGCCTTGCACGCGGCCAGGATGTTTGCCGCGCCGGCCGTAAAGTTGATCATGGCCGGCACGCGGCCCGCCGTCATGAGGCCCAGGATGGTAACGACGGCGCCATTCGCGTTCGGCAGCATGACGCCGATCGCGCGCCCCTCCGGCGCCATCGGCATGAGCTTGGCGCCGAGGATGGCGGCGCCGACGAGCAGCCGTTTATATGAGAGCGTACCTGTCACCGGGTCTTCGATCGCGATGCGGCCGCGCCCGTGAGTCTCCGCGGCTTGGATGATCGCCTCGACCATGGTGCGGTCGGTCGAGGTGGTGCGGAACACGAGATCGGACATGATGCCATAGAGCGCGGCGCCGGCGGCGAGCCGGCGCTTGCGCCCTTTGAGCTCGGGGTCGACGGTGAGCTTGACCGGCTCGAGTATCGTGACCCTCACCTTGGGAAACCAGCGTCGGCGTACCTGACTGGGCTTGAGCCGGCTGAACGGAGTCTGCTCCAGGCCCTCGATGCGCACAGGCACGATCTCGGCATTCCCCTTGTCCGCGACCAACGCAGCTCCGTCATAGACCTTCATCAGACTGCCGGTGACGGTGATGCGCCCCTCCGGAAAGATGATGAGGGGATTGCCCGCCTTGACCGCCTCGATCAGCGAGCGCACCGCCATGGGTTTGAGCGGATCGAGCTGCATCGCATTGGTCAGCTTCACGAACGGGCGCACCCACCACAGCTTGGCGATGCCGACATCGATGGCGAAGACCGGCTTGTTGTTGAGCAGCGACAGCGCGAGGCCCGCGTCGAGGAAGCTCACATGGTTGAGCGCGATGATCCGATTGGGGCCGGTCTTGCTGAGATTGTCGATGCCATTGACCTCCATCCGGAACAGCGCGCGATAGACGATCGAGAGCGCATCGCTGAGCGCGCTTGCGGGCATGGTGCGGCCTACGGCGATCGCCACGACGAGGCTCGCGGCGCCGAGCAAGAGGAAGAGCTGCGACGTGGTCATACCGGCCGTTTGCAGCAGCGCCACGATCACCGTGCTTCCCGCCATCAACGCCGCGTTGAGCACGTTGACCGCGGCCACGACGCGGGCGCGGCGGTCGGCGCCGGCCCAGGCCTGCACGGCGGCAAAGGTCGGTACGATGAAGAGGCCGCCGGCAACCGCGAGCCCGGCGAGATCGATCGCTAATCGGATGCCGCGCCCGCTCGTGAAAATGGCGAGATAGCCATCAAGCCCAGGAATCGGCGAAACACCGAGCGTCGAGAAGCCGAGATCGATGGCGAACAGGCCCAGCAGCACGGCGCCGATCACCGTGGGCAACAGAATGATTCGCCCGGCTGCGAGCCAGGCCGCAAGCCCGGAGCCGACGGCGATGCAAATCGAAAAGATCGCGAGACAAGTGGTCACCACCTCCTCGTTGCCGCCGAGGACATTCTTCACCAGCGGCGGCATCAGCGACAGCGAGACCGCGCCGACCAGCCAGAACCAGCTGGTCACCAGCGCGCCCCACCACAGCCGCCAATCTTCGCGCAAAAAGTTCAACAGCCCGATGGTCGAGCGCAGCAAATTCGCCTGCACCTTGAGATCGGGCGCGGCTTGCCCGGTGCGCGGAATGAACAGGCTCGCGCCCCAGCACAGCAACGAGAACACGATCATGAGGAAGGCGAAATGCGCGGGGTCGCCGCCGTCCTTGGCGGCGATGCCGCCGACGATGGTGCCGAGCAGGATGGCGATGAAGGTTGCGCCCTCCACCAGCGCGTTGCCTGCGGGAAGCTCGGAACGGGCGAGATGGTCGGGAAGGATGCCGTACTTGATCGGCCCGAACAGCGCGGCGATCACGCCGAAGAGAAACAGCGCGACGAACAGCAACGGCACCGAATGCAGGCCGAACCCGATCACTGCAATGAACGCAATGCCGATTTCGCAGAACTTGAGCCGCCGCGCCACCACCGCTTTGTCGTAGCGGTCGGCGAGCTCGCCACCGAGCGCGGAAAGGAAGAAGTACGGCGAGATGAAGACCGCCGCGGCGAGCGTGATGAGCGCCTCGGCATCCGCCCCGCCGATGTGGAACAGGATGAGAAAGACGAGCGCGTTCTTGAGGAAGTTATCGCTGAAGGCCGAGAAAAACTGGGTCCAGAACAGGGGCGCGAAGCGCCGCGTCATCAGCAGAGACGAGGACATGACTTTTCCGCCGGTTCCAATGGGCGCGCGGCCCGCAACGCGCGATGAATACTGGCTCTACTCCCTCCCCCCGCAAGCCAAGCGCAGCAGGCAGAGGGCTGGGGTGAGGGGCTCTGATCACGCCCCTCACCCAATTTCAGATCATGGCAATACCACTGTGCCCTCTCCCCGCAAGCGGGACGAGGGCACGTGCCACGGCAGCGGGTGCTGCTGGCTTAAGAGACGATAATTTGGGCAAAAGGACAATCGCCCGCGATCGGGCTACGGCGCGGAAAGTCGCTCGCAAAAAGAACGCGGGCGGCCCAGGGCCGCCCGCTGCTCAGGTCCCGCCATGTTCGCGCCGCTAATGGCGCGGAGCTCGCTGCCACCCGCGCTCCATCACAATAGCTGCCACACTTAGACAAACGGCAGCCCCACACGCGAGCGTAAACAACGAAATCCACATGGCGACCCTCTCCGACTTCTCCTCACTATCTCGAGCGGGCATACAACTCCGCAGTCGCCGATCCGTTCCTGGAACTTGTGGTAAAATACCACCTTTCGAGCTAAAAAAATCGCGCAAACATGGGGTGTATTGCAACCATTGCTTGATCGAGGGGCCGCCGACGACCCGAAATTGTTTCCGCCGCCGCGACTTTGACCTCGCCCGGCCAATGCGCAACTATTCCGCGGCGGTCTCAAATCCCATCCGCATCCGTCCTTTGGGCCGCTCCGCCGGGGCTCATGACGTGCAACACGCTTCGCCAGACCTGAGGGCGCGCGAGCCGCGCCGGTGACGCCAGTATGAAATTCACCGGCGACATTTGGCTCAACGCGGCGCGGGCGGCCGTATTCGCGAAACTGCGCGACGCGCGCTTCTTCGCCTCATGCGTCGAGGGTGTGCAGGATTTGCGCGAAATCGACGGCGACCATTACACCGCGGTGCTGGACACGAAGGTCGCGTACCTCAAATTCAAGTTCAACGTCGTGGTCGAGGTGGCGCGGGCCGATCCGCCGCGCGAGATCGAAGCCAAGATCGAGGGCACGCCGCTCGGCATCGTCGGACGGCTCACCGCGCGCTCGCTGACGCGCCTCACCGAGGGCGACGGCGGGACCAAAGTGAGCTACGAGGTCGACGCCGCGCTCACCGGCAAGCTCGGCAGCCTCGGCCAGCCGGTGCTGCGCGCCAAGGCCAAAGAGATGGAACGCCGCTTCACCGAGCGCATGCGCGCGGCCTTCGCCGACTCCAAGCCCGAGACCACGACATGATTCCGTTCGAGCTCGTCGAACCCGCGTCCCTGGGCGAAGCGATTTCGCTGCTCGATCCCGAGGATGCGACGGTGCGGCCGATCGCCGGCGGCACCGCGCTGATGCTGATGATGAAGGCGGGCGTATTTCGCCCGACGCGGCTGGTCAGCTTGCGCAAGCTCGCCGCGCGCAATTCGCGCATCGCAATCGGCAAGGACGGCGCGCTCACCATCGGCGCCATGACGCCGCTGGCGCTGGTCGAGCGCTCGCCCGATGTGGCGCGCGCCGCCCCGGTGATCCCGCAGGCCATGCGGCGGCTCTCCAACATTCGCGTGCGCAACGTTGCGACCATCGGCGGCAATCTCGCGCACGCCGATCCGCACATGGACTTGCCGCCGATCCTTATTGCGCTGCGCGCCGAGGTCACGGTAGCCGGACCTAATGGCGCGAAGCCAGCCGAACGCACGATCGCGGTCGAAAACCTCTTCGCCGGCTATTTCGAAACGGTATTGGCGAAGAACGAGCTGATCAGCGAGCTGCGCATCCCGCCGCAAGGCCGCTCGCGCGCGGCCTATCTCAAGGTCACCACCGGCTCGGCCGAGGACTGGCCCGCGCTCGGGGTTGCCGTCGCGCTCGAGGCGGAAGGCAAGGCGGTTAAATCCGCGCGCGTCGTCGTCAGCGCTGCGACCGAGAAGGCGACGCGTCTCACGGGTGTGGAACAATTGCTTGCCGGCGCAACGATCGACGAGAGGGTGCTTGCGCGCGCCGGCGAGGCCGCGGCCGAGGAAGCCGAGTGTATCGCGGACGTGCGCGGCTCCGCCGCCTATAAGCGTGAGCTCACGCGCGTCTATGTCGGCCGGGCGCTGCGCCAGGCGCTCGACGATTGAGAACGGAGTGATCGGCGTATGGCAACGAGCACCACGCAAAGCGATCAGATCGGCGGGCAAGTGGGCGCAAAGGTCGGCTCCCAGATCGGGCGCTCGCTGCCGCGGCTCGAGTCGCGCGACAAGGTCACCGGACGTGCCGAATACACGCACACCATGCGGCTGCCCGGCATGCTGCACGCCAAGATCTTCCGCAGCACCGTCGCCCACGGCCGCATCAAGTCGATCGACACCAGCGCGGCAAAACGCGTGCCCGGCGTTTATCGCGTGGTTACCGCCGATGACGTGCGCACGGTCATTCCCTCGCCCTATTACGGTCCCGCCTTCCATGACCAGCCGATCCTGGCCATCGACAAGGTGCATTTTGTCGGCGAGCCGGTCGCGGTTGTGCTCGCCGCCGATCCCCACGTCGCCGAGGAAGCGGCGCAACTCATCGTCGCCAAGTACGAGGAACTGCCGGCGATCTTCGACGAGGTCGAGGCCGCGGAGAACAAGACGCTGGTGCACCAGGAGCTCAAGCCCGCCGGCACCTTCGCCGACCTCAAGCATCTCAAGGGCCGCAAGGGCACCAACATCGCCCTCGACTTCAAGCTGCGGCGCGGCGACGTGGACAAGGCTTTTGCCCAGGCGGCGCACGTCTTCGAGCACACCTTCCGCACGCAGAAGGTGCTGCACCTCCCGCTCGAGCCGTTCGCATCGATCGCCGATTGGAACGAGCGCGGCGTCACCATCTACAGCGGATCGCAGGGCCCCTCGTTCGTGCGCACCGAGATCGCGCGGCTGCTCGGCTGGCCGGAGAACCGCGTGCGCATCAAGGTGCCGTATCTCGGCGGCGGGTTCGGCGGCAAGCTCTACATCAAGATGGAGGCGCTCGCGACCGCGCTGTCGATGATCGTACGGCGGCCGGTCAAGGTCGCGCTCACGATGGAGGAGCAGTTCTACACCATCACCCGCCACCCCAGCACGTTCCGCATCAAGACCGGCGTCGACAAGGACGGACGCATCACCGCGCGCAAATGTGAGATTTTCTGGAATGGCGGCGCCTACGCCGACATCGGCCCGCGCGTGACGCAGAAGTCGGGCTTCACCGCCTCCGGGCCGTACGACATCGACAACGTCTGGGTCGATTCCTACGCGCTCTATACCAACCTGCCGCCGGCCGGCGCGCTGCGCGGCTTCGGCATTCCGCAACTGGTGTGGGGCTACGAGAGCCACACCGACATGATGGCGCGCGCGCTCAAGCTCGATCCGCTCGAATTCCGCCGCAAGAATCTCTTGCGCGACGGGCGGCCGCAGGCGACGGGGCAGATCGTGCGCGAGACCCAGCTCGAGGCCGTGCTCGAGCACGTGGCCGAACGGCTCAATTGGGGCAAGCCGTTCGAGCGCGGCAGCGGCGCGCTGCGCCGCGGCCGTGGCATCGCCTTCGCAATCAAGGCGGTGATCTCGCCGACGACCTCGGTCGCCAATCTCACCATCGCCGCCGACGGCAGTACCACGCTCTATTGCGGCACCGTCGACATGGGCCAAGGCTCCGACACCGCCATGGCGCAGATCGTCGGCGAGGTGCTCGATATTCCGGCCGAGAGCGTGCGGATCGTGCCGCGCGACACCGACGTGACGCCTTACGACATGGGCACGCTCGGTTCGCGGTCGCTGTTTCACATGGGCCACGCGGTGCGCCGTGCCGCGGAGGAAGCGCGCGAGAAGATCAAGGCAATGGCGCGCGACGTGGGCGAGCCCGAGGGCAGCAACATTCCGCTGCCCGACCTGTTCAAGAAGAAGTTCGGCATGCAGGCCGGCAATATCGTCGGCACCGGCACGTACAAGCCGGACTACGTGCCGCCCGATCCCGCGACCGGGCTCACCGACAACGTGACCCCGTTCTGGATGTGCGCCGCCTCCGGCGCCGAGGTCGAGGTCGATACGCAGACCGGCCACGTGCGCATCGCTCGGCTCATCACCGCGGTGGATTGCGGGCATCCGGTCAACCCGAAGATCGTGGAGACGCAGATTTCCGGCGCCGTGCTGATGCAGCTCGGTTTCACCATGTTCGAAAAGATGCACATCGACGCCGGGCAGGTGACCAACGCCTCGCTCGCCGACTACAAGATTCCGGCGATCCTCGACGTGCCGCAGGTGATGGAGAACGAGGCCGTCGAGTCCTATTTGTCGAGCGGCCCGTTCGGCGCCAAGGGCGTGGGCGAGACCGCGACGTTCTGCGTGTCGCCGGCGATCGCCAACGCCATCGAGGACGCCTGCGGCGTGCGCTTGACCGACCTTCCGCTCACCCCCGAGGCCGTCTTCCGGGCGCTGCGCGCCAAAGCGAACACGCCGCTCGAGGACGACGCATGACCCGCACCATCAGCTTCACGCTCAACGGCGAGAATGTCGCGGCCGAGATCAAGCCGCATCACAATCTCGTCGAGGTGCTGCAGCGCGAGTTCAATCTGATGGGCGCGCGCGAAAGCTGCGGGCAGGGCATGTGCGGCTGCTGCACCGTCCTGGTGAACGATACGGCCGTGTCGGGCTGCCTCTATCTGGCCGCCTTCGTCGACGGCGCCGAGGTGCGCACCGTCGAGTCGCTCGCGGACCCGCGCACGCAGGGGCTCAGTCCCGTGCAGGAAGCCTTCATCGAGGCCGGCGCGTTCCAGTGCGGCTACTGCACGCCGGGCTTCATGCTGATGACGACGCAGCTGCTCGATGCGCATCCCGATCCGGATGAGGATCAGATCCGGCACTACCTCTCGGGCAATCTCTGCCGCTGCGGCGCCTATCCGGAGATCGTCAACGCGGTCAAGCTCGCCGCGCGCAAGCGCAACAATCCTCGCCCGGCGTAGCCTCGCGCGCGTGGTATAGAGTGCCGTATGTTCCAGGCTCGACCCGAAGCTATGTCCATCGAACGCAAGCCCATCGCCTTCGGCGATCTGCGCGGCTGGATCGCCGCGCTCGAGGCGCAGGACGAACTCACCGAAATCAACGCCGAGGTCGACTGGAACATCGAGCTCGGCACCATCATGCGCCTGGCGCAGGGGCCCGGTACCGGCAAGGCGCTGCTTTTCAACAACATCAAGGATTACAACAAACCCGACAGCCGG
>JBJMTU010000082.1:0-27718 GCA_045811545.1 Xanthobacteraceae bacterium | reverse complement strand
GTGGTCGGGCCCAACGGCTGCGGAAAATCGAACCTGGTCGAAGCGTTACGCTGGGTCATGGGCGAGACCTCGCACAAATCGCTGCGCGCCGCCGACATGGACGACGTGATCTTTTCCGGCACCAACAACCGACCGGGACGCAACAACGCCGAGGTGGCGATCCAGATCGACAACAGCGCGCGCAAGGCGCCGGCCCAATTCAACGAGCACGAGACGCTCGACATATCGCGCCGCATCGAGCGCGACGTGGGCTCCACCTACCGCATCAACGGCCGCGAGGTGCGCGCGCGCGACGTGCACATTCTGTTCGCCGACGCTTCCACCGGCTCGCGCTCTCCCTCGATGGTCCATCAGGGCCGCATCGGCGAGATCATCCAGGCCAAGCCCGAGCAGCGCCGGCGCGTGCTCGAAGAGGCGGCCGGCATCTCGGGCCTGCATGCGCGGCGGCACGAGGCGGAGCTACGGCTCCGCGCCGCGGAGCAGAACCTCGCCCGGCTCGAGGACGTCATCAATCAGTTGGCGGGACAGATGGACGCGCTGAAGCGGCAGGCGCGCCAAGCGATACGCTACCGCGCCGTCGCGCAGCAGGTGCGCAAAGCCGAGGCTACCCTGCTGCACTTGCGTTGGGTCGCGGCGAATGCCGAGCTAGCCGAAGCCGAGCAGGCAAAGAATGCCGCGGTGCGCATCGTCGCCGAGCGCACCGGAGCACAGGCCGATGCCTCCAAGCGCCAGGCGCTCGCAGCCGCCGCGCTACCAGCCCTGCGCAAAGCCGAAGCGCGCGCCGCCGCAGCCTTGCAGCGCCTGACGCTCGCGCGCGGGACGCTCGACCAGGAAGAGGCGCGAGCCAGCGAGCGCATGGCCGAGCTCGACCGCCGACTCGTTCAACTCGCCGACGACATCGAGCGGGAAAAGCGGCTCGCCGCCGATGCGCAGTCCGCGCTCACGCGGCTCGCCGCCGAGGCGGAGACGCTCGAGCGCGAGGTCAAAACCAACGACGAGCGGCGCGCCGGCGTCGACAAGCGCGTCACGGAAGCCGACGCGGTGCTGGCGCGGTCGGAGAAGGCTGCCGACGAGCTCACCGGCGCACTCGCCGATCTGACCGCGCGGCGCAACGCGCTGGACGCTGCCATGCGCGAGCAGGGTGATCGGGCGGCTCGCCTCGCGCACGAAATTGCCGCGGTCGACGCGGAGCTCAACGAGATCGCCGCAGAGGGACGCGCGGATCTTGGGGCGCTCGCCAAAGCCGCGGAAGCGGCGCAGGTGGCGGCCGCCGAAGGCGAAGCCGCGGCCGTGCGCGCGGAGGCTGCGCATTCCGCCGCGCGGCAAGCGCTCGATGCCGCCCGCGCCCCGCTCGCCGAGGCCGAGCGCCGCGCGCAGCGGCTCGAGACCGAAGCGCGGACATTGGCGAAGCTGCTGCACGTCGACGCCAAGAAGCTGTGGCCGCCGGCGCTTGATCACGTCAGCGTCGACAAAGGCTACGAGGCCGCGCTTGGCGCCGCGCTCGGCGACGATCTCGAGGCGCCAATCGATCCGTCCGCTCCCATGCGTTGGGCGGGCGCCGCGATCGATGCCGCCGATCCGGCGCTGCCGGAGGGCGTCGAACCGCTCGCCGACCGCGTCAAGGCGCCCAAGCAACTGGCGCGGCGTCTCGCCCAGATCGGCGTGATCGCGCGCGACCAGGCTGGGCGCTTCATCCCGCTGCTCAAACCGGGCCAGCGACTGGTGTCGCGTGAAGGCGACCTCTGGCGTTGGGACGGTTTCTCGGTTGCCGCCGATGCGCCGGCCGGCGCCGCGCGCCGGCTCGCCGGCAAGAACCGCCTCGCCGAGATCGAGGCTGAAATCAAAACCGTGCGCAGCGAGGTCGAGAGCAAAGAAAAGGCGACCGCCGTGGCGGAAATCGAGCTCGCATCCGCGGCCGAGGCTGAAACCGCGGCGCGCACGCGCTGGCGCGCGCTGCAGCAGGAGGCGCAAAGTGCACGCGACCGGCACGCCGAAGCCGAACGCGAGGCCGGCCGCAATGCGGCGCGGGTCTCGGCACTGCGCGAGGCCAAGGCGCGGCTGACCGCGAGCCGCGAGGAGGCCTCTGCTGCGCGTGACGACGCGCAGCGCGCGCTCGAGGCACTGCCCCCGGCTGCCGATATCGAAACGCAGCTGGCCGCTGCCCGGGCCGTGATCGAAGGCCAGCGCGCACGCCTTGCCGAGGTGCGCGCGGAAGCGCAGGCGCTCGCGCGCGACGCGGAGATTTCGGCGCGGCGGCTCACGGCGATCGCCGCCGATCGCCAAGCCTGGAGCGAGCGCAACGACGGCGCGACCGCGCAGATCGAGACGGTGCAAGCACGAGTGGAAGAGGCCAAGCGCGAGCGTGCAAGCCTGGCCGATGCCCCGCGCCTGTTCGAAGAGAAGCGGCGCGCGCTGATCGGCGAGATTGAAACGGCGCAGGGGTCGCGCCGCGCCGCCGCCGATCGACTCGCCGAAGGCGAAAACGCGCTCGCCGAGGCCGACCGGGCGCAGCGCGCGGCGCTCGAAGCTACGGGCGCTGCGCGCGAGGAGGCGGCGCGCGCGGAGGAGCGTTTCGAAGGCGGCAAGCGGCGGCTCGGCGACATTGGCCGCGAGATTCATGACATGCTCGAGGTCGAGCCCGCCGAGGTCGCAGACCTTGCCGGCATCGCGGCCGACACGCCGCTGCCCGATCTCGCCGAGGTCGAAGCGAAGCTAGAACGGCTGCGCCGCGAGCGCGAGCGGCTCGGCGCCGTCAACCTGCGCGCCGAGGAAGAGCTGCGCGAGGTGGAGACCCAGCATGCGTCGCTTGCTTCGGAGCGCGACGATCTGGTGGAGGCGATCAAGCGACTGCGCCAGGGCATCCAGAATCTCAACCGCGAAGCGCGCGAGCGGCTGCTCGCCTCCTTCGAGCTGGTCAGCAACCATTTCAGGCACCTGTTCACCGAGCTGTTCGGCGGCGGCACCGCCGAGCTGCAGCTGATCGAGCATGAGGACCCGCTGGAAGCGGGCCTCGAGATCATCGCCAAACCGCCGGGCAAGAAGCCCGCGACGCTGTCGCTGCTCTCCGGCGGCGAGCAGGCGCTCACCGCGCTGGCCCTGATCTTCGCGGTGTTCCTCACCAACCCGGCGCCGATCTGCGTGCTGGACGAGGTCGACGCGCCGCTCGACGATCACAACATCGAGCGCTTCTGCGACCTGCTCGACGAGATGACGCGCTCGACAGAGACGCGCTTCATCATCATCACGCACAACCCGATCACCATGGCGCGCATGAACCGCCTCTACGGGGTCACCATGGCGGAACGCGGCGTCTCACAGCTCGTCTCGGTCGACCTCGAAGGCGCGGTCAAGCTGCGCGAAGCGGTGTAATCCGCCAGCCCCTTGCTCATTGAAGCCTTGTAGCCGTATCAGCGACGCGGAGCCGGACGGCCCCCGCGGCGTCGCTCCAGGCTGCGGCTCACGGGATAGGGGATGTAACGCCCCGGAGGAAGCGGCCGTTGGGCCGGCAGGCCGTGCTCGTCGAGGATGTCCAGGAACGCGAACCGATTTGCCACCGTGATCCAGGAATCGCGCATCCTGATGTAGAAATCGCGCTCGTCTTTCTGATCGGCCTCCTGCGCAAGCTTGGCGCATTCAGCAGCCATCCGCCATGCGTGGTCGGACTTGGATCGCATGAGTTGCCTTCTGTTTGCCCGCAACAGGTGATGATATTCCTGTCGCGGTCGGCGTCTGTTCGATCAGCGACTCATCGGGAACTATTTTTCTCCTGCCTGTTTGCGCTTGCGCGCCGACCCTATGTGGAACGAAACTGCGCCCTGCGGCTTGCTCGTTGAACTGGGAGACAAATCATGCCGCGCTATTTTTTCCATCTCAGCTTCGGCCGGCGCCTCGTAGCGGACGAGGAAGGGGTCGAGCTGCCGAACCGGTCGGCGGCGCGCGATGAGGCGCTCGCCGTCGTGCGCGAGCTGGCCAATCCCGAGGTCGGTGGCAACGCAAGGCGCTGGGCGAGCTGGTTCTTGCAGGTGGTCGACGACGAGGGCCAATTCTTCCGTACGCCGGTGGGCTACCCCGCGCTGGAGATCGTGACCGCGGATGGGCAGGAGCTAGACGTTGAAGAACGCCGGATAAAACCGAACCCGGCCGCGAGGCTCGCCCAGCAGAGCGCCGGCCCGAGAGCCCGACGGGCGCTTGTTCAGCAGATATGGGCGATCCGACAGCATACCGCGCAGTTGATGGCAGACAATCGACGGCTGCGGAAGGAGCTTTCATCGCTCTATCTCGCCAGCGAAAACATACGGCTTCACGCCCGCCGCACCCTGGCCTTAGCCCAGCTTACGTCCCCGGGGGGCCGATAAATATGCTTGCCGAGCAATCCGGCCGTAATGGGGTTCTCCACACCGTCTGGTCGTGCCACCAGACAGATGCTAGGATCTCTGCTGGGCAACGGTTGGGAACCTTTCTCGAGTTCGATCGCTTGGATCGTTGGATCGATACCCCCATGAGGGGCGCGATCGGCAAACACGAAGTCTCGTCCGACCTGTTGCCGTATTGATACAGGAGCGACCGACGATGCCGTACGGCACGCCTCCCCGTGCCCGGCAGCTCGAGCACGGAAAATTCAATCGCTTCTTGGCGACCTTGCCGCCGCATGACTTTTCGCTGCTGGCGCCGCATTTGCGCACGATCGTGCTCGAGCGCGGCGTGATGCTGCACGACGTGGGGGAAGAGATCGGACACGTTTACTTCCCGCATACCGGCATGGTGTCGCTGGTCGCGGTCATGCAGAGCGGGGCGACGGTCGAAACCGCAACCGTCGGCCGCGGCGGCGTGGTCGGTGCGAGCGCCGGCCTCGGAGCGCGGCGGACATTCGGCAGAGCGGTCGTTCAGCTGCCTGGCACGGCGGCGTGGATTTCAGCGTCCCAATTTCATGCGGCTGCCAATGAAAGCCGAGCTATTCGCGATCTCGTCGTGCGCTACAACGAGCTGTTGCTGGCCCAGGTCCAACAATCGGTCGCGTGCAACGCGCTCCATGGCCTGGAGGCCAGGCTTTGCCGCTGGTTGCTGCAAACCCATGATTGCATCGACGGCGATGCCATACCGCTGACCCAGGAGTTTCTCGGGCAGATGTTGGGCGTGCGGCGCACCACAGTGACCATCGCGGCGCGTTTGCTGCAGAGCGCCGGGCTGATCCGTTACCGCCGCGGCCTCATCCAGATCCTGGATCGCGTCGCGCTCGAGGATATCGCCTGTGAATGCTACGCCGCCGTGCGGCGCAACGTCGATCAGGTGTTTACGCCCCCTCCCCCCAGATCTTCGTGAATTGTGGCCAGGCGCGAACGGAACCTAGGCCGCGCG
The DNA here is from genome assembly GCA_045811545.1 of Xanthobacteraceae bacterium. GTDB lineage: Bacteria > Pseudomonadota > Alphaproteobacteria > Rhizobiales > Xanthobacteraceae > VAZQ01. The sequence goes on along the minus strand of JBJMTU010000082.1, from coordinate 22,363 downwards.
GACGCATTGATAGACGGCACCCAGCCACGTCTGCTCGCCCGGAGTGGCTGGGGTCCAAGGACCCCGCCCCGGCCACTCGGCGGGGTTTTATTTTGCGCTGGCCAAGGCCGCAGTGCAGCACGCGATCCGGATTAACCCGGGCGACGGCAGAATTTTTGCGCAGGCCAGGAACCGGTTTCGTTGGTGGAACCGGTTCCACAGGCATAGCGGGCTATGCGTTCGGAACGGCCGGGTTGAACGGTTGGTTGTTCAGGCATGGAAACATCAACCGAATACCGGCGATTTGCCGAGGAATGCCGCCGCATGGCGCGCGAGGCCAAGACCGAGCGGCACCGCAAGATTTTGGAGGAGATGGCGCAGGCCTGGGGGACGCTCGCCAAGGAGGCCGATTTGGAAAGCTCTCACGCTTCGTCCTGAGGGCAGTCCTCTTTCTGCTTGTGGAGCTCCCTTTCGGTCGCGAGACGCAGCCACACCTGCGCCATTTGCAACAAGGCGGCTCGCGACTTGGGATCATGGCTGGCGCTGGCCATTTCCAAGCACTCCGCGGCGTAACGCCGATACTCGTCTGATCGCCCCATCCGGGAGCCCCGCGCTGATCTGTTGCAACGCGGCAGGGGCTCGCATGTTCCGAACTGCCAGCCCAATTTGCCAATCTTTTCCGCGCGCTGAGCGTCGCAGATCGAGCAGACAGCGCGCGCCCGGGTTCTCCTTATGGCTGCGGTCTGCCACTCGGAGGGCGAAGCGATCAGCTCGCCTTCGCCAACACCGTTTCCGGGGCGGTTGCGCCGTGGGAGAGGCGCAGCCGTCGCGCGGCCCTGACGACGTCGCGGCGGTCGAGAATACCGATGAGCTTGGCGATCGCCAGTTCGGCGTTGCGGTCGCCAGATGTGAGATAAGCGGCAAGCTCGGCTTGGGCCGCACCTACCGCGTCGAGAATTGTCGTGAGTTCGTCCTTCATACGCACACTGGCCGGTTTTCCCCGGCAGAATAGAACGCGCGACAGCGCTTTCGGTTTCCTCTTGCGACGGAACTTAACCGCCCGTCGGCGATTTAACGTGCTAGGCGTTGTTATCGGCTGCTTCCACAATTCCTTACAACGGGCGTAGACAGCGATGCGAGAACAGCTTGGGTACTGCTGGGAGAAAGCGGCGGAATGCGCGGCGCGCGCCGAGGAAGCCACAGATAAGGATACGCGAGAGCTTTTTATCCGATTTCGCAATTGGTGGATCAACGCCGCCAACCGCTACCAGTCCGCGGGCGCAGGCGCCGCCGGCAGGCGCGCAGACCCGCGGCTTTTCCGTGCGCCCGCACTTGGCACGACCGCATGGCATAAGCGTCCGAGCGAAGGGCTCACGACGATTCTGGGGGAGCGGCGCGGCGCGAGGTGATCGCCGCGGGAATGCCGAGAGCGGGCTAGCGTTAGTCCACCGACCGCTCGCTCGAACGACGGGGGCCATCAGCTCGTTACGCGCGTCCATCGACCGTCGAAGCCGGGCGTGAACGCCCTTAAGACGCGCTATAGGGCTTACTCCACGCCACAGGGACAAACATCAATACATCGGCCGATAGCCGCCGAAGGACGGTTGCTCCGGAGCTGCCGGCGGCTCGGCTTGCTGCGATCCACGCGCGGACTGCCTTCGACTCGGATTCTGCGCCGTGCTTTGGGCGCGTGCTCTCTTCACTTCGGGCGTCACCTCGGGCAGCTGCGGCGGCGATGCACCGGTCGTTTCCGGCTCGCGCTTGAGACCGACATTACGTTTGGCGGCTTCGCGCTCCGTCCGCAGCACCTCGACGTAATTTAGGATACGGGGCGAAGCGTTATGTGCGGCCATCCCCGGGTTGGGCAGCCGCGTTGGCTGCATCAGGTAGTAGAGCGCGAGCGCAAAACATGCCGCCACCGCGCAGTAGACGCACAGGTGCATGGCCAGCGCCCCCGCCAGGCCATGGGAGTCTCGTTGCAAAGGTCGCGGCATGCACGCCCAACCTCATCGCCGCGCGTTCGGTTCCGCGCCGAGAAAGTACTTTCCATTTTGTCGCAGCCTGACGATTGCCGAAGCGCGATCGCATCGCGAGAAGCGCGCGCCTAGGCACAAGCATTCAAACTGATCAACCGAGGCCCGGCCAACGCGCAAACAAAAACCCCGCCGGGGGAGCACCGCGGCGGGGGTGATTGCGGCCCGTACGCGGAAGGGAGGGTCCACCTTCGATCGGGCCAACTGGCGCGATCATGTCACCAAAGAGGATGGCGGTCAGTTCGATTGGCGACTCTGGAACCTACAATTCGTACGGCGTGCTTAATTGCTACGCCGAGGCGTCCCCATGGCGACAGCGTTGGACCACTCAGCGTCGGCGGGGATAGGGCCCGAACGAGATGCGGGAGTTCTGCTGGATGCCCAGCGCCTGGTTCAGGTGCGGCTCGTCGAGCACGTCCCAGAGCCGGCCGATGATCTCGCGGTCGTCCTGCGACTGATCCGAAACCACAATCTCGACCGCACGCAGCACGAAGGTGAGAAACGTGTCGCTGCTTTGCAGCAACGCCGCCTGGATGGCGGGCGAACGCACGAGATCGCGCAAGCGCGCGACCGTCACGTCGTCGGCCACGTAATACATCGGTGGCGCGTTCTGCCAGAGGCAGTCTTGCGCCGCCCGGACGGCAGCTTCGATGACGCGCTGAGAATTCATGCTGCAAAAACGCGCTGGAACCCCGCCTGTTCCCTTCAACCATGTAGCCTCATGGAGCGCAGCGACATCCGCAGCGCCGCGAAGCTCTGTCGTCCCCCGCCCGGAGCGGGTCGAAGACGCGCGTAAACGCGCTTACTGGAATTTCGTCGGGACGAGAGCTTCTAGGCTAACCCGAATTCGGCATTACTCCTCGACGCGCTCGACCTCCACATTGACGCACTCGCCGATCTCGCAGCGATAACCGGCGCCGGCGGCGAGCAGCTCGTGGGCCTCTTCGGCGGAGTGAGCTTCCACGCACCATTGCTCGGTGCGCGTGACGTGGACCGTGGCGTGGTAGGTCTTCAGCGCGGGCCTGCCTTCGGGCCTTTGTTTGAGAGCGGCAACAGCCATGGGTTGCTCCGGGACGAATCACCTGTAGAGGGGAGTCTAGCCCGGCCTGCCGGCGAGAACAAATCAGCAACGCAATTCTGCCACGGCGAGAAATGCCTCCTTTGCGGAGGCGGAACGGGATAGCGTCAGCTACCGTTGACGTAAGTGTCCGCTCATTGACAGGAGCAGGTCCGTGGCCCCGCGTGCGTATTGGAAAGGCTACCTGAAACTCTCGCTCGTCTCGTGTCCGGTCGCGCTGTTTCCGGCCAGCAGCGAGCGAGAGAAAATTAGGTTTCACCAGATCAACAAGAAGAGCGGCAACCGCATCAAATACCGCAAAGTGGACGCGGAGACCGAAGACGAGGTCGACGCCTCCGACATCGTCAAGGGCTACGAAGTCGGCAAAGGCGAGTACATCGAGCTCGAGCCCGAGGAGCTCGAGGCGGTCGCGATCGAGAGCACGCGCACCATCGAGATCGACGAGTTCGTGCCGAGGAAGGAGATCGACGAGCTCTATCTGAACAATCCCTACTACGTCGTTCCCGACGGCGAGGTCGGCCAGCAGGCGTTCGCGGTCATTCGCGAGGCGATCCGCAAGGAGGGCATGGTGGCGCTCGGGCGAGTCGTTTTCACCTCGCGCGAGCACGTCATCGCGCTCGAGCCGCGCGGCAAAGGCCTGCTCGGGGTGACGCTGCGATACCCGTACGAGATTCGCAAGGAGGACCAGTATTTCGACGAGATCGAGGACGAGAAGATTCCCAAGGACATGCTGGAGCTGGCTTCCCACATCGTCGAGACCAAATCCGGACATTTCAATCCGGACAAGTTCGAAGATCATTACGAAGAGGCATTGAAGGAATTGCTGAAGAAGAAGCGCGCCGGCGAGAAGATCGAGGCGCCGAAGGAGCGCGAACCGGCGAAGGTCATCAATCTCATGGACGCGTTGCGCCGGAGCGTGAGCGCGGAGCGCGGGAGCGGCGCGCGACGCAAGCCGTCCCGTACCAGCGCCCAGCGCCGCACGGCCAAACGCGCCGGCCGCTCGTCCGCCCGGCAGAAGAAGGCGGGATAGAGCGCGGAATCAGGGCGCCGCGGCAACGAGCGATCAGGCCTCATCGCCCCATCGACCCATCTGGTCGGAACATGCCGTCGCCCGGCCGCAACAGCGCGCCGCGGTCGCGCGCCACGCATCGCGTGACGATCCGGTAGATCCCGGATACCGGGGCGGTTGCGCCGGCCGGGATTTGCGCAAAATCCGGCACGCCGACGGCCTCTGCGGCGGCCAGACATTTTTGCTGGTCCGCAAAGCTGAGCATCGTGGTGGTGACGCCGGCGCCGCTCGCGCCGGTGCTGCCGGCATTGTTCGGCAGAAGAAGCGTGATGATGATCAAGGTCCACATCGACTTCGCTCCGTTGAGAACTCGCTGCGTTCGCCGCCCAGATTGCGCGCGCCGCCGGTGCAGTCGCATGCACCGATTTCGCGATCGCGCATCGCGGTCGTTCTAGCAGCTTGTTTGCGGAGCAAGTAGCCCGGATTGAGCGCAGCGAAATCCGCGACTATCCGTGGAGGATTACAATCCGGATGTTGCTTCACTCATCCGAGCTGGACGTATCGACCCGGATTTCGCTGCGCTCAATGTGGGCTACGGGATCGCCAATAGCGTGCTGCCGAGGGGATCGAAAACAATGGCCGCCGGTATCAGCGTCCGCTCGTCTGATCCTGTGCCTCGTGTTGCCGCACGCGTGCGGCAAGCCGCGGGGGGACAGGGGCCGCCAGGGCGTCGTATTGGCCCTTGAGCGACTGCCCGAGTGCGGAGAGCCAAGCGCGTCGATCGCAGGCAAGCATCAGCTTGCTCGCAAGCGGCCGCACGGCCCGCGGGGCGGGGATGGCATGGCGCGCCGATGCGCGCGTCGCTGCAGCAGCCGGCGCGCTCGCTTGCGCCTGAGCAGACCGCAGTTCATTGATGTGCCCGGCAAGCCCAGGCGGGCGTTCGATCACGTGCTGACGGATCCAGTAATCGATCCGGTCGGCCGTGCGGACCGTAGCGCCGAGGTAACGCTTAAGAGCAGGGCCTGATGTCTTCCCTACCTGCCGTACCTGGCCGCTCGCCTTTGCATTCGCCGGCATGGGAGCGCTCCCTTCCATTTGCAGGGCCGCCCGCTAAAAGCCGATGGCCGTTGGTTCGAAACGGTCGTGCCAACGCAAGGACCGCAGCGGGCGGCATGGCGGGCAAAGGGCTGGCCGTCTGCGCCACTAACGCGTCACCCGTGTGTCAGGTTCCTGACACTTCCAGCATTTTCTTGGCCACGGGAACAGGCAAGGCTGACCGGCTCGGACCCAAGGCGCGGCAGGTTCGATCCGCGACGCATATGACGGCCCAAACTGCGTCAATTGAAGGCGGAAAGGTTGCTAGGACGCGCCGTCCACAATTCCCTCGACGGTCCGCTATCCCGGCTCCAGCGGAATGCGCAAATTGACCCGCAGACCGTCCTCTGCGAATTCGATCCGCGCCCTTCCCCCGAGGCCCTGGCCGACTTCGCGCTCGATCAGGGTCAACCCAAATCCATGCGGCGGCGACTGAGCCACCGGCGGACCGCCGCGCTCGAGCCAGTCCAACACGAGGGAATTCTCGCTGCGCCTCTCCAGCGCCCAGGTCACTTCCAGCGATCCGTCGCCCGTGGATAAAGAGCCGTACTTCACCGAATTGGTTCCAAGCTCGTGGATGATCATCCCGAGCGAGAGCGCGCGTTTCGGAGTGAGCGGCACCGGCGGCCCTTCGATGACCACACGATCGCCGCGACCGAGCCGATAGGGCTCGATCTCCTGGGTCACTATATCGCGGAGCGAGATCTCGCTCCACTGCTCGCGCGAGAGCAGGTCATGGGAGCGCGCCATGGCGTGCAGACGATCGAGGAACGTCTTGGCGAAACTTTCCGCATCGGCCGAACGTTTCAAGGTTTGGCCGGCGATGCTGACGATCACGGTCAGCATGTTTTTCACCCGATGATTAAGCTCGGCCACCATGACGCGCAGCTGCTCTTCGGCCTGCGCCAAGCTGGTCACGTCGCTGAACGTTACGGTGGCGCCTTCGATCCGGTTGCTTCCGGTCCAATAGGGCAATGCGCGCATGATGTAGTGCGCGGCGCCGTCGCGCCGGTTGACGCGCCGTTCGACCGGCTGGCGCGTCGCGAAGACCTGTTGGATGTCCTGGGGCAACTCGGCGTAATCGAGATGATGGGCGATGTCGGTCAGCGGACGCCCGCGATCGGTCGGAATGAGGCTGAAGATGTGGGTCACCGCCGGCGTGAAACTGCGGATGATCATGTCGCGGTCGAGAAAGACCGTTGCGATTTGCGTGCTCTCGTACAGGTTCCGAAGATCGGAATTGGCACGATCGAGCTCATCGATCTTTATCGTCAGCTCATGATTGACGGTCTGCAGTTCCTCGTTGACCGACTGCAGCTCCTCCTTCGACGTCTCCAGCTCCTCGTTTGTGGACTGCAATTCCTCGTTGACGGAAACCATCTCCTCGTTGCCGGATTTGAGCTCCTCGATCGCGGTCTCGTATTCCTCCGCCATCGACTGCAGCCGTTCCCGCGTATCCCGCAGCTCCCCCTCGAGCTGCTCGAGATTTGGATCGCGAATCTTGCCTTTATGGTGTTTCGCCGGCGATTTCCCTTGCGCGGCCGGCGCGCGCGAATCGCCGAACACGATGAGGTAGAGCGATTCGTTATCGTCGTCGCCCAGCGGCTCGACCGTGATCCTGACGAATTCGTTGCCATCGCCGCCCTCGAGCTCGACATCGTCGCGCACCGCCGGCCGCCGCGATTGGGTCGCCTCGTGCAGCGCGGAACGCAGCGCCAAGCGCAGGCCCTTGCGCGCCATTGCCATCAGCGCTCGATTCGGCCGTCCGGGCGGAGCCTCCAGGTATTTTCCGGTCCCCGCGAAATAATTGATGATGTCGCCCTCGCGGGTGACCACGACGTGGACCGGTGCATAGCGCTCCAGCACGCGCGCTTCGACGGATTGTCGCAGCGAGGGTCCCTTCGGCTCCTTGGTCTCGGCCAAGCCGCCGTCCGCGACACCGTGGCGGCGAAACAGCACCGGCAGACGCGGGATGGCCGCGCCGTCTTCGCGCCGCTGGAATATGCGGTTCTTCTTGTCGAGCGGGGTAAACAGATCGCCGTGCTGGGAGATGTTCTCGGACGTGCCGAGGAACAAGAAGCCATGCGGCTTGAGCGCGTAATGGAAGACCGGGATGACGTGGCCTTGCAGTTCGCCGTCAAGATAGATGAGCAGATTGCGGCAGGAGATGAGGTCCATGCGCGAGAACGGCGGATCGCGCACCACGCTGTGCGAGGAGAACACGCACATGTCGCGGATCGGCTTGTTGACGACGTAGCTGGTGCCTTCGGAGGTGAAGAAGCGCTCGAGCCGCTCCTTGGAAACACCGCGCAGGAGGGTGTCGGGATAGCGGGCGGTGCGCGCGACCGCCAGTGCCGCGTCGTCGATATCGGTGGCAAAGATTTGGATTTTAGCCCGCGAGCGGTTTTGCGCGACCTGCTCGCGCAGCATGATTGCCAACGAATAGACCTCTTCGCCGGTGGCGCAGCCCGGCACCCAGACGCGGATTGCGTCAGACCCACCCTTGCCTTCGAACAGGCGCGGCATCACCAGCTGTTCCAGCGCCTCGAACGCCTTGGCGTCGCGGAAAAAATTGGTGACGCCGATCAACAGATCGCGAAATAGGGTGTGGATCTCGCCGGCGTCCTGGCGCAGCCGATCGGCGTAGGCGGCGAGCGAGGGAATCTGCAGGACCTGCATGCGGCGTTCGATCCGGCGATAGAAGGTGCGCGTCTTGTAGCCGTTGAAGTCGTGCCCGGTCTGCTCGAGCAGAATGGCGCAGATGGCGCGGCGCGTCGCGTCTGCTTGCTCGTCCCTTTCCAACTCCTTGTCCAGGATATCGAAGTTGCGCATGTAGGCGATGAGCTTTTCCGGCATGCTCTCGACCGGCACCGCAAGGTCGACCAGACCCGAGGCGATGGCGCTCTCGGGCATGCTGGCATGGCGCGGACCGGAGTGGTCGGTCGCCTGAGCGAGCGTCAGCCCGCCATGCTCCTTGATCGCCTTGATGCCGAGCGTGCCGTCGTTGCCAGCGCCGGAAAGCACAATGCCGATGGCACATTCGGCCTGGTCGTCGGCAAGGGAGGCGAAGAACGAGTCAATGGGGGTGCGCTCGCGACCGTCGGCGACCGCGCGAACGCGCAGCCGCCCCTTCTCGATTTGGAGGACGCTATCGGCCGGCGCCACATAGATATGATCGGCGCGGACGAGCTGGTCGTGTTCCGCGACCAGCACCGGCATACGGGTGTCGCGCGTCAGTATTTCCGGCAGCATGCTTTCGCGCTTGGGCGCAAGGTGGGTGATGATGACAAAGGCCATGCCAGGTTCGGGCGGCAGGGCCTTGAACAGATATTCAAGCGCTTCCACGCCTCCGGCGGAGGCGCCGACGCCGACGATAGGAAAGCGCGCATCCATAGGGTGCCTGTGCGCGGATCAGCGGGAGCACCTCTCCCGGAACCGGCAACGCGGGCAGCCTATGCCGCACCAAGCCAATTGCAAGACCGCGATCAACTTTTCAGCCCGATTGCCGATGCGGCCTCACCGGCCGGCGTTGGTCGCCTTCTCGACCATCAGCAACATTCGAAATCCCGCGAAGCGACCGATCGCCGGCTCAAGCGCGCGCTCGATGCGCAGGAGGCGACGGGCGACGCCGTCGCCGACGAGGCTCCAAGGCTGAAAGCCGCCGCTGAGCGGGTAGGCCGCAAGCGAGAACCATTGCACGCACGCGATGCGCAGCGCGGGAAAAAGGCGATGGAACCGCGCGCGTTCGCGGGTGACGAGCAGGGTCGGGATGGCCTGATTGGACGCATAGGGATCGCGACGCGGATCGGGACTGCCATCGACGAGCGCGTCGGCCGAGGTCCGCACCGGTTCGTGATGAAAGAGCCGGTAGAACAAGCTGCTACCCCAGGTAATCGCGGGCTCGACCATGAGCACGCGCCCGCCCGGGCGCAGCACCCGCACGGACTCGCGGAAGAAGATGACCGGGAATTCGAGATGATGCAGCACGTCGACCATGACGATATTGGCGGCGCAGCGATCCGCGAACGGCAGCCGCTGCGCGTCCGCCACGCAATCGAGCCACGGCGCGCTCTGAATGTCGGTCGCGACCACGTCTGTGAGGCGGCGCTTGAGGTTGCCGATGCCGCCACCGATCTCGATCGTCAGGCCAGGACGGCAGGCGGCCGCAATGCGATCGTAGAAATCGTCGTAGACGAGGCGCAGCACGGCCTTGCGCTCCCAGATGCTGCGGTGATCCGCGAGTTGATCGGCGCGTTTCATCACATCGCCATGGACAAGGATCGGTGCCCGCGTACTATCTGCTACCAAACGAGAACACGCGATCCCGGGAGGATGCAATGTCCCGCACGCTGAGGACGACCCTATTCGTTGCTGCCATTGCCGTCGTTGCCTGCATAGTGCCGACGGCGCGCGCCCAGGACGCGGTGACGCTCCACGGCGCGGTTCAGTTCAACGACGATCATGCCTTCAACAAGGCGCTGCTCCGCTTCGAAGCGCTGGTCAAACAATATTACGGCAAGCCGATCAATTTCGTGCTCCACCGCAACAGCGAACTGGGGCTGGAGAAGGACTACTTTGCCTACATGAATCAGGGCATCTCGGTCGACTATGGCATCGTGTCGCCGGCGCACATGTCGACCTTCTCCAAGGCTGCCCCCTTCATCGACGCGCCGTTCCTGTTCCGGGACCTCGATCACTGGAACAAGGTGCTCGACGCCGACCTCCTCAAGCCGATCGCGGATGAAATCGCGCAGAAGGCGGACGTCATGCTCATCGGCTATGCCGGCGGCGGCGTGCGCAACATCTTCGCCAACCGGCCGGTGCGCAACCTCGTCGAGATGCGGGGGCTCAAAGTGCGCGTGCAAGGCGCGCCGATCTGGAGCCGTACCTTCGCGGCGGCCGGCATGTCGCCGACCGTGATCGCCTATAACGAGATCTACAACGCGATCCAGAACGGCGTCATCGCGGCGGGCGAGAACGAGGCGGCCGGCGTCGAGCAGATGAAGTTCTACGAGGTCGGCCCCAATCTCGCGATGACCGAGCACGCCATCACCATCCGGCCGATCTGCTTCTCCGCCAAGACCTTCAAGAAACTTTCACCGGAGCTGCAAGCCGCCATCATCAAGGCCGGTAAGGAAGCCGGAGGCTATGGCCGGCAGGTCGAGTCCTCGGAAGATGGCGCCAAGCTCGAGGCGCTGGAGAAGGCCGGCAAGCTTAAGCGAATTGCTTTCGCCGACCGCGCGGAGATGAAGAAGCTGGTCGATCCGGTCATGGCCGCCTACGCCAAGGAGATCGGCGCCGACGCGATCTTCACGCAGATCAACGCGATCAAGTAGCTGCGCCTCGATCTCGATGGGCTCCCTCTCCCCGCACGCGGGGAGAGGTGGAGCCCGCGGCCTACGCACAGACGATTCCACTCCAGCTGAAACTGCTCTAGCTTCGCGTGCATGAGAAAGCTGATCGACAGCTATTGCCGACTGCTGACCTGGCTGATGGTGGCGACCGTCGCGTTCCTGGTGGTGCCGGTCTCGCTGCAGATCGTCGCGCGCTACACGCATCTGATCCCGAGCTACATCTGGACCGAGGAGCTGTCGCGGTTCCTATTCATTTGGATGATCATGCTGGGCGCCATGATCGGCATCAAGGAAGGCACGCATTTCGAGGTGGACATCTGGCCGGAGCTCGGGCGGCGCGCCAACGCGATGCTGAGGATCGTGTCGAACCTGTTCGTGCTGATCTTCGCGCTGGTATTCCTCTATTGGGGGATCAAATTTGTCGAGTTCGGCTGGTACCAGGAATCGGAACTTGCCGAATTGCCGATGCCGTTCATTTTTATCGCATGGCCGCTCGCCGGCGCCACCTGGGTGATCTTTCTGGGTGAGATCTTCGTCGACAACATCCGCATCCTGGCCGGGAAGACCGCGCCATGACGCAAGCCGCAATGTCGCCGGGGATGGCGGCGCTGGTGCTATTCGGTTCGTTCTTCTTCCTCATTGCGCTGCGGGTGCCGGTGGCGTTTGCGCTCGGACTCGCGTGTCTGCCGCCGCTCATCTTCGAGCTGCGGCTCTCCCCGATGGTCCTCTTCAACGAGACGTTCAAGTCCTACAACTCGTTCATCCTGCTGGCGGTGCCGTTCTTTCTCTTGACTGCCAATCTCATGAACATCGGCGGCATTACCGATCGTCTGGTGCATCTCTCGCGCACCATGGTCGGCAACTGGCCGGGATCGCTGGCGCAGATCAACGTGCTTTTGTCCGTGTTCTTCGCCGGCATCTCCGGCTCATCCACCGCCGACGCCGCGAGCCAGAGCAAAATCTTCATCGAGGCGCAGACCAAAGAGGGCTACGACCTTTCGTTCTCGATCGCCATCACCGCGGTCTCGGCGGTGCTCGCCGTGATCATCCCGCCCTCGATCCTGATGATCGTCTGGGGCGGCGTGCTGTCGGTCTCGATCGGGGCGCTCTACCTCGCGGGCATTCTGCCCGGCCTGCTGATCGCGGCCGCGCAGATGGCGACCGTGCATGTCTATGCCAAGCTCTACAATTATCCGGTCTATCCTCGCGCCACGTTGCGCGAGTTCTTCTGCTCGGCGGCGCAGTCGGTGCCGGCGCTGATGACCCCCTTCATCATCGTCGGCGGCATCCTGCTGGGCTGGTTCACAGCCACCGAATCGGCGTGCGTTGCCGTGATCTACGCCGCCGTGCTGTCGATTTTCGTCTACCGCGAGATGGACGCAAAGCAACTCTACCGGGCCCTCGCCGAGACCGGGCGACTCTCCGCCGTCGCGCTGTTTTGCGTCGGTACCGCTTCGGCCTTCGGCTGGATGCTCGCCTATTACCAGATCCCGCGCGCGCTGCTTGCCAACGTCACCACGTGGGGCATGGGCATCACGGAAGTCGGCTTCTTCATCGCGCTCGTGTTTTTGGTGGTGGGCTGTTTCCTCGACGCCATCCCGGCAATCATCATCGTCGGCACGACGCTCGAGCCGCTCGCGCGTTCGGTCGGCATGCATCCCGTGCAATTCGCCATCATCGGGATTGTCTCGCTCGCCTTCGGACTGGTGACGCCGCCTTACGGGCTTTGCCTCATGATCTCCTGCGCGGTCGCGCGGGTGCGGGTGCGCTACGCGCTCAAAGATACCATGATCATGCTCGTACCGATGTTGCTGGTGCTGGCGGCGATCATCACCTGGCCGCAAATTCCATTGCTCCTGCCACGGTTGATCTCGCCGGAATTCTTGCGCTGAGATTCATCACTCGGCGGCGGCAAGCGGCCGGCTGATGCTCTCCAGCGATTTGCGTTCGGCGGCCACGCCGTAACGCGCCGCAATGAAGGCTGCCGCGAGCATCAGCACCGATCCGAAGAGATAACCGACGAAGAGACTCCAGCGCGAGCCGGTGTCGATCAGCGCGCCGAACAACCACGGCCCCGCCACGCCGCCGATGCCGGTGCCGACGGCGTAGAAGAAGGCGATGGCCAGCGCGCGTATTTCGAGCGGAAAAATTTCGCTTACCGTGAGATAGGACGAGCTTGCCGCCGCCGAGGCGAAAAAGAAGATCACCATCCAGGCGATCGTCTGGCCGGTCGCGGAGAGCACGCCGATGGCGAACAAATAGCCGGCGCCGGCGAGCAACACTCCCGATACCGCATAGGTCGTGGCGATCATCGGCCGACGCCCGACGGTGTCGAACAGCCGACCGAGCACCACCGGGCCGAGGAAATTTCCGAGCGCGAAGGGCAACAAGTACCAGCCCACATGATCGGCGGGGATGGCGTAGAAGTCGGTCAGCACCAGCGCATAAGTGAAGAAGATCGCGTTGTAGAAGAACGCCTGCGCCGCCATCAGGCTCAAGCCTACGAGGGTGCGCCGGCGCTCGACCCGAAACAACGTGTGGGCGACCTCGGCGAGCGGGGTGGAGCGGCGCAAGCGCAGCCGAATGACGGGCAGCGCCTCGTCGGGGATGCGGTGGCCGCGGGCGCGGAACGCGGCCTCGATCTTATCCATCGCCGCGTTTGCCTCCTCGACGCGTCCGTGCGTCATCAGCCAACGCGGCGATTCCGGCAGCCACAGGCGCATGAGGAAGATGACGAGGCCCAGCACCGCCCCGATGAGAAAGGCCAAGCGCCATCCCAAATCTGGCGCCAGCAGGTTGGGATCGAGCAGCACGAGCGAGCCTGCCGCGCCAAGCGCCGTGCCGATCCAGAAGCTCCCGTTGATGACGAGATCGGTCCAGCCGCGATAGCGCGCCGGCACCAACTCCTGGATGCTCGAATTGATCGCGGTGTATTCGCCGCCGATGCCGGCGCCGGTGAAGAAGCGAAACAACGCGAAGCTCGCCAGATTCCACGACAGCGCGGTCGCGGCGGTGGCGACGAGATAGAACGCAAGCGTGATGAAGAACAGCCGCTTGCGGCCGAGCCGATCGGTGAGCCAGCCGAAGAACAGCGCGCCGAGCACGGCGCCCGCGAGATAGGCGCTGCTGGCAAGCCCGACGTCGGCATTCGAGAAACGCAGCTGCGGACTTTCCTTGAGCGCGGGCGAGATCGCACCCGCCAGCGTCACCTCGAGACCATCGAGGATCCAGGTGATGCCGAGCGCGACCACGACCAAGGTGTGGAAACGGCCCCAGCGCAGCCGATCGAGCCGTGCCGGGATATCGGTCGCGACGATCGCCGCGTCTGACGGTGCGGGCGCGTGCGCCGTGACCGGAATACTTACTGCCATGATCGCCTCGTTCGCGCCGCGGCGCGCAGCTCCGTTCAAGCCAACGATTTGTGCGCCCTGACGTTCCGCGCGCCGCTTCCCTTCGCCCCTGGCGCGCCATAGATTGGCGCCGGCGATAACCTTACGAGGAGCCCTTCATGTCCTCCACCGCCGTCACCTGGATCGTCATCGGCGTGATCGTCGTGCTCGTGCTGTGGATCATTACGATCTACAACGGCCTCGTTGCCATGCGCCAGCGGGTCAATCAGGCGTTCTCCGACATCGACGTGCAGACCAAACAGCGCCACGATCTCGTTCCCAACCTAGTCGAGACCGTGAAGGGCTATGCCGGTCACGAACGCGGCACGCTGGAAGCGGTCGTGCAGGCGCGGAACACCGCGATCGCTGCCCAGTCGGGAGGCGTCGCCGCGCAGGCGGCAGCCGAAAACGCGCTCACCGGAGCGCTGCGGCAACTCTTCGCGCTGAGCGAAGCCTATCCGGACCTCAAGGCCAGTCAGAATTTCCAGCAGCTGCAGGCCCAGCTCTCCGACATCGAGAACAAGATCGCCGCCGCGCGCCGCTTCTTCAACAACGCGGTGCAGGAGTACAACACCGGCATCCAGCAGTTCCCCGCCGTGCTGCTGGCGGGCCCGCTCGGATTTACGCCGAAGGATTTCTTCGACGTCGGCGTCGAGGAGCGCAAGGTGCTCGAGCAGGCGCCGCAGGTGAAGTTTTGAGGCATTGGGATTTCGTGTCCCGGGCGCAGTGCAGCGCGCAGCGAAGCGGAGCGATGCGCTGCAGACCCGGGACCGCCGCGGACTGCGAACCTGGAACGGTCCCGGATCAGCGGGGCACCGCTGCGCGCACTGCGCTCAAGCGTATTCAAGTGCGTAGCACCATTTTCCGTGCGCTTCGCGCTGCACCGCATCCGGGACACGTTCTCTCATAGCGGATCATTGTATGGCCGCCTACGGTCTCTACACCCACATCCAATCGAACAAGCGGCGCTCGATCGCACTGCTCATCGGCCTGTTCTTCCTCGTCTACCTGCTGGTCTATGCCGGCGCGCTTGTCGGCGAGGCGCTGACCACCGACGCGCCGCCAGACGAGCTGTTGCGCCGCGCGCTGAGCGATGCGCTCTACGCCGCACCATGGGCGACGCTCGGCACCGCGCTGTGGATCCTCATCGCCCACAAATTCCATCAGAGCATGATCGATGCGGTGACCGGCGGCCGCGAGGTGACGCGGCAGGAGGAGCCGCGCCTCTATAATCTTCTCGAGAACCTCTGCATCTCGCGCGGCATCACCACGCCGAAGCTCAAGGTAATCGAGGATGACAGCCTCAACGCCTTCGCCACCGGCATGAACGAGAAGCAATATTCGATCACGGTCACCACCGGCCTCCTCAATTCGCTCAACAATGCGGAAATCGAGTCGGTGCTCGGCCACGAATTGACCCACATCCGCAATGGCGACGTTCGCATGCTGGTGATTGCCGTGATCATCGCCGGGGTGATCGCGTTCTTCGCCGAGCTCATCTTCCGTCTCATGTTCCAAGGCGGCTTGCGCTGGCGCGGCGGACGCGAGGGCGGCGACCGCAAGGGCGCCGGAGTGGCGATCCTCATCGCCATCGTGCTCGTCGCCGTCGCCTGGATTCTATCGATCGTCATTCGCTTTGCGCTCTCGCGCAAACGCGAATATTTGGCCGACGCGGGCTCGGTCGAGCTCACCAAGAACCCGGACGCGATGATCTCGGCGTTGCGCAAGATCGAGGGCCGCGGCGAGCTACCCGGCGCGACCTCGGCGGTGATGGAAATGTGCATCGACAACCCGCGTGAGGGATTCTCCAACATCTTCGACACGCATCCGCCGATCGATGCGCGCGCGGCGGCGCTGGTGAAGTTCGCGGGCGGCCATGATCCAGGCCCGCTGGCGCTGCCCGCGCCGGGCGAAGCGGACGCCGAAACCGAGACTGCCGATCAAGCCACCGCCGGCGGACCATGGGGTGGAACGCAACAAGCGAGCAGCGGCGAGCCATTCCTGCCGGAGCGGCCGCCGATCGAACTCGGCTCCTCGCCGGCTCCCGACAGCGAGCCTGGCCCATGGGGACCGCACCGGAAGTAGCCAGCGCCCAACCTCGAACGGTCATCGTCCGCGAAAGCGGACGATCCAGTATTCGCAGGTATGGAGGACTAGCAGACGCGCGCAGTCTGAGGACTAGCAGACGCGCGCAGTCTACTGGATGCCCGCCTTCGCGGGCATGACATCCGCAGTGTGCAGCAGCCTCAATGCCCTTCGAAGCTGATGAGCGTGCGCACCGGCACGTCGAGCCCGCGCAGCTTCGCGGCGCCGCCGAGATCGGGCAGGTCGATGATGAAGCAGGCGGCGAGCACTTGCGCGCCCAACTGGCGCAACAGCTTGACCGCGCCCTCCGCCGTGCCACCGGTGGCGATGAGGTCGTCCACCAGGATGACGCGGTCGTCCTTCGCCACCGCGTCCTCGTGCATTTCCATCTCGTCGAGGCCGTATTCCAGCGAATAGGCGATCGACACGCGCTTGTGCGGCAGCTTGCCCTTCTTGCGGATCGGCACAAAGCCGGCCGAGACCTGGTGCGCGACCGCCCCGCCGAGAATGAAGCCGCGCGCTTCGATGCCGGCGACCTTGTCGATCTTCATCCCAGCCCAGGGCTGAACCAGTTCGTCCACCGCACGGCGGAACGCGCGTGCATTGCCGAGCAACGTGGTGATGTCGCGGAACACGATCCCGGGCTTGGGATAGTCCGGGATGGAGCGGATTGCGTCCTTGAGGTCGTGCTCGAAGTGCATGCTGACCATGGGCATCTCGCGGTGACACGGAGCTGGAGACTTGCAGGCGGCCTCACTCTGGCGAACCATGGGGCGGCGCGCAACCGGAGACGGGATATGCCGCGATCAACCGAGGCGCCGGTGGTGCCGATCATCGGAGGCGGCCCCGCCGGCATGTCCTGTGCGCTGTGGCTGCACAACTACGGCCTCTACCCCGTGATCATCGAAAAGGAGAATGCGCTGGGCGGGATGGCGCGCCTGAGCCCCTATCCGAACGAGTGGCTGCTCGGTCAGCGCGGCAAGAGCGCGCGCGAGAACGCGGCCGAGTTCGCCGCCCACATCCGCGCGCTTGGGATCGACACTTGGCTCGGCGCCACCCCGCAGCGCCTCATCCGCGGGAAGGAGCAATGGCGGCTCGACCTCTCCGGGGACCCGCGTTCATTGTCGGGGGCGGCAGTCGTGATCGCGACCGGCACGCGATTTGCGGGCGAGGAGTGGCTCGATGAGGTTGCGAATGCGCGGCGCGTTGCAGTGGCGGGCCGCCTCCATCTCGGTGCGAGCGCAATCGGCGAGCCGAACGCCGACTTGGGCTCGCACGTCGCGGTGATCGGGGGCGGCGATAATGCCTTCGACGTGTCGCGCATCCTGGCCGAGAAAGGCGTGCGCGTGAGCGTGATCATGCGCTCGAAGTCGCCGAAGGCGCAGCCGCTCCTGATCGAGCGCCTGCGCCCGCATCAGGCAGCCGGATTAGTGAAGGTGATGGCGGAGCGCACCGTCGAAGCGCTCGAGGAAATCTCTTGCGGCGTGCGCCTGCGGCTCGATGACGGCCGCGAGATCGACGCCGACCACGTGGTGTTGCTGTTCGGCTACCGGCCGAATACGAACGAAGCCTGGTTCGCCGAGCTTGCGCCCGCGACCGACGCGCTCGGCTATCTCGTGGTCGATGGCAACATGGAAACGTCCTGCCGCGGCGCCTTCGCGGCGGGCGACGTGGCAAATCCGGCGCATCCGAGCATTGCGACCGCGCTCGCGAGCGGCGCGATTGCCGCCCGGCAGATTGCGAAGCGGCTGGCGGGAGTACGTGCGACGTCCTAAGGGCGTAGCCCGACGCGCTATGGCGAAATGCGGGAGAGTTTCGTGCCGCCCGGATTTCGCTGCGCTCAATCCGGGCGATATGATCGAGAGCCGGGGATCAGCGTTTCGGCTTCAGCACGCGGCCTCCCACGGCGTCGAGCTTGCGCAACAGGCGCTTGTCGCGCGCCTCGGGCGCGGTGATCAGCGCGGTGTCGAGCGCGCGGTCCGATCCGACCGGACACGGCTCGTGCTCGCGCGGGAAATCGCGGGCGAGCCGCGCCACCAGCGCCTTCGCCTTGTCGGCGTTGGCGCTGAGCACGGCGATGATGTCCTGCACCGTCACCGCGTCGTGGTCGGGATGCCAGCAGTCGAAGTCGGTGACCATGGCCACGCTCGCGTAGCAGAGCTCTGCCTCGCGCGCGAGCTTGGCTTCCGGCAGGTTGGTCATGCCGACGACGGAATAACCGAGCCCTTTGTAGGTCATGCTCTCGGCGTAGGTCGAAAACTGCGGTCCTTCTATGCACACGTAAGTGCCGCTGCGCACGATCTTGAGTCCTTCGCGCTCGGCGGCGGCGGCGATGCGGTCCTGCAAGAGCGGCGAGACGGGATGCGCCATCGACACGTGGGCGACGCAGCCCTTGCCGAAGAACGAGCTCGCCCGGTTGAAGGTGCGGTCGACGAATTGATCGACCAGCACGAAGGTGCCGGGCGGCAATTCCTCCCTGTACGAGCCGCAGGCCGAGAGCGAGACGAGGTCGGTCACCCCGGCGCGCTTGAGCACGTCGATATTGGCACGGTAGTTGATGTCGGAGGGCGAGAGGCGGTGTCCGTCGCCATGACGCGAGAGAAAGACGACTGGCGTACCTGCAATCTCGCCGACGCGCGGCGGCGCCGACGGCTCCCCCCATGGGCTCCTGATCGTCCTTTGCCGCACCTTCTCGAGCCCCGGCAGCTCATAGATGCCGGAGCCGCCGATGACGCCGAGCACGGCCTTGGTCATGCGGATGCGCTCACGCGCGCGGATATTCGCTCGGCGGACGCGGCTTGAGTTCTTCCGGATGCAATTCCACCGCGTGCCACACCTTCTTCTTGGTGAAGTAGAGAAGCACGGCCAGCACGATCAGGAAAATGAACACCTGCATGCCGACGCGCTTTCGGGCCTCGAGGTGCGGCTCGGCGGTCCACATCAGGAAGGCCGAGATGTCCTTGGCGTATTGCTCGACGGTCATCGGCGCCCCGTCGGTGTATTCGACGCGGTTGTCGGTGAGCGGCGGCGGCATCGCGATGGCGTGGCCCGGGAAATACTCATTGTAGAAGTTGCCGGTCGGAATGGTGACACCCGGCGGCGCCGCGTCCTTGTAGCCCCGCAGCAGCGCGGTGATGTAGTCGACGCCCTGCTCCTGGTATTGCGTGAAGATATCGCCCACCCAGCGGGGGAAGCCGCGTTCGTAACTTCGCGCCTTGGCGATCACCGACATATCGGGCGGCACCGCGTTGTAGCGCGCGCGCGCCGCTTGCTCGTTGGGAAACGGCGGCGGGAAAGTGTCGGCCAGGCGGCCGGGGCGATCCTTGACCTCGCCCTGATCGTCGGGCTCGCCCTTGACCTGGTATTCGGCGGCGATGGCGGTTGCTTGCGCGGTCGTAAAACCTGGCCCGCCCGGATCCGCAAGCGTGCGGAAGGCGACCAGTTTCAGGCCGTGGCAGACCTGGCAGACCTCGCGGTAGACCTTGAACCCGCGCTGCAGCTGCGCGCGGTCGAATTTGCCGAACGGTCCCGCGAACGACCATTTGTTGGTGGGCGGCGGCGGCGGTTCGTGCTCCTGCGCCCGCGCGGGTAGAGCAAGGGCGGCAAGCGAGATGGCAACAGCGAGGACGGCGCGCGCGTGAGCCATGACCCCTCAAGCCTTCGCGGGAGGCGGCGCGGGCGCCCCGATAGGCTTGCCCTCGCGCAGCACCGATTCCGCAATCGAGTTGGGCAGCGGCTTGGTTCGCTCGATCTTGCCGAGTACCGGCAGGATGACCAGGAAAAACGCGAAGTAGTAGACCGTGAAGATGCGCGCGAACAGCACGTAGTTGCCTTCCGGAGGCTTGGCGCCAAGCCAGCCGAGGCCGATGCAGACGATCACGAACGCCCAGAAGAACTGACGATAGAGCGGACGGTAGCGCGCCGAGCGCACTTTCGACGTATCGAGCCACGGCAGGAAGACGAGGATGAGGATCGAGGCGACGAGCGCGATCACACCGAGGAGCTTGTTCGGAATCGCGCGCAGAATCGCGTAGAACGGCAGGTAATACCATTCCGGCACGATGTGCGGCGGCGTCACCGCCGGATTGGCCGGAATGTAGTTCTCGGGGGCAAGCAGAAAATTCGGCATGTAGAACACGAACCAGGCGAACAGGATCAAGAAGACCGCGAGCAGGAAGGTGTCCTTGATCGTCGCATAAGGCGTGAATGCGACGGTGTCTTGCTCACCCTTGGGCTCGATGCCCGCCGGATTGTTCTGCCCCGCCACGTGCAGCGCCCAGATGTGGAGCACGACGACGCCGACGATGACGAACGGCAAAAGATAGTGCAGCGAGTAGAAGCGATTGAGCGTGGGATTGCCGACCGCGTAGCCGCCCCATAGCCAGGTCACGATGGGTTCGCCCACCAGCGGGATGGCGGAGAACAGGTTGGTGATGACAATCGCCGCCCAAAAGCTCATCTGGCCCCAGGGCAGCACGTAGCCCATGAACCCGGTGATGATCATGAGCAGCAACAGGATGACGCCGAGGATCCACAGCACCTCGCGCGGCTCCTTGTACGAGCCGTAATACATGCCACGGAACAGGTGGATGTAGGCGGCGAGGAAGAACATGGATGCGCCGGTCGAGTGCAGGTAGCGCAACAGCCAGCCGTAGTTCACGTCGCGCATGATCTGCTCGACGGAATCGAAGGCGTAGTCGACGTGCGGCGTGTAATGCATCGCCAGCACCACGCCGGTGGCGATCTGCGCGGCGAGCATGAAGGTGAGAATGCCGCCGAAGGTCCACCAGTAGTTGAGGTTGCGCGGGGTGGGATAAACGACGAAGGACGAGTAGATGAGCCCGCCGATCGGCAGCCGCCGCTCCATCCATCGCATGAACGCGCTTTGCGGCTGGTAGGTCGGATGTCCGCTCATGATCGAGGCCGTCAGCCGATCCGGATCTTGGTGTCGGAGAGAAATTCGTAGGGCGGCAGCGCGAGGTTCAGCGGCGCGGGTCCTTGCCGGATGCGTCCCGACGTGTCGTAGACCGAGCCATGGCAGGGACAGAAATAGCCGTCGTACGGTCCCTGATGGGCGATCGGAATGCAGCCGAGATGGGTACAGATTCCGATCAGAACCTGCCACTGATCGTGACCCGGCTTGACGCGCGCCGAATCCGGCTGCGGGTCGGGCAGCTTGGCGACGTCGACGTTCTGCGCCTCCTCGATCTGCTTCTTGGTGCGGTGATTGACGTAGATCGGCTTGCCGCGCCAGAACACCTTGATCACCTGGCCGTCGGCAATCGGCGAAAGATCGACTTCGATGGGCGCGCCGGCCGCAATGGTCGAGGCGTCGGGATTCATCTGCGCGATCAGCGGCACGAGTGTCGCGGCGGCCCCGATCCCGGCGATGGAGGCGGTCGCAATGTAAAGAAAATCGCGACGTGTCGGCTCGGCCGAAGACATCGTCGTCACGTGCGTCGTTCCTTTCTGTCCGTGCAGTCCGCCCGCAACCTGCTTGCGCCGGCTGCGTGAGCTTCGCCGCTGGGGGGTCGTCCCGCTCCCTCAGCGCCCGACACGAAAGACGCCGCCTGGCGGCGGCGGGCGAACCGGCCGCTCTCCTCTCTGCAAGCGAGGGCCAAGCGGCTTCATCCAGCGGCGTTTTATTGGCACCCTTGCCAAGGGAGCGCAAGTGGGCAATGCGGGTTCATGCCGCAACGACCGAATGTCGCGCAAATCGTTTGTCCGTCATAAGTTTCGGCCGCCATCACGGTTCGCTGCATGCCTGCAATCCTGCCGATTCGCATTGCGCTTTATGAGCCCGATATCCCCCAGAACACGGGCACGGTTCTTCGTCTCGCCGCCTGCCTCGGCCTCGAGGCGCACATCATCGAGCCCGCGGGTTTTCCCACCAGCGACCGCGCCTTCCGCCGCGCCGGCATGGACTACCTCGATCAGGTCGAGATCATCCGTCACGGCAGCTGGGAGGCCTTCGAAACCTGGCGCATCGGCGCCGACGCGCGGCTCGTTCTGTTCACGACGCGCGCGCCTCGCTCCTATCTCGAGCACGCGTTCCGGCGCGGCGACGTTTTGCTGTTCGGCCGCGAAACATCGGGCGTGCCCGAGAAGGTGCACGCGGCGGCCGACGCGCGGCTCGTGATACCGATGCGAGAAGGATTGCGCTCGCTCAACGTGGCGATAGCTGCCGCAATGGCCGTGGGCGAAGCGATTCGGCAAACAAAAGCGCAGGCGGGCTGCGAGAGCTAAGAGCGTGTTCGTGTGGAGTGAAATCAGCGCAAGCGGCGAACTCGGTCTGCTCCCTCCCCCGCTTGCAGCCGAACTCGGGTTTACCCGAGTTCGGC
>JBJMTU010000081.1:0-11340 GCA_045811545.1 Xanthobacteraceae bacterium | reverse complement strand
TCCTCCCGGCAAGCAAATGGAGGTGGAGGTTTCCCGCCGCTACCTTGGCGTGGACGGCAAGCCGACACGCTATCTGCTGATCACCATTCCGCCGCGGCAAACAGCGGAGTTGCCCGCGGACTGCGCGCCGCGCCATCTCAGGGCGCAGTGACCGCGGCTTCGATCAGGGCGACGGCTTTGCGCAGCGGCGACTGCCCGCTTGCGACCGAGCGCTCGAATTCAACGGAAGAGCGGTCGAACCGCGCGAGCTCGTCGCGCCTTTGTCCCTCGTCGAGGAAGGAATAGGTCAACGCATTGCGAGCGATTGCCTTTAACATGCGGTAGCTCAGGCCGTAGTCGCGCGCAGCTCGGAGATATTCGTTGGTGAGGTTGATGCGGGATACGCCGGCATCATCCGTTGACAGCACGACCGGCACGCCGGCCGCGAGATAGGTGGGCAGCGGATGGTCCTTGCCCCGCACGCCGAGGATGATGTCGTTGCTGGAGAGGTTGATTTCGACCACTACCGGGCGTGCCCGCATCTCGGCGAGAAGGCCGTCCATGTCATGTTCGAAGGCGATGTCGACGCCATGGCCGATGCGGCGCGCATGGGCGATCTCGACAGCTTGGCGGATATGAAACGTAAGGTCGATCGGCGGAACGTAGCCGAGCCATAGCTCGCCCGCGTGTAGGGCCACCGGCACGTCCTTGGCGAGGAAGGCGACGATCTGCATGTGGCGGGTGTAGTCGCGGCGCGCCACTAGGTTGTCCTCGGACTGCACGAGATTGAGCGCGACCACTTGCGGCTCGGCGCGGATCAACGCGGCCGCGATGGCGGTCTGCAGGAATACGTCATCGGGAGAGCTGTTGCGCAAGATCTGCGCGATGAAGCGGAACTTGACCCGACAGCCCGATTGCGTGCCCTGGGGATCACATGCGAGCCCGCTTGCGATTTTGCCGAGCGCGGCCGCCAGATCGTTGCGTTTCGCCGTGACGCAATCGTCGAGACCGTTCGTCTTGAGCGCCGCGAGCCGCCCGGCATCGTCGGTCTGTCCGGCCATCGCCGCGATGAACCTGTCGCGATCATCCGAGCAGAAAAACGACGTCATGAACTCGACGTATTGCACGTTCTCTCTGTCGTACTCCCTCAGCTGGTCGATCACCATGTCGACGAAGCGCGAGCCGGTCACGGCGCCGAACTTGTCGAAGGCCGCGAAGAATTTGTCGTGATCGGTCGGTACCGCGACGGTCGGCACGAACGCCCGTGTCGAGAACGCATTGACCAGACGGTCGTACAGATTCTGATCGTGCATGGCGTCGGCGACGGGCACGTCTCCGGGCTGATCGCATTGCGGCTTCGAGAGAAGGACGTGGGCGAGGTTCGCGCAGAGATTCTGCTGCGCGGCCCAGGCGATGAAGCGCTCCGCGTAAACGGCACCGGCCAGGTGGGTATGGAGATCGCCGCCCTTCGGCATGCGATGGAGGAAGGCGCGCAGCGCCGTGCGGTCATCGCGAGCGGCTTCGAACCTGGCTGCCGTGACGACAGTGTCGAATTCGCCAGCGACCACAGCAAGCCGCAACAAGACGATGAAGGCCGCCACGAAAATGACGGCAAAAACGATCCGACGTCGCAAGGCCTGCCCCCGCTCTGCTCTTTGCAGCGCGAAGCTAGCGGCTGGACGTGCCGAACTCAATCGGAGGCGAGTCCACCGCCTCGCTTTGGCTCGCGCCGCAACGGTGTCGATGTTGATAATGTAGCCCGCATTGAGCGAAGCGAAATGCGGGGCCCAAGGACCTGGATTTCGCTTCGGTCAATCCGGGCTATCGGGGATCGGCGAGCTCAATACCGGTAATGGTCCGGCTTGTAGGGCCCCTCGGCCGGCACGCCAATATAGGTCGCTTGCTTGTCGGACATTCTCGTCAGCTTGGCGCCGACCTTGGCGAGGTGAAGACGGGCGACCTTCTCGTCGAGGTGCTTCGGCAGGGTGTAAACCTTTTTCTCGTATTTGTGGGGATTGGTCCAAAGTTCGATCTGCGCCAACGTCTGGTTGGTGAAGGAAGACGACATGACGAAGCTCGGATGACCCATCGCGTTGCCGAGATTCACCAAGCGCCCCTCGGACAGCAGGATGATGCGCTTGCCGTCCGGGAATTCGATCTCGTCGACCTGCGGCTTGACGTTGTCCCACTTGAAGTTTCGCAGCGCGGATACTTGGATTTCGCTGTCGAAGTGACCGATATTGGCCACGATCGCCCGGTCTTTCATCTTGCGCATGTGCTCGATGGTGATGACGTCGACGTTACCGGTCGCGGTGACGAAAATGTCGGCGCGCGGTGCCGCGTCCTCCATGGTCGTGACCTCGTAGCCTTCCATCGCCGCCTGCAACGCGCAGATCGGATCGATCTCCGAGACGAGCACGCGGCACCCGGCCTGGCGCAGCGAGGCGGCCGAGCCCTTGCCGACGTCGCCAAAGCCCGCGACCATGGCCACCTTGCCCGCCATCATCACATCGGTGCCGCGGCGAATGCCGTCGACGAGCGACTCACGGCAGCCGTAAAGGTTGTCGAACTTTGATTTGGTCACGCTGTCGTTGACGTTGATCGCCGGCCACAGCAGCGTGCCTTTCTTCTGCATGTCGTAGAGCCGGTGAACGCCGGTCGTCGTTTCTTCGGTCACGCCGCGGATTGCGTCCGCGTTGCGCTTGTACCAGCCGGGGTTGTCCTTCAGCCGCCGCTTGATGGCCGCGAACAGGATTTCCTCTTCCTCATTGGCCGGCTTGCTGATCAATCCCGTCTCGCCTTGTTCGGCGCGCAGGCCGAGGTGAATCAAGAGCGTGGCATCCCCGCCGTCGTCGAGGACCATGTTGGGTGTGCCGCCGTCGCTCCACTCGAAGATGCGGTGCTGATAATCCCAGTAATCCTTCAGGCTCTCGCCTTTGACGGCGAAGACCGGCGTGCCGGAAGCTGCCACGGCGGCCGCGGCATGGTCCTGGGTCGAATAAATATTGCACGAGGCCCAGCGCACGTCGGCACCCAGCGCTTTGAGCGTCTCGATCAGCACTGCGGTCTGGATGGTCATGTGCAGCGAGCCGCAGATGCGCGCGCCGCGCAACGGCCGCTCGGGGCCGTATTCCTCGCGGATAGCCATGAGGCCGGGCATCTCGGTCTCGGCGATGGCGATTTCCTTGCGGCCCCAATCGGCAAGGCTCACGTCCTTGATCGCATAGTCGGCTGGCTGGGCAGCACGATTGGCGGCTTTCGATGCAGCACTCATGTCGCTCCTTGCATGGTTGGAAATTCGGACGCGCCAGCCGGCACGCCGTCGGCGCTGCCTATAGCAGGGCCGGCCGGCTCCTGCAACGAAGATATAAAGATTTCTTTATGTCCTTTGGTTGGAGCCATCGGCGCCCGCGGCGAACTGCCGCCGCGCCTGGGCGTTACCCGTATGTCGGCTTAGGAGCGCCCGATGCCAGAGAAGACGCAGCTCGATCTCGAGCTTTCCCCCGCGATCAACTCGCTTTCCGAGCTTGCCAAGGCCGAGAACGAATGCACGCGCTGCCCGCTCTACAAGCACGCAACCCAGGCGGTGCCGGGCGAGGGGCGCAGATCGGCCCACGTGATGCTGGTCGGCGAGCAGCCCGGCGACAAAGAAGATCTTGCGGGCAAGCCGTTCGTCGGCCCCGCCGGTCGCGTTCTCGACCGGGCGCTGGCCGACGCGGGAATTCCCCGCACGGAGGTTTTCGTCACCAATGCGGTCAAGCACTTCAAGCACGAGATGCGCGGCAAGCGGCGGCTGCACAAGCGCCCCAACACCTACGAAATCGAGCGCTGCAAGATCTGGCTCGGTACTGAACGCGCGCTCGTGAAGCCGGTGGCCATCGTCGCGCTCGGAGCCACGGCAGCGCGCAGCCTGCTTGGACGCCCGGTCACCATCAGCAAGGTGCGCGGCCAGACCTTGCACCTCGCCGACGGCACCGCCGCCTTCGTCACCATTCACCCGTCGTGGCTGCTGCGGATGGAAGACGAGGCGGACAAAGAACGTGAGTACAAGAATTTTGTCGCCGACCTGCGGCCGGCGGCAAAGGTGTTGGCAAAGAAGGTGGCCTGACGGCGCTATTCTTCTTCCGTGAAACGGCCGCTCACGAGCGCTGTCAGCGCATTGACAACCTCGGCCGCTTCCCGGCCGCTCGCTTCGACGGTGATCGTCGTGCCGGGGCCGGCCGCAAGCATCATCAGTCCCATGATCGAGGTGCCGCCGACGACCTCGTTGCCGCGCCTGACCTTCACCTCGGCGTCGAATTTCTCCACGGTCTGGACGAACTTCGCCGAAGCGCGCGCATGCAAGCCCTTCTTGTTGCAGATTTCGAGCACACGGACGATCGGCGCGTCCGGCGGATGACTGGCCGAGGAGAACTCGCCGCTAGGCTCGCTCATTTCCCGGTAAGAACGCGGCTGGCGATGGTGATGTATTTGCGGCCGGAGTCCTGGGCCGCGGCCACCGCCTCGGTCAATGGACATTCGTCGCGCACCTTGGCGAGTTTTACCAGCATCGGCAGATTGATGCCGGCGAGAACCTCGACCTTCGGGCGACCCATTACGGAGATCGCGAGGTTTGACGGTGTGCCGCCGAACATGTCGGTGAGTATCGCCACCCCTTCGCCGCTGTCCACACGCTTGACCGCCTCGATGATGTCCTTGCGCCTCTGCTCGACGTCGTCGTCGGGGCCGATGGTCACCGCCTCGATTTGCTTCTGCGGGCCGACCACATGCTCCTGGGCCGAGCGGAACTCGGCGGCAAGGCGCCCGTGGGTGACGAGTACGAGGCCGATCATGGAGTTCCCCGCCGGCGTGTCCCGGTTGCACCGCACGAAAGGCCGCCCATCATGACGATCCGAAACCCTTGTGCAAGGGCCTTTCCGGCGATTTGGGGATGGTGTTGCATTGCGGTAAGGGCGCTCTCCGGCAGCCCGTCGGACAAGAAATTACCGTCGCCCGGTTACTTTTGTACCACCGGACCCGCCCGCAAGGATCATGACCGAGGTTTAATCTCGTTCTGTCCGCCATGCAGGAGGGCGAGCACCGGGGGGAGGGGGGCCGTGCCCGCCGCCACCGCCAAGCGCCGCACCGGCACGCCGAGCAGCACCGTCTCGCCGGCCGCCGGCATGCGCTCGGCGTCCTCGGCGGCCAGGTCGACCACCAGACCAACGACCGCCACCGGCTCATAGTCGAGCCGCCGAATGCCGAGCCCGCGCACCTCGATCAGCCCCGCAAGCGCGGTCGCGGGCCGCACCAGCAGACGCCCGTGGTGCACTTCGAGGTGCAGGCGATCGTCGCCGATAAGCCGAGCGAAGCGCAGCAGCCCCGTGTCCGCCGCTTGAATGAGCGCGAGCGCAAGCTGCGACTTGCCCGCTCCCGCCGGTCCGCGGATGAGTACGGCGCGAGCGCCAGCCAGCACGGCAGAGGCGTGCACGGTCGGGGTCTCAGCCGCCATCACATGGCCGGCAGCCGCACGATGAAACGCGCCCCGATCACGACGGACGTCTCGCCCGCAGCCGCCGGGCGCTGGCGATTCTCGGCCCGGATGCGGCCGCCATGTGCCTCGACGATATGCTTGGAGATGGAGAGGCCGAGGCCCGAATTCTGTCCGAACGGCTGATGCGGTCTGTGCGTGTAAAAACGGTCGAAAATCTTCTCCATCGCTTCGGCCGGGATGCCGGGGCCGTCGTCGTCAACGATGATCTCGATCTGATTTTTCAATCGCAGGGCCGCGACGCGCACCGTGCCGCCGGGAGGTGAGAACGAGCGAGCATTGTCGATCAGGTTGTTGACCACCTGCCCGAGCCGCGAATCGTTCCCCAGCACCATGAAGGCGCCGGGCCGGCCTCCTTCGAAATTCAACGTGACCCTGACGCCGTCGTCATGCCGCTCGTTGGCCACGCTGATGACCGTGGTGAGCAGTTTGGCGATGTTGACCGGCTGTGCCTCGTGCCGCTGCATCTCGGCGTCGAGCCGGCTCGCGTCGGAAATGTCGGAGATCAGCCGATCGAGCCGCTTCACGTCGTGCTGGATGACGGAAAGAAGCCGGTTGCGGCTTTCCTCGGTCTTGGCAAGCGGCAGCGTCTCCACCGCCGAACGCAGCGAGGTGAGGGGGTTCTTGAGCTCGTGCGACACGTCGGCGGCAAAGCTCTCGATCGCTTCGATGCGGGTGTAGAGCGCGTCAGTCATGTCGCGCAGTGATCCCGAGAGATGTCCGATCTCATCGCGGCGATGGCTCAGATCGGGAATCTCCACGCGCGAGCGGATGCGCCGGCGCACGAGTTGGGCGCTTTCCGCCAGCCGCCGGACCGGGCCGGCAATGGTTCCGGCCAGCAGGAACGACAGCACCACCATGACCCCGGCGGCGATGAGAAAGACTTTGAAGATGGCGAGGCGCTCGGCTCCCACCATGTTGTCGATATCGGCGCCTTGGGTGGAGAGCATGAGAGAGCCGCGCACGGCGCGGAAGCGCTGCACCGGCACCGCGACCGACACGATTACCTCGCCGCGCTCATTGATGCGCACCATGCTGGACTTGAAGCCCTGCAGCGCATTGGCGACCTCGCCGTAGCCCTTGCCGTTCTGCGGTTCGAACTCGCGGTAGAGCGGCAGCGTCCCGCGGCTGACCCAGGTGCGGATGGTGATATAGCCCCGCTCGAGAACGCCGGGTTTTCGCGTCGGGGGCGGCAGATCGAAGCGCAACACGTCGTAAAGATTGCGACTGTCGAGAATGAGGACGCCGGCACGGTCGTACAAGCGCGCGCGCGTATTGGTAGGCGAGACGAGACGGCGAAGCACCGGTGCGACACGCTCGGGG
This sequence comes from Xanthobacteraceae bacterium, assembly GCA_045811545.1. Lineage (GTDB taxonomy): Bacteria > Pseudomonadota > Alphaproteobacteria > Rhizobiales > Xanthobacteraceae > VAZQ01. The sequence continues at coordinate 4,508 of JBJMTU010000081.1, read as the reverse complement.
TTGATCGGGAATTCGAGCCCCGACAGCGCCTCCTCCGAGGGCCCGTAGCTCTGACCGGCCTGCAGCTCGAGCAGCCGCTCGGGATCAATGGTGATGGTATCGGTCTCCACCGTTGCCGAGGCGGCAACCGCGCCGGCAATGATCTCGCCTTGCACCAGCAAGCTCTGGATGCGGGCATCGATCAGGCCGGCGCGGAATTGCGAGAGGTAGAGCACGCCGATGACCAGCGCGAGCAAGCCGGTCACGTTGAGAAAGATGATGCGGCGGCTGAGACTCGAAAAGGCGACGCGAACAAAGAGGTGCCAGCCTTGGAGCAACAGGGCGGCGAACCGCCGTCGCCCGCTTTTTGCGCGTGATGCGCCGTCATCGCGATGCTCCAACTCGGCCTTGAGCGTCTCCAGCGTTCGATCGAGTTGGCTGAGGTTCGAAGCGGCAGCGCGGGCGAAGCGATTCCAGCGCTCAAATGACAGGTCGGCGAATCGCCGCAGGGTCGCTTTTGTGCGTGCTAGTGGTTTATCGGAACGCTGCAGTTCGGCGTCGGTCGCGAAGCGGTCCGAGGTTCGACGGCTCGCACGCCAACGCTCGAGCAACAGCCCGGCGATCCATCGGCCTTTGGCGAGCAGCGAGGCGCCGTCGTCGGGCCGTTCCGCCGCGACGTCGGTCTTGAAACTCTCCGGCGTTCGGTTGAGCACAGTCGGTCTGCCGGTTGCACGCCCCCACCCCAGGCCCACCGGCGCCGATTCTACGCGGTCGAGCCTGGTCGCCAAGCCGCCACTCGGGTGGGGGATTTGAAGCTCGCACGGCCTTGCAGCGAGCTTCGCATGGGGACTTCAAATCCTAAAACCACACGAGAGACAAAGCCTGCTGGTGTCCCGATTCCGAAGTCGCCAAGCCCTTGCAGCAGGCTATCGTGCGAGGTTCGGAATCGGGACACCAGCGTCACATTTCCTTGAACCGATAGCCGACGCCATAGAGCGTTTCGATCATGTCGAAATCGTCGTCGGTTCCCTTGAACTTCTTGCGCAGGCGTTTGATGTGGCTGTCGATCGTGCGATCGTCCACGTAGACCTGATCGTCGTAGGCTGCATCCATCAACGCGTTGCGACTCTTGACCACGCCGGGCCGGCTCGCGAGCGCCTGCAGGATCAGGAACTCGGTGACTGTCAGCGTCACCGGCTCGTTCTTCCACGTGCAGGTGTGGCGCTCCGGGTCCATGCGCAGCAGGCCGCGTTCGAGCACCTTGGCGGCATCGGTTTCCTTCGGCGCGCTGCCGTCCTTCGGTGCCGAGCGGCGTAGGATCGCCTTGACGCGCTCGACCAGGAGGCGCTGCGAGAATGGTTTGCGGATAAAATCGTCGGCGCCCATTTTCAGGCCGAACAGTTCGTCGATCTCCTCGTCCTTGGAGGTGAGGAAGATCACCGGCATGTCGGACTTCTGGCGCAGCCGCCGCAACGTTTCCATCCCGTCCATACGCGGCATCTTGATGTCGAGAATGGCGAGATCAGGCGGCGAGGTCTTGAAGCCGTCGAGCGCGGAGGCGCCGTCGGTGTAGGTCATGATCCGGTAACCTTCAGCCTCGAGCGCGATCGAGACTGAGGTCAAGATGTTGCGGTCGTCGTCGACGAGAGCGATGGTCGGCATGAGCCCCTATCCCTGCATTCGCCCTGGCGACTTTGAAGCCCCCAAAGCACGGCCGAAATGTGGCGATTCCCTGACAAAGGCGTGATTCGTCAAACGGATTATTATCATAGCTCGCATCGGCGCTTATGCCCAAAGCTCAAGTTTGGCGCGCCAGCGATCGAGCTGTCCCCCCGGCTTCGCTGCGCCGGGGCCGCTTGGTAACATCATTTGCCGGAGACGCCAAATGCAACCAAGCCCGGACTTCGACCCCGCGCTGGCCGCCAAGAAGCTCTTGCGCGAGGGCCGCTCGGGGGCCTTGGCGACCCTGATGGCGGGCTCGGGCGATCCTTATTGCTCGTTGATCAATGTCGCGACCGCGGCCGACGGGGCGCCCCTCTTGCTGATTTCGCGCCTTGCCGTGCACACCAAGAATATTCTCGCCGACTCGCGCGTCTCCCTCATGATCGACGAGCGCAAAGCCGGCGACCCCTTGCAAGGTGCCCGCGTCATGCTCATGGGAACCGCCGCCGCGACCGATGACCCGCACGCACGCCGGCGCTATCTCGAGCGCCAGCCGGAGGCGGAAATGTTCGCAGGCTTTGCCGATTTCGCCTTCTACCGGGTGACGCTCAAGGCCGCGCATCTGGTCGCCGGCTTTGGGCGCATCGTGGATCTTAAACCGCAGGATATGCTCACCGAGACCGGAGACGCGGCCGAACTCGTCGCCGCCGAGCGCGAGATCGTGGCCCACATGAACGAGGACCACGCGGACGCGGTGCGGCTTTATGCCACCAAGCTGCTCGGCGCGCCCGACGGGGAATGGCGTTGCGTGGGTTGCGACCCTGAGGGACTCGAACTGCAGCTCGATCGTACCGCGTTGCGGCTGCCATTCCCGCAGCGGGTGCGCGCGCCGGGCGCGTTGCGCCACGTGCTCAAGCAAATGGCCGAGGAGGCGCGCCGCGCGGCATGATCGTGGCGCACAGTTTTCGAAAGAAGAAGGGAGGGCGCGATGCGCCGTGCAAGCATCGTCTTGGTACTTGGCCTGGCCGCAGGTTCGGCATTGGCCCAGAGCAAGGAACCCATTCTCTTACGTGAGATGGGTTCGTTTCATATCGGTGGCCGCGTCATCGAGATCACCGGTCAGCCGATCAAAGAGATCGTGTTCACGCCCGGCGGCGTTCCCGCGAAGATGGACCCCAACGGCAAGTATCAAGTCGAGCAGATGTACGTGCAGTACTTTCTGCCGCAAAACCGCAAGGGCAAAGTGCCGTTGCTGTTGTGGCACGGCGGCGGGTTGACCGGCGTGACCTACGAGACCAAGCCCGACGGCGGCGAAGGCTGGCTCACCTCTTTCCTCCGCAAGGGTTGGGATACCTATGTCTCCGATGCCGTCGAGCGGGGCCGCGCCGGTTGGACCAATACCTTCAAGGGCGACACGATGGCATTGCCGCTGGGCGATCCGTGGGAGCGCTTCCGCATCGGCCCGCCCGGCTCGTGGAACGACGATAAAGCGAAACGCGCGACCTATCCGGGCGTCCAATTTCCGATCGAGGTGTACGAGCAGTTCATGAAGCAGGGCGTGCCACGTTGGCTCACCACCGACGATCAGATCGTCGCCGCCTATATCGAGCTCGTGGACAAAATCTGCCCGTGCGTGGTGCTGGTGCACAGCCAGTCGGGGTCGTTCGGCTACAAGGTGCTCGAGGCGCGACCCGACAAGGTGAAGGCACTCGTTGCTGTCGAGCCGACGCTCGGCGGCGACCGCAACGAGGTGCAGTCCATAAAGACGACGCCGATCCTGGTTCTTTACGGCGACAACGCCAAAGACCATCCCCGGTGGTCGAAGATCCGTCAGGGCGGCATCGACTATGCCGCGGTTTTCAAAGCCGCGGGCGGCAGCATCGATGTCGTCGATCTGCCGGATGCGGGCCTCAAGGGCAACTCGCATATGGTCATGATGGACAAGAACAGCGATCAGGTCGCCGAACTGATCCAGAAATGGCTCGTCGACAAGGGACTGGTGGAATGATGCCGGTTGTCGTGAACCTGTCATGCGCTATGCCCGGCAATGACGACGCACGGGTGGTATGGCCATCCGTGTGATGCGCGCTGTTGCGGCGCAGCATTGACCGCTGGCCGCTGCGATTTATAGGTCGCGGGATCGGGCGACGGGCGCTATCATTGAACCCTTACATCGTGGCGACGGGGAGTAGGTCGGGCGGCAGCCGACTGCGTCGTGGAGGTTTTTTCGTGCAGGAAACGGGTTTGCGGAACAGCGCCTGGGGCGCCGACCGATTTGGCTTTAAGGACCTCAAGGCGATCCACTGGAATCACACCGCGCCGGTGCTCTACGAGCACGCGATCGCGGCGCACGAGGCCTCGGTCGTGGAGGGTGGTGCGCTGTGCGCGGAAACCGGTGCCCACACCGGCCGTTCCCCCAAAGACAAGCATACGGTCGTTGATGCGCTGACCGAAAACACGGTGTGGTGGGGCGGCAACCGCAAGATCACGCCGGAGAACTTCCAGCGGCTCTACGACGACTTCATCGCCCATGCGCGCGGCAAGACGCTTTACGCGCAGGATCTCTATGGCGGCGCCGATCCGAAGTACCGGATCAAAACGCGCGTCTTCACCGAGCTTGCCTGGCACTCACTTTTCATTCGCCAGCTCTTGATTCGTCCGGTCGCACCTGAGCTCGACGATTTCGTCCCCGAACTCACCATCGTCGATCTGCCCTCGTTCAAGGCCGATCCCAAGCGCCATGGGGTGCGCACCGAGACGGTCATCGCCATCGACTTCAGCAAGAAGATCGTTCTGATCGGCAACTCGTCCTATGCCGGCGAGATGAAGAAGTCGGTGTTCACCACGCTCAACTTCTATCTGCCGGC
>JBJMTU010000080.1:0-16941 GCA_045811545.1 Xanthobacteraceae bacterium | reverse complement strand
CGAGCGCTATGATCTCCGGCCCGTGCGATCGCCGCACGAATGGAGCGCCTATCACGCCATTCGCCGGGATGCGATCTTCGCTGCCTTGCTACCGGGCCAGCACTATGACGAGCGTGACCCGGACGAATTCGCGCCGAGGCATTTTCCCCATGTGCTGGTCTACGACAGCGAGATCGTCGGTACGGTGCGCATCGACCTGATCGACGAGAAGCTGGCAGGACTTCGCCTCATCGGTGTCCGCGGTGATCTCCAGCGGCGAGGCCACGGCCGCGCTTTGCTCAGACTCGCTGAACAGACCGCCCGCGCTTTCGGTAAGACCGAGATCGTCATTAACGCCCACCCGAGCTCCTTGGCTTTCTATGTCGCCAACGGTTATCGCGAGGGCGAATGGGACGACGCCGGACCACCGCGGCCCGGCCTCATTCCGGTGAGAAAACGCTTGCCGTGACATCGCGCCTTCGACCGCGCACAGACCCCCGAGTTCCAGCATCGTGTCGTTGCCGTCACAGGCGCCATAAATCGCCCCCAATCCCCGCCTTTAAGAGGTCATTAAATTGCCTCCCCCTAGTGTTTGGGTACACAGTGAGCGAAAGACTCACTATCGGGCCGGTGGCGTTCTTTCAGATTGGTGCAAATCGGGGTTAAAACGGGCCATGCGCCGCACCGTTGCCGCATATGTTTTGCTGGCCTCGTTGATCGCTACGGGAACGGCTGGCGCCGACGAATGCCCGGCGGGAGCGCTGGGGGTCAGCCGCACGCTCGTCGTCGATCCCCACGAGCACGTTCGCCTCGGCAGCTTTCAGTATAGCGAATCCCTGCCGCTCATGGATCGCGAAGTCGTACTGACCTTCGACGATGGCCCGCTGCCGCCCTATACCAACCGTATTCTCGATACGCTCGCATCGGAATGCGTGAAGGCGACCTTCTTCATGGTGGGTCGCATGGTGCAGGGCTATCCCGCAGTCGTGCGGCGCGTCTACAACGAAGGCCACACGATTGCGAACCACAGCCAGACCCACCCCTTCACCTTCCACAAGATGTCGGTGGAGCAGGCCTCGCAGGAGATCGAGGGCGGTTTTGCCTCATTGCGTTCTGCGCTCGGCGACTCCAAGGCGGTTGCTCCGTTCTTCCGCTTTCCCGGCCTGCTGCGCCAAGACTCGGTCGAACGTTATCTCGCCGCCCACAATTACATGGCCTGGAGCGTGGACTTCGCCGCCGACGACTGGACCCACATCAGCAGTCAAGAAGTGGCGCGGCGCGCCATCAACCGAGTCGTCACGCGCGGCAAAGGCATATTGCTGCTGCATGACATCCAGCCCGCGACCGCGCTCGCGCTTCCCGAGATTCTCAAAGAGCTCAAGAGCCGCGGCTTCAAGATCGTCCATGTGGTGCCTGCCACCCCTGATCGGCCGAAGACCGTAACCGAGCCCGAGCTGTGGGCCACGCGTCGTGCGCCCGAGCCGAAGGTCTGGCCCCGCACTCTGATCGTCGACGTGGAAAGTCCCGCGCCGGCCCTCGCCGCCCCGAGCCCTGCGAGCTTCGGCATCGAATCCGTCGGTCCGGTGATCAAAGTGGCGATGGCGCAAACTTTCGAACAGCAGGCGGGTGCATCGCCGGCGTGGCCCGCCGCGGTGGCTCACGTGGTGCCATCCGATGCCGAAGTCCTGCCGATCCCGGGCGCCCACAATTTCAGGTATTCACGCGTTTTTCGATTGGGCGACTCGGAGAAGCCCAAGCTCGTGCCCACCAAAAAGCCTGCCGTGCGCACCGCGCGGGCGCGGGAGCCGGCACACGGCGGCTGGTTCGGACCATGGGCGGCCCCGACGAGGAGTTCGCGCACCGTGGGCCACCAGCTGACGGTCGCGCGCCCGCCGATCAATTTGTCCGCGCCACAAATGCGCTGACCCGACCGGGCAGCGAGCTGCACGAGTACGAAAGCAACCGCGCCGGGCTCGATCGGCCCGGCGCGCTGATCCGCAATTAATTAGGGTGTCGGGTATAGCGCTTAGACCGTGCCCGCGCCGCTTGTCACCAGCAGCGCCATCGCCGGCAATAGCCGCGCGGGCCGCGCCACCTGCACCAGCAGCGCGCCTGCGTCACAGTTCCCAGTTCGGTGGTGGCTCGACCGATGATACGTTCGCCGGCGCCGATACGGTCGGTACGGCGGTCACGAGCGAGAGCCCGGCTGCAACAATAGCTCCGATCACGATTGAACGCATTCCGTCCTCCTTGCGTCGCCCACCACGCAGACCTTAGCGCGCTAACCTGCATTAATAAACTGGCTTCTGTCATGCGCGCCGGCGGCGGGATCGCGACATAGAATGTCGCGGCATCTTGTCGGCGTCCCCCAACAGGTTTTCTGGTCCTAAGCACTCTATTAACGACATGGCCTTAAGTCGGTGACGAGAAGCGACCGCGCACGATGGCGCCGGCTCGCGGGCTTTCCAGGAGAGCAACGATGAAGAATGCCATTGCTGGCCTCGTCACGGCCTTCAGCATGTCGGCCCTCGCAGCTGCAACGCCGGCCCGCGCGGGAAGCGGCGACGTCGCCGCCGGGCTCATCGGTGGATTCGCCGCAGGAGCGATCGTCGGCTCGGCGCTGGCGCCCCGGCCTGCTCCGGTCTACGTCGCACCAGCCCCCGTTTATGTGGAACCGGCATGCTACTGGACGCGCGGCAGACCCATGTGGGATGGCTATCGTTGGGTTCGGCCGCGCATCCAAGTCTGCGATTGAGCGAGCGGCGCTCGCAGCTCCCGCGATAGGGAGAACCCGCCGGTCGCCGCCGGCGACTGATCTGTAATGGTGCGGTCGAGAGGACTCGAACCTCCACGGGTTGCCCCGCTAGCACCTCAAGCTAGTGCGTCTACCAATTCCGCCACGACCGCAGATGGAATGGGCGCGGGCCGCGCGGCCTCGCGTCGAAGCGACGGCGCTCGATGTAACAAATCGACCCCACGGGAACAAGGGCTGCAGGCCCGAGCGCCCCATCACGCCAGCAAACGCTCGCAGAGCCGCGTAGCGGCGGTTACGACGTCCGCCGTCACCGCGCGCCGAGCGCTTGACTCCGGCGCCTCCCCGGCTGTTCCTGGCGGCGGGCGGCTCGAGCGAAAGCCGACATGGCCACCGCGCGCAACGAAGTAATGATCGGCCTCGATGCGGTTTCGACGCCGGTTGAATGGCGGATCAGCAACGGCCTGGTTGCCTACAAGGCTGCGCTTGCCGCCATGGACGCGCGCGCCGCAGCGGTCGCGGACCGCACCGCCCCCGAACTGGTTTGGCTGCTCGAACATCCGCCGCTCTATACCGCCGGTACCAGTGCCAAAGCCGACGAATTGATCGCAGCGCGCTTTCCGGTCCATGCCGCTGGACGAGGCGGACAAGTCACCTATCACGGTCCGGGCCAGCGCATCGCGTACCTGATCCTCGATCTCAAGCGCCGCGGTCCCGACGTGCGCCGTTTCGTCACCGCCTTGGAGGAATGGATCATCCGCACCTTGGCGCACTTCAACGTCGTGGGCGAGCGGCGTGAAGACCGCATCGGAGTGTGGGTACGGCGGCCCGAGAAGGGCGCCGGGCGCGAGGACAAGATCGCCGCCATCGGCATCCGGATCAAGCGTTGGGTGACGCTGCACGGAGTGGCGCTCAATGTCGACTGCGATCTCTCGCACTACGCCGGCATCGTGCCGTGCGGGGTCTCGGAGCCGCATTACGGCGTGACCAGTCTCGCCGACCTCGGCCTGGCGGTGACAACCGCCGAAGTGGACGCGCTGCTGCGGCGTGAATTCGAGCACCTATTTGGAGCGGCTGGCTAAACGGTCGGCAGTACCGCAAACCGCACTCCGCCGCATAGCGCAAGCTCCTCCTCGGTGGCCTCGCGCTCGTCCACGTTGTCGACCCGCGCGCCGGGCGGTCCTCGGCGACAGGCGTCGGTCACCTCACTGACCGCCGCAGGCGGTCCCGCGAAGACCGCCTCGACGTCGCCATTGCGCCGGTTGCGGACCCAGCCGGCAAGCCCATGATCAAACGCGGCGTCTTCGACGAAGGCCCGATACCCGACCCCCTGAACGCGCCCGCGGATGACGAGACGGCGGATCATCCGACCTCCCCGGTGCTCTTGGCGCGCGCGCCGCGCCAGCGCGACGTCGCCAAGCGCGCAAGCGAACGCACGTACGGTTCAGGCAGTTCCCACTCGCGCGCGGCGTCGACCACGAGCTCAACATAGCCCGGGCGCGGCGTCCCGCTTCCCTGGCGGCGCGTGACGTAAACCAGGGCCATTGCCTGTGTGTCGCCACATCGCACCGCCAGCCGGCGGCGCACGTAAAGGCCGGAGTCGACGCTTTCATAGGCGTTGATGGCGGCGAGATCGCGCGCGGTAAGCCGCCACAGCACGCCGTGCACACAGCCGCCCGGCTGCGGTGCGATCGAGCCGAAGCCGTCGGGATTGATGACGAAGCGCCAGCCAGGCAGGGTCGCGGTGCCGATTGCTTGCGCGCCTCGGCATCGCGCGGCCATGAGCGCGCGGCTCATATTCGATCCGTAGGCGAAATGCAGCGTCATCGTGCCCGACTAGATTCGATCGCGCGCAACGCGATGCGCGGCCACGGCCATCGCTATGGCCGCAGCGTCTCGACAGCGCACCGCCTCAGGCGAACTCCATGATCACCGCATCGACAGCCAGGCTGTCGCCGGGCTTGGCTCGGATTGCTTTCACCACGCCATCGCGCTCGGCGCGCAAGACGTTCTCCATCTTCATGGCTTCGACAACGGCGAGCGTCTCGCCAGTCTTGACCTCTTGCCCTTCACTGACCGAGATCGAGACAACGAGGCCGGGCATCGGGCAGCGCACCGCCTTGCCGGAGTCCGCGACCTTCTTCTCCGGCATCAGCCGCACCGCCGCGGCTTCGCGCTCGGTGTAGACATAGGCGCGGGTCTCGACTCCGCGATAGGCGAGATCGAATCCGTTGAGCGCCGGCCGTACCTGCACCGAGATCGGCCGCTTGTCGATGGTGCCCGACCAGATCGGATCGCCCGGTTTCCAGGGTGACGCCAAGACGGCTTCGAGGGACTTGCCAAGGCCTTGGAAGCGCACCACGAATGCATCGCCCTCGCGCATGATCTCGAGCGTGATCTCGCCATCGCCGAGCCGTACCGCTCGCCGCCGCTCCCGCGTGACCGCAGCTCCCGGACGCTGGCCCGAAATGCGGCGCTTTCGCTCGCCGAGTACGTGATCCATGGCAGCAGCGACCGCAGCAAGTGTGCGCGCGGTTTGCGCGCCAGGAACGATGGAGCGAAAGCCGTCCGGAAACTCCTCGGCAAGAAACGCGGTCGAAAGTTTGCCCGCCTGCCAGCGCCCGTGCTGCATCAGCGCGGCGAGGAACGAAATGTTGTGACGGAACCCTTCGATCGCGAACGCGTCGAGCGCGTCGGCCTGTGCGGCGATCGCTTGCTTGCGCGTGGGCGCATGGGTAACCAGTTTGGCGATGAGGGGATCGTAGTAAAGCGATATCTCCCCTCCCTCGTACACGCCGGTGTCGACGCGCACGGTGACGCCATCCGCGCTCCGCTCCGCCGGCGGCCGGTAGCGTATCAGCCGGCCGACCGAGGGGAGAAAGTTGCGCGCGGGATCCTCGGCGTAGACACGGGTCTCCACCGCCCATCCCGACAGCTCGATGTCGCTTTGCTTGAGCCTGAGCTTCTCGCCCGCCGCCACGCGGATCATCTGCTCGACCAAGTCCACGCCTGTCACGAGTTCGGTGACGGGGTGCTCGACCTGCAAGCGCGTATTCATTTCGAGAAAATAGAAGCGTTTGTTCTGCCCGACGACGAACTCGACGGTGCCGGCCGAGTCGTAGCCGACCGCCTTCGCGAGCGCGACCGCCTGCTCGCCCATTTTTCGGCGCGTCGCCGCATCGATGAGCGGGCTCGGTGCCTCCTCCACGACTTTCTGATTGCGGCGCTGGATCGAGCATTCGCGCTCGCCGAGATGAATGACGTTGCCGTGCTTGTCGCCCAGCACCTGGATTTCGATGTGGCGCGGATCGACGATGAATTTCTCGATCAATACCCGGTCGTCGCCGAAGGAGGATTTCGCCTCCGAACGCGCGCGCGCAAAGCCCTCGGCGATCTCTCCCTTGGAATGCGCAATCCGCATGCCCTTGCCGCCGCCGCCCGCCGATGCCTTGATCATCACCGGATATCCGATCTCGTCCGCGATCTTCGCCGCGTGCGCGGCGTCGGCGATCACGCCGAGATGACCGGGAACGATAGATACCTTGGCCTTAGCCGCTGCCTTCTTGCTCTCGAGCTTGTCGCCCATGGCGGCGACCGCGTCGGGATGCGGCCCGATGAAGACGATGCCGGCCCGCGCCAGCGCCACGGGAAACGCTTCGCGTTCCGCGAGAAAGCCGTAGCCCGGATGCACCGCCTCGGCGCCCGTCCGCTTGCAGGCGGCGAGGATGTTCTCGATCACGAGATAGCTTTCGGAGGCCGGAGGCGGTCCGATTGGCACCGCCTCGTCGGCCATTTCCACATGCAGCGCATCCCGGTCGGCCTCGGAATAGACCGCGACGGTGGCAATACCCAAGCGGCGCGCGGTCTTGATGATCCGGCAGGCAATCTCGCCGCGGTTGGCGATGAGGATACGCTTGAACATGCCGCGATTGGCACCCCGCAAGGCCGATTTTTAGGCTTTGCTGCGCAGCAGCGTAAATGTCAACACGGGTCAATCGGCGAGGAAAACAAAGGTCAGCCACGCGGCTGCGCCTCCGGCTGCGAGAGAACCCAATGCCATGGCCGCGAGATCAGCCGCGAACCAGCCGCGGCCGATCGCAGCGCCGATGGCAACCTTGCTCACCGTATCGGTAGCGACGGCGGCGAGGATAGCGGATACCGCCTGTGCTCGACTGAGACTGTCAGGCGTCAGACGCAGCATCGAGACCGTGACCGCATCGACGTCGGCAAGGCCGACGACGATAGCGCCCGCAACCGCGCCGGCTGCGCCGAATGTTTCCGCCACCGCGCCGCTGAGCACGATAATTGCGCCGAGGAAAACGGCAAATCCGACGACCGAGAGGAAATCGAATGGATTGCGAAACCCCCCGCTACGATATTTACGGCTGTCGGCATTTACGGCTGTCGGCTTGCCCCCAAATCGTCCAGGCAACAGCGAACCCCACCGCCGCCAGCGCGGCGGCGAGAAGTGCGGGGGCGACCAGCACGAGCAGTTCAGGCTTGAGCACGGCCACAATGCCGGCGACACGGAAGAACATGACCGCCGAGGCGATTGCGACGCCGGCTGCAAGCAGCCGGGGGGCGCCTTCACCGGCGGCGGCGTGACGTGCATTGGTGATGGTGACCGCAGTCGAAGATGCAAGGCCCCCGGCCGCGGCCGCCAGCAGTAGCCCGGGCCCCATACCGAAATATTTCACCGCCACATAGCCGAGAAACGACACGCTGGCGAGAACGATGGCAATGATCCAAACCTCGCGCAGATTGACGCCGCCAAATGGTCCCAGCGGCTCGTTCGGCAAGATCGGCAGGGCGATGAACGTCATCGCCAGCAACACCACTGCCGATCGCAATTCCTCCCACGTGATCTTTTCGACCCAGCCGTGAAGCTTTTCGCGCGATGCCAGCAGGGCCGTGGTCGCGACCGCGGCGCCAGCGGCAATTCGCATGTCGCCGAGCAATGCATAAGCGCCAAGCGCAAAGGTCAGCATGCCGGCGATTGCCGTTGTTGCCGACAAACTTCCAGCGGCCCGGTTCTCGTCGCGACTGAACAGGGTGATGACGATGCTGTAAGCGGCGAAGGCCACGCCGAGAACAATGCCGCCGGCGACGCTTGGGGCCTCTCCCAACCCTTGTTTCGGCAAGGCCTGCGCCAGAAGAGCGCTCAAGCCGCCGAGCAGGCCCGAGATCGCGAACGTGCGGATCCCCGCCGCGCGGCTGCCGGGCTTCGCTCCGCGTCTGCGCCAGCCCCGTTCGAGCCCGATCAAGAGTCCGATGCCGAGCGCGAGGCCAAGGCGAGAAATCAGCTCGTAGAGATCCATGGTTCGGCTATCAAATCGGACCGTTCTAGGCGCGATCAGCCGGAACGTAATAGGTCAACCAAATGGTGCTAACCGCGCAGGGGCGGCGCGGTCGTCACGCGGGTCGAGCTGCAAGCAGGGGAGATTCACATGAACGTGCGCGGCGGACGTCCGCGGACGTGGCTTGCGATCCAGGCAAGGACATAGGCGTCAACGTCCGGCGACTTGCGTACGCTTGCCCAGTCCCGGGCGAGCAATAGCCGTTCGCTCAGCCTCACCACGATGGGCGACCGCTTGATCGCTGCAATCAGCGCATACAAAGGCGCGCCCATGCTCATTGACGCCTTCCTGCTCCAGAGGGATGCCCCCACAACGCCGCCGGGACTACGGGGGTTCCTCACGCCTATCTCTTTAGTCGCGGAACGCGTGGTTAGGGTTCGACTCGCCACAGGCCGTCGGCCGTTCGGGTTGATGGCGGCGATGTGGCGAAGTTGCGGCAATGGTCTGCAGAAGGACGGAATCGCAAGGAGTTGTCCCCTTCTCACGCGCATTTCGCTAAGCCGCTGCCGGCGTGACCAGTGTGCGCTGCGGCACGATCAGCAATTTGTGATCAGCGGGCCGCTGCCGTCACAGCGCGGCAAGCTGGGTGGAACGCGGAGGTGCATACCGCGGTCGGACGTCGGTCGCCGGCCGTCAGGGGCCCGGTTCGTGCGCCGTGTTGCGTCCGCGCCGTCTCGATGCGGCGCAGCCCGACCTGATCACCGCGCTTGCGAGCAAGGCCTGCGGCCGACCGAGCAGATCAATCGCTGTTACTTCCGCGCGGTGTATTTTCGAGCGTCCGGCGGATCCTGTTCGAACTTGTGGCCGACGATGCGGGCTTCGACGAGGCGGGCCGTGCCGAGACCGTGGCGGCGCCGCTCGGCTGAGCGCCGGCGCGGCAAAGCGCCGCTATGTCTGCGCGGCGATGCAAATTCTTCACGCGCGAGGCTCGCCGGTCATTTCTTCTCCACGCACCGCGCGACAAAGCAAGATATGGCAGCGCCACTCGGCCTTCATAGTCGGCGGCTATTGCAGCAAATACTGGCGCTGACGTTGCAACTCATTATATTACCGGCCCGAATGGCTGCACGGCGACGGAGGTAAGTCATGGCACTGGCAATCAACGATATCGCCCCGGATTTCGAGGCGGAGACGACCGAAGGCAAGATCCGCTTCCACGATTGGATCGGCGACAAGTGGGCGGTGCTGTTCTCGCATCCCAAGGACTTCACGCCGGTATGCACCACCGAGCTCGGCTACATGGCCAAGATCAAGCCCGAGTTCGACAAGCGCGGCGTCAAGATCATCGGTCTGTCGGTCGATCCGCTCACCAGCCATCAAGGCTGGTCCAATGACATCAAGGAGACGCAGGGCCACGCGCCGAATTACCCGATGATCGCCGACTCCGATTTTCAAGTGTCGAAGCTCTACGGCATGTTGCCCGCTGCCGTCTCCGGCGACCCGGCCAAGCGAACGCCCGCCGACAACCAGACCGTGCGCAACGTCTTCGTCATCGGGCCCGACAAGAAGATCAAGCTCATTCTCGTCTATCCGATGACCACCGGCCGCAACTTCGACGAGGTGCTGCGTGTCATCGACTCGCTCCAACTCACGGCCAAGCACAAGGTGGCGACGCCGGTGAATTGGAAGCACGGCGAAGACGTGATCATCGCGGGTTCGGTCACCGACGACGACGCCAAGAAGCAATATCCGCAAGGCTGGAAAGCGCCCAAGCCCTACATCCGCATCGTGCCGCAGCCGAAGGCGTGACATCCTGCAGGCGGCTCTTAGCGCAGGGCGCGGCGAATGCCGCGCCCTTTTGCTTGGCGCGCGTTCAAGGTCCCGGCGGGCGATGCCGCGAGATCGCTCGCGCCGCCATGGCTCCTAATCGGTACTGTTCGCCGCTGGGTACGAGCGACGCGTCGGCCTTGGTCCAGTCGTGCACACCACCACAGGCGGGACAGACCATCTTGGCTGTCACCGCTGGAAGCTCCTCGATGTCGACGGTCTCGATGCCCGTGGAGACCCTACGACCCGTGGCAGGGCAGTTGATCATGATGATGCCCATGACCCCTCCTCGGCTTGAGCGCAATTAAATCCATCCGAGGATGTCGCGTGTGTGACCCGCGCCGGCAACTCAGGAAATATCCGCGGCATGGGAGACCTGCGGAAAACGAAGCCTTGCGCGAGCCGAGAAGCTGCGGTTTCCGAGTACCGCATTCCCCGCAGGCTCAATGCAGACTCGGCCCTTTGAGAAAGCGGTTGCGGTCGCCGGAGGGGACGTGGACCTCGATGGTGCGGCCGTCGCGATAAATCGTCAGCGGCACTTCGATACCGGCTTTGCCGAGCGACCATACCTTGCGGAAAAAGCCGGCGAGGTCGCTGACCTCCTGCCCCGCCACCGCCAGCACGACGTCGCCAGTGCGCAGATTGGCGCGTCGGGCCGGGCCGCCGGTGGACACCCGCGCCACGACGACTTTGTCGTCGACCTCGGTCGCGTTGAGGCCGAGCCAAGGGCGCGGCGGATGATTCGGCCGGCCCAGGGTAAGGAGATCCTCTAGGATCGGCTTGAGAAGGTCGATCGGTACGATCATGTTGAGCGGCTCGGGCGTCCCGCTTTCACGCACCTGCTGCACCTGCAACGATCCGATGCCGAGAAGTTCGCCCGCGCGTCCGATCATAGCGGTGCCGCCCCAAAACGGGTGCGCCGGCGCGGTGAAGATCGCTTCGTCGAGGACGTATTCCCAATTGCCGGCGAATTCCTGCTTGGCGGCGATGCGTGCCACCACCGAATGCTTGCGCCCGCCCGCGCCCGCGACCACGACGGAATCGCCGACCTTCGCCGCTTTCGATTGGCCGATCGGCAGCACCGGAAGATTAAGCCGCGCCAGCGCCTGCACCAGCCCGAAGCCGGTCTCCTGGTCGTAGGCCAAGACGTGGCCGGGAACCGCGCGCCCGTCCGCCAGATGAAGCCAGATCGTTTCCGCCTCGGTGATCAGATAGCCGATGGTGAGCACGACGCCGTCGCGGATCAGCACGCCATTGCCGGTTCGCTCGGTGCCGAGGGTCTCGGCGGTGAAGGCATCCGCGGGAATAAGGGCGCGCAGCCCCACCATCGAGGTCAGCGCCGCCTCGAGGTCGTAGGAGTAATTTTCCGGTTTCGGCTGGAAGGCCTGCGGCATCTCCCAGTCGCTCGAGGATGATGACATCCAAGCACTCCTTGCTTGCGGCGGTCCTCGCTCACACAACGATACACCACCACGCCGTGCTGTCCCCATCTATCCTATCATCGGCGGTGCGGAAAAGTGGGTCGTCGCTCATGCGATCCTTGGCATGCCAGTGAGGAGTTCGACCTTGACAATGCTCGCGCGAACAAAAATGACGGCGTTGTCGGGGCGCGCTATGCCGGTCGCAGCCC
This sequence comes from Xanthobacteraceae bacterium, assembly GCA_045811545.1. Taxonomy (GTDB): domain Bacteria; phylum Pseudomonadota; class Alphaproteobacteria; order Rhizobiales; family Xanthobacteraceae; genus VAZQ01. Next base: position 5,456 of record JBJMTU010000080.1, on the reverse strand, counting down.
GGCGAGCGTCCCAAGACGCATGCAGAGGATGAGCGAAGACCGACGCCTGACCGAAGTGATCGCGGCGATCGACGGCGTCAACGCCGGCGATCCCAATCGGATCGAGGTCGATGGCAGGCTCGAGCCCGCCGAGCTCGCTTATGGACGCCGCATGAGCGAGACGCTTGCGCGCATGGCGCCCAATGCTTCCGAGCACCTACGCATCGCGGCACGCGGCCAGCATATCGAGCGCTGGACCTCGCCGCGCACGCGCTATCCGGCCGGCCGCGCGGGATACTTGAAATGGCGCAAAGATCTGCAGGCCTTTCACGCGCGGCGGATCGGCGAAATCATGGCCGCGCAGGGTTATGGCGCAGACGACATCGCGCGCGTCGGCGCGCTCATCCGCAAGGAGCGGCTCAAATCGGACGCCGAAGCGCAACTGATCGAGGACGTGGCCTGCATCGTTTTCCTCGAGCACTATGTCGCCGATTTCTTGGCCAAGACCGATGCCGACAAGCTCGCCGATATCCTGGCCAAGACCTGGATCAAGATGTCGCCGCGCGGCCGCGGAGAGGCCGGCAAGCTCGCGCTTCCGGCGCCGGTCAAGCCGCTGCTTGAACAAGGCTTAGAGCGGCTGCGGCGCGGCGGCTGAGCGCGGGCGGCTCTGCCTGCATCGCAAGAGGATCAACATCTCGACCGCGCTCGCCGGTCAAAGACTCGGCGTCAAGGAAGTCGATGACGGCATTTTGCTCGTCAGCTTCATGCACTACGATCTCGGATATTTCGACCTGGAGCAGAAAACCTTGCAACCCCTCGACAACCCGTTCGGCCCGAGGTTGTCACCCATGTCTTAGGTACGAGCCGTTACCCATGTCTCCGGGCTGGACACATGGCGTAAATGGCGCGCTCGGAGGGATTCGAACCCCCGACCCCCAGATTCGAAGTCTGGTGCTCTATCCAGCTGAGCTACGAGCGCCGCGGGCTTTTTATCGGAGCGAGCCTTTGATTTCCACTCCAGCTTGACGCGCCCACAAGCCGCAAGACCCGGGGTCGCAAGCGTCCTCGCGATGAAATGCACTCGCCGTCCCGCCCGCGATGCACCGCTACATCTTCCGATCACACCTCGACGCTGGCGGCACATGCCATGCTATGAGCAACCCTCCGCAACAGGGGAACGACAATGGCCGTCGCCGATCTACCGCCGTTTACGCAACTCCTCGGCGTGAACGTGCTGCACCGCTCGCCCGAACGCAGCGAAGCCGAGCTCATCGTGCGCGAGGAGTTGTGCAACCGCCGGGGCGTCCTGCATGGCGGCGCAGTAATGGCATTGGGCGATACGTTGGGCGGGATGACCGCCATCATGAGTCTTTCCGACGGCGGCCGCACCGCGACCATCGAAAGCAAGACCAATTTCTTTGCCGCCGTGCCCAAGGGCGACACCGCGCACGCGGTCTGCATCCCGCTGCATCGCGGGCGCACCACGATGGTGCTGGAGACGCGCATCACCCGCGGCGACGGCAAGCTCGCCGCAATCGTCACGCAGACCCAGCTTATCTTCGGCCGGAACGAGGAGGAGTGAAAGCCGCCCTCCCCCGGCCCGCGCCGGGTTCCTGCTAAGACTCCCGCGCAAAATCTACGCTGGCTCAAAGAGTTCCAGGGACAGGAACTCGGCCGCGTGGTTGCGGGTTATCTCACGACAGAACCTCAGATGGAGGTCACCATGACGGACCCCAGAGACTTCGATCGAAGAATGGACATGGAACGCCAGGCCGAGATGGAGCAGAGGATGGGCCCCACCAGCCCATGGGGCTGGATCGCCGGCGCCGTGTTCATCGTCGTCATCCTGGCGCTTGTATTCGCCGGAGGCGAGAGCACCCGCACCGCGCGTGAGGACGGGAGCCCGCCCGCAACGACGGGCATGGCACCGAGAACCGCGCCCCCGACGGTTGCCGTCCCCCCGGGACAGCCACCGTCGACGACCGGCCAGAGCGGGCAGCAGAATTGACGCGAAACAGCGGAGATTTGAATCCGCGCGGCACCCCGGCTCACCAGGCCGGGGTGCTTATGTTCCTGACGCGATGTTGAGCCATCCGCCGCTCAATGGCGGGCTGAACATTATCTCGATCGGTGATGCCGCTGCCGACCGGCGCCCACAAGCCGCCGAACCCAAAAACACATTCGATCCGATCAGCCCTGGTGATGGCCTAATCGACCGCCGATGGCTCGCGCGCAATCTCGAGCGCCGCGCGCGTAACCGCAATGTCGCCGCCGGCGGAGAGCCGCACCACATTGATGGTCCCGGCGTATTCCGGCGAGCCGGAATAATAGGCAGCCACAGTGCCGACCTTCGCGGCGCAATTCCAATGCCCGAGGGCGATGTAGTCGGCGCCCGCCGCCTCGAGATCGTCGTCTCCGATGAGCCACGACGGACGCAGCCTGCTGGTTCGGTCCGGCACCGGCACATAATGGCCGTGTGCGACCGCAATCTGCCAACGTGTTGAGCGCGGCCGCAGCCACTCGAACGGCATCATATCGCCGTAGTCGCGATGAGCGCGGCCCCAAATCTCTAGATCGATATCGGCGAAGGTAACCGCCTCCTCGTGGGTGAGGCCGAGGACGTGGAGATTGTCGAGCCTCGCCAAGGCCTGATGGTGGTAGACCGCATCGGCGACGACGGGATCGTGGTTGCCGGGCAACAGCACCACAGGCAACCCCGCCGCCGCAATGAGGGCGGCGGCCCGCTCGAGCAAGACGGGCGGCACGCGATGACAATCGAAGGTATCGCCCGCAAGCACCGCGATGTCCGCACCCGCGGCGCGGGCCGCACTCAGCACGCTCGAAAGCCCTGCCGTGCCGTCGCCTCCATGCAGCCGTGCAGAGTCATGATCCATATGCAGGTCGGAACTGTGAACGACCACGATGTCACGTACTGGCAGCATGGTCGCCCAACATAAGGATACCGGCCCGCTTGGCAATCGAACGCGTGGTTCGAGCCGGAAATGCCAGCAGAAAGGGGAGAGATCGGCGCTCCCGCCGGATCAAATGCTGCACCCCAGAGCTTGTGTCGCCCAGCGAACATAAAAGAAGCCGCTCGATATCTCCTCAGATTCGGGCCACGAGTTTGCCCAGGTTGGGGGCTTTGCTTCACCCAAGTCGCGTGATCGGGGAGCGTATTCATGAGTTCCAACAACATTTACCGCAACAACGCGGAAGACTGCTTGCGGATGGCCCAAACCGTAGCAAGCGACGGCGACCGGCCTTTCTGGCTCACCCTTGCGCAGTCATGGCTGCGGCTCGCCGAGCGTGCGGCACGCAGCGGCAGCGAAACGCAGACGCAACAGCCTCGCGTCGGCTCGGGCACGCGGTAATCGTTCCACTGTCATTTCCGCTCCTCCGCGCACACGCCGCGGACGGATCGCACCTGCGCTCAGCCGGCACTGCGTGGCAGCACGTCAGCCACAAGCCGGTGTCGGCGGCGGACAGCAATGTCAGTCCACCTTGGCGCCGGATGCTCTCACCACCTCGGCCCATTTCGGAATCTCGGACGTCACATAGGCGCGAAGCTCTTCGGGCGTGCCACCCACCACGTCGACGCCGAGGTCGGTCAAGGCCTTGCGCGCGGACGGATCGTTGAGGGTCGCAGCAGTCGCGCGATGCAGCGTGGCGATGACGTCCTTCGGCGTCCCCGCCGGCGCCACGAGCGCATGCCAGGTCGTCGCCTCGAAGCCGGGAAAGCCCGATTCGGCGACGGTCGGGACATCCGGCAGCACCGCCGTCCGCTTCAGCGTCGTGATCGCGAGCGGGCGAATGGTGCCGCTCTGGATATGAGGTATCAACGGCGACGGCGGATTAAATGCCATCGGCACGTGGCCACCGATAACCGCCTGCAACGCCGGCCCGGTGCCCCGGAACGGCACGTGCGTGATATCGATCTTGGCTTGAAGCTTGAGCAGCTCGCCGGCGAGATGTGCCGGCGTGCCGTTGCCGCCCGAGCCGAAGCTGAGCTTGCCGGGATTAGCCTTGGCATAGGCGATCAACTCGGCGAGCGACGTCGCGGGCACTGATGGATGGGCGTAGAGCACGTTGGTCTGGGTTCCGACCAGACTGATCGGCTCGAAGTCCTTTTCCGGATCGTAGCCAATGTTCTTGTAGAGGCCCACGTTGATTGCGAGCAGGCTGCCGGTTGCGAGCAGCACCGTGTAGCCATCGGGTGCGGCGCGCGCGACCGCGGCACCGGCGATGCTGCCTCCGGCGCCGGCACGATTCTCGATCACCAACGGCTGTTTGAGGATCTCCTCTATTTTCTTGGTGAGAATGCGCGCCATCACATCGCTCGGCCCGCCCGGCGCAAAGCCGATCATCAGCGTGATCGGCTTGCTCGGATAGTCGCTGGCGCGTGCGAGGGGTGCCGCGCAGACGAGCGCAGCGCTCGCCAGAAAAACCATGACTGCCTTCATCGTCTCCTCCGCCAGCCGCCACGACGAAATCGGTGAGGATGCCGCGGCTATTGCGCCGGGCCGATCGACTGCTAAACCGGAAGACTACCACGCTTCTTGGCCGGAGACTCGCTCGTGGCGATCCAAATTCCGGCGAACACGGCGAGCAGACCGACAATGAGATTGATCCCGATCGGTTCGCCCAATGTGAGCGCGCCCACGGCCGAGGCGAACACCGGATTGATCGTCATCGTGATAGCGGTCCGCGTCGGCGTCGTGCGCTCGAGCGCGAACACCCAAAGGAAAAAGGCGGCGGCGCCACCGAACACGCCCAGGTAAATTACCGCCATCCATTGCGGACCATCAAAGCTGCTAACGGTCGCATAGCCGTGGTTCACAGCGGCAATCGCCACGAGGCAAGCCGAGCCAAACCCCATGCCAGCGGTGACATACGCCAACGGGCTCGACCGAATGATGAACGGGCGCGACCACACGTTATAAAGCGCCATCACCAGTGTGGCAGCGATCATGATCAGGTCGCCGCGCCAGGCCGCCGGAGGCGCGTCCGCAAGACCGGTGACGAGCGCGAGCGCAGCCCCCGTCATGGCGATGATCACGCCGACGCTTTTGCGGCGATCGAGCGCTTCAATTCCAAACGCGGCGCCGACGAGCATGGTCATCAGCGGCAAAGTCGAGAGCGCAAGCGAGCCCCGTGCCGCGGTCGTGTAGCGAAATGCCAGATTGAACAGCACGATGAACAGCGCGAAATACATGACGCCAAGCGCGGCGACGCCGAGCCAATCGCGGCCGCGCGGCCATTTGATCCGGAATGCAAGCGCGATCGGCAGTAACAGCAGAAACCCAACACCAAATCGGAACACCCCGAGCGTGACCGGATCAGAGCCGCCGATCGCAAACCGGGTGGCGCCGCCCGCCATTCCGCCGAGCGCGCTCGACACGATTGCCGCGATCACGCCGACATATTCTTTTCGGAAAGGGCTCATGCGAGGCCAGCTGTCAAGCCGCGTCGATCCACCT
>JBJMTU010000079.1:0-20439 GCA_045811545.1 Xanthobacteraceae bacterium | reverse complement strand
TTGCCGGCGCGCAGGACCGGCACCCCGAGGAACGAGTGATAGATCTCTTCGCCGGTTTCGATCCGGTAGGAGAACGCGGGATGGTTCTGCGCCTCCGAGAGGTTGACCGGATTCGCTTCGCTGGCGACCAGGCCGACCAAGCCTTCGTCGGAGCGCAGTACCGTCTGGTGCACCGCCGCTTTGTTCAGGCCTTCGGTGGCATAGAGCTCGAGCGTGCCGTCGACCCGCAGCACGTAGACGGAGCAAACCTCCGCCACCATGTTGGCGGCGATCAGCACCACGATCTTGTCGAGGCGCTCCTGCGCGCTGACCGGCTCCGCCATCACCTCGCGAAGCCGACGCAACAGCACGCGCGGACCGCCGAGCGCGCCACGCATGGCGTATCCTCGGTTCAGCTCATCCGGCCGAGGTGTGCGCCCCTCGGCTCGACCAAGTCAGGAAACAGTAGCCGCCGGGTCCGGGCGCCCGCAGCGGCTACAATCCATCACGCCGTATAGCCAATGCGGGGAGGGCCGGGCAAGCGAAAGGCGTCTTACCAGGCATAGCTTGCGGAAATACGACCGCAGGCAGCGCGGAATTCGTCGCTGTCGAGAAGAGCGGCGTAAACTTCGCGCAACCTCGGCACGGGCGGAAGCTTGAGGCCCTTGCCCGAGAGTCGTCCCTGCGGCCCGAATACCCGTTCCGTCGCCTCGGCGATGGCGTCCGCTCCGGCTGCTTGTTCGAGCGCGGCGCAGCCGATATCGGCGGTCACACGTTCGAGGAGGAGGTCGCGCCCGAGCAGGGGCAGGTGGGTCATGTCGCTGCCGGCCAACAGCTTGGCCAAGCGGTGGTCGGGATGCCGAGCGTCGACGAGGGCGGGTTTGACGGTTCTGAACTGAAAGGCCTCCTCGAACGCGCACGGCGCCGTCTCGAGACAGCGCGCGAGCTCGTTTGCTTCCTCGGCGATGTAATAACGGTTGAGGCTGTCGAACCAGACATAGCGATAGCCGTGTTTGGCGAGAAACGGTTCCCATGCCGGCCAGGCCGGCGCGAGCGTGTAGGGTGCAAGCGCCTCCACCACGACCACCTTCGGCCGAAAGCTCTGCCAATCGCCGTTGAGCAGCACCTCCTGCTCGGCGCCTTCCACGTCGACTTTGAGGAATTCGAACACTGGCGGCGCGTGCTGCCGGCAAAGCTCCTGCAACGTCATGACCGGCATCGCCACGGCGTGCGAGGATTTTCCGAATTGCTGGTGCGCCGCGCGAGCGTGGGCTTCGATCATGGTCGAGAGGCCGTGAAAATCCTCGACCAGATAAAACATGGCCTCGCCGCCGGTTGCGCCGATGAGAGCCTCGACGTGTCGATCGCGCGGTCGGATCGCTGTGCTCAGACGCGCGAGCTTGGAATTGGGCTCGACCGTAACCCCGTGCCAACCCTCGAGATAGAACGCGAACGAGGCGTTGTCGTAAACCGGGTGCCCCGATCCGATATCGATATAGAAGCCATCGCTGCGGCCGCCGAAGCAGCGCATCAGGTAGAGGTCCTCGAACCGTTGGGCATAAGAGATGGTCGGCTTGGCCATGCGTCAGGTCCGCAGCCGGAGCGCTCGCGCACGTGCTGCAGCGCATCGACGACCGGAGCGTATCATTTGTCCAGTTCGTAAAGGCTGTGCAGCGTGCGCACCGCGAGCTCGGTGTAATTGGCGTCAATCAGCAGCGAAAACTTGATTTCCGAGGTGGTGATGGCGCGGATGTTGATGCCCTTTTCCGCCAGCGCCTTGAACGCCTTGGCGGCGACGCCGGCATGGCTGCGCATGCCGATGCCGATCACCGAGATCTTGGCAACGTCGTTTGCGCCGTCGAGCCGTTCGTAGCCGACGTAACCCTTTGCCTTGATCAGCGTCTCGGTCGCGCGCTGGTAGTCGGACGCGGGGACGGTGAATGTTATGTCCGTCGTCGCGCCGTCGGCCGAGACGTTCTGCACAATCATGTCGACGTTGATGTTGGCGTCGGCGAGCGGACCGAAAATAGCGGCGGCGATGCCGGGCTTGTCTTGCACGCGACGGATCGAAATCTGGGCCTCGTCCTTGGAGAAGGCGATGCCGGTGACGACCTGCTGTTCCACGATCTCCTCCTCGCCGCAAATGAGCGTTCCGGGCGGCGTGTCGTGCGGGTCGATGTCCTCGGGCTTTTCGAAGCTCGAACGCACGAAGATGCGCACGTTATGCACCATTCCAAGCTCGACCGAGCGCACCTGCAAGACCTTGGCGCCGAGCGAGGCCAGCTCCAACATCTCCTCGTAGGCGATCCGGTCCAGCCGTTGCGCGTGCGGCACGACGCGAGGATCACTGGTGTAGACGCCATCGACGTCGGTGTAGATGTCGCAGCGCTCGGCTGCAATGGCCGCCGCTATGGCGACCGCGGAGGTATCCGACCCGCCGCGCCCCAGCGTCGTGATGCGGCCCGTTTCCTTGTGCACGCCCTGGAAACCGGCGAGCACGGCCACCTCGTGGCGCTCCTTGAAGCGTTTGACAAGTTCGGCGCCGTTGGCGTCGAGGATGCGCGCCGCGGCATGAGCATTGGAGGTCAGGATCGGCAGCTGCCAGCCCTGCCACGACCGGGCGTTGACCCCCATTCCCTCCAGCACGATTGCCAACAGGCCGGCGGTCACCTGCTCGCCTGAGGACACCACGGCATCGTATTCGCGCGCGTCGTGCAAGGCCGCGGCCTCGCGGCACCACCCCACCAGGCGGTCCGTTGTCCCGGCCATGGCCGAGACGACGACCGCCACCTCGTGGCCGGCGTCGACCTCGCGCTTGACGTGCTGAGCGACATTGCGGATGTGCTCGATATCGGCAACCGAGGTGCCGCCAAATTTCATAACCAGGGGGGCCATGACGGGCTCGCGGGATCTCCGGCGTGACTCGAGGCGCGCTCCGCCTTGCGGCAAGCCCTCACGCGAAAAGGCGCGTATACATACCGGGGGAGGCCGCATGGCCGCAACCGCGGCTTTGGAGAAGATCGATGGCCAGCAGGATCAAGGCCGAACCCGGTTCAACCGTCGACGCGGCGGAGGTGGCGCGGTTTTCGGCCTACGCCGCCGAATGGTGGGATCCGCGTGGCAAGATGGCCATGCTGCACAGGTTCAACCCGGTGCGGCTCGCTTTCATCAAACAGTCCGCGTGTCGGCATTTCGAGCGCGACGAGCGGCGGCTCGACGCGCTCGCGGGCCTGCGCGTGCTCGACATCGGTTGTGGCGGCGGCATCCTGAGTGAGCCGTTGGCGCGCCTCGGCGCCGAGGTCGTGGGAGCGGACCCCTCGCAGACGAATATCGAGGCGGCGAAGCTGCATGCGAGCGAGGCCGGCATAGTGGTGGACTACCGCGTGACCACCGCCGAAGCGCTGGCGGACGAAGGCGAGCGCTTCGACCTCGTGCTTGCCATGGAAGTCGTCGAGCATGTCGCGGATCTTGGCCTCTTCATCGGCCGTTGCGCGGAGATGGTCAGGCCCGGCGGGGCCATGATCACGGCGACGCTCAACCGCACCCTCAAGAGTTTCGCTTTGGCGATCGTCGGCGCCGAATACGTGCTGCGCTGGTTGCCGCGCGGCACTCACCAATGGGATAAGTTCGTGACGCCGAACGAACTCGAGGCGGCGCTCGAGCGCCATGGGCTGCGCGTCATCGATGAGACCGGGGTGATCTACAATCTGCTCGCCGACCGCTGGCAGCTGTCGACCGACATGGACGTGAACTACATGGTAGTCGCAGCACGCGCCCCCTCCTAGGATTGTCCGACGAACGTCCGATGCTCGATCCCGCGTGGCTTTGGGCCGTCTTCACCGTTATCGCCGCGGCCGCGCAAACCGTACGCAACGCCACGCAGCGCGAGCTCACCGCCAAGCTCGGCACCGTGGGCGCGACCCACGTGCGCTTTCTGTTTGGCTTTCCATTCGCCCTTGTCTTCCTCGCCGCCGTGATGATCGCGCTGGGGCATGGGCTGCCGCGACCGCCAGCAGCTTTTTGGCCGTGGGTGGTGCTGGGGGCTCTGACGCAAATCGGCGCGACCGCGTTGATGCTTGCCGCCATGAACGACCGCTCCTTTGTGGTGATCTATGCCTACATCAAAACGGAGCCGGTGCAGGTTGCGCTGTTCGGTCTCATTTTTCTCGGCGACGCGGTGACGCCCGCGATGGCGGCGGCGATCGTCACTGCTACCGTCGGTGTGGTCATGATGGCGGTCAAGCCGGGAACGCCATCGAGCTTGACAGCGACGCTGCTCGGACTTGCCGCCGGCGCCATGTTCGCGCTTTCCGCGGTCGGCTATCGCGGCGCGATCCTGCGCCTCGGTGGGCCGAGCTATGTCTTGGACGCGACGCTCACGCTGGTGGCCGGCCTCATGCTGCAATCAATATTGCTGTCGCTTTACCTGCGACTGCGCGATCCGCAGGTGCTTGCCGGCATTGTGCGCGCCTGGCGGCCGTCGCTGTTCGCAGGGTTCATGGGCGCGCTCGCCTCGCAATTCTGGTTCCTCGCTTTCGCGCTCGCCACCGCCGCCAGCGTGCGCACGCTGGCGCTGGTGGAAGTGCTGTTCGCGCAGGCGATTTCACGCTTCGTGTTCAAACAAGCGATGACGGCCCGCGAAGCCGGGGGCATTGTGCTCATCGTGGTCGGAGTAGCGCTTTTGTTGTGGGCGCATTGACGATCCGCAGCGGGTGGTGCCATGCGGTGATGCGCGCGGCTCTACATCGGAACTCAGGACTGTCGCCGGCGCCACTGACCGCGGAGAACCTAGTTGCGCTCGTCGGGCAGCACGGGCAGCGGGTGGAATTCGATGCCCTCCTCGTTCAGCTCTTTGGCCTGGTCGGGAGTGGCCTCGCCGTAGATCGAGAGGAGCTCGAACTCGCCGTAATGCATCTTGCGCGCCTCTTCGGGAAATTTCTGCCCGACATAGTCGGCGTTTTTTGTCAGGTGGTCGCGCAATTCCTTCAGCTTCTTGCGAAACTCGCGCTCCGGCGGCGACATCATCGCGACCGGTGACGGGGCATCCGCTGCTGGCGGGGGAGAAGCGGGCGGATTCGGCAGCTGCGCATCGCTGCGCTTCTTCGCTCCCACCACCCCGGGCGCCATGATCGTCTTTTCCACCTTGGAGGAGTCGCAAACCGGACAAGTGATCAGCGCGGCCTTGATCTGCTTGTCGTAGGCGGCCGAGCTCTGGAACCAGCTTTCGAATGTGTGCCCTTTGTCGCACGTCAGCGCATAACGGATCATGGGAGGCCTCGCACGGCGTGCAGATGAGCGGGCTCCGCCATCGGTTCGATGATCTCGAACCGGCGGCCATGTTGGAGAGAGGGGATTTTCGCGCGCGCGGCCGTCACGGCGGCAGGATCGATCACCGCCACGATCACGCCCGGGTCCGTGCCGCCCTCGGCCAGAACGCGCCCCCAAGGGTCGACGACGAGCGAATGCCCGAAGGTTTCGCGCCTGTTCTCGTGCTTGCCGCCTTGCGCGGCTGCGAGCACGAAGGCGCCGTTCTCGATCGCCCGCGCGCGGCACAGCACATGCCAATGAGCTTCGCCGGTTTGTCTCGTGAACGCCGAGGGGATGGTGAGAAACGAACATCCGGCCTCCGCAAGCGCGCGGTAAAGGGCGGGGAAGCGAAGATCATAGCAGACCGTGAGACCGAGCCGTCCCCACGGCAAATCGGCAGCGACGCCGATTTCGCCCGGGCGGTAGCTATACGACTCGCGATAACTTTCGCCCTCACCGAGCTCGACGTCGAACATGTGGATCTTGTCATAGCGCGCGATGATGTCGCCGTTGGGATCGATCAGAAAGGAGCGGTTCGCCGCTCTTTCGGACGACAGCTTGATCGCCAGTGAGCCGACGTGAAGGAAAATGCCGAGCTTGCGGGCAAGCCCGCGGAACGCGGCGAGCGTGGCATCGCTCTCCTCCGGCGCGATCGCCGCGAACAGCCGCTCACGCTTGATCTCCAAAATGTTGGTCATTTCGGGGGTGAGCACGTAGTCGGCGCCGGCGCTTTTGGCCTCCTCGATCAGCCGCACTGCGGCATCGAGATTGGCGTGCGGCGACAGGCCCGAGCGCATCTGGACGAGGCCCGCGGTGAAGGTCGCAGCCTTGCTCATGTCCGAGGCCTGTTATCGCCGCTCGCGAGCGCCGTGTTCCGGCCGAGCAGCGGATCGAGCTTGCCGGCCCGGTCGAGCGCGGAGAGATCATCATAGCCGCCCACATGGGTCGAGCCGATGAAAATCTGGGGCACGGTCATCCGCCCATTTGCGCGCGCCACCATCTCGCTTCGCCGCTTCGCATCCCCGCTCACATCGATCTCCGTGAACTCGACGCCCTTGCGCGACAACAACCGCTTGGCGGCATGGCAATAGGGGCAATAGCGGGTAGTATAGATCTCGATCATGACTGTTTAAGTCTTACCGATCGCTTTATATGGGAGCGCGGCCCCCCGCCACAACCCGGGCGAATACCAGCACGTCGACCGAGGCGGCGCCCGCCCGTAACAATGCCCGCGCGCAGGCATCGACGGTCGCGCCCGAGGTGAGCACGTCGTCGACCAGCAGGAGCTTGCGCCCCGCCACCTCGGCCTTGCCGGAGGCCGGCACGCGAAAGGCGCCCTGCACGTTTTGCGCTCGCCCTGCTTTGTCGAGCCCGACTTGCTGGGGCGTCGGCTTGACGCGCTTGAGCGCGCCATGCGTGACGAGCCGGCCGCTGGAGTTTGCGATGATGTGGGCCAACAAGGCGGATTGGTTGAACCGGCGCAACCATTGCCGCCGCCAATGCAGCGGCACCGGAACCAGCGCATCGGCGTCGGCGAGCAACTCGCGGCCGGCCCGTGCCATCCATCGCCCCATGGTCGGCGCGAGGTCGAGCCGGTCGCCGTATTTCAGGGCATGGACGAGCTTGCGCGCGACCTCGTCGTAGCGCACTGCCGCGCGAGCCCGGTGATATGCGGGCGGATCGGCAATCGCCTCCATCGACAACAGGCCGGGGCCGGCGTCGAAGGGGAACGGAATGCCCAGCCGCTCGCAATAGGGCGGCGCGATGAACGAGAGCTTGGACCAGCAGACCGGGCACAGGCCGGCGCCCTCGACCGGCTGACGGCAGCTCGGGCACAGCTGCGGCAACGCGACGTCGACGACGAGCCCGAAGCTCGCCCGCATTAGGGCGCTGAGCCGGGCAAAGCGCTTGGCCGGCACGATGTCCCCGTGCATGGCGGTTACGCTAACGCCACCCGTTGGCAACCTCAACGGCACCGTGGGCAGATTGCGCGGCGGCCGGCACGCATCGCACACGTCGTTTCTGGGCGCTACGCATGGTAAGGCAAAGCGATGGTTTCGTCGCAACCCGTCATCTTCGACCGCAAGTGCCATCGCGCGCACCGGGCACGCGCGGCGGCGTTGGGTCCGTCGTCTTTTCTGATCGATCGCGTGGCAGAAGATCTGTGCGATCGGTTGGCCGCGGTGCTTCGCCGCTTCGAATGCGCGCTCGACCTCGGCACACCGACCGATGCTGTGCGACGCGTGCTCGCGGCAAGCGGGAAGGTGGGCACCATCATCGCCGCCGATGCGTTGGCCGGCACCGCGGCCTTCAGGCATCTGTCCGACAGTCGGAGGAAACCCGAACCGCAGCTCTGCATCGCAGCCGACGAGGAGGCATTACCGTTGCGGGACGCCTCGCTCGATCTTGTCGTGTCGGCGCTTGCACTGCAGTTCGTCAACGATCTGCCCGGCACGCTCATCCAGATCCGCCGCGCGCTCAGGCCCGATGGCCTGTTCCTTGCGGCGCTGGCCGGCGGCGAAACGCTCACGGAGTTGCGCCAAGCCTTCGCCGTCGCGGAGGCCGAGATCGAGGATGGCATCTCGCCGCGCGTCGCTCCTTTCCCGGACGTGCGCGACACGGGTGCGCTGCTTCAACGCGCGGGCTTCGCGCTGCCGGTGACGGACGTCGATCGGCTCACGGCGCGCTACGACTCGCCAATCTCGTTGATGCACGACCTGCGCCGCATGGGCGCGACGAACGCCCTCATCGAGCGTAGCCGGCGGCCGCTCAAGCGTGCGACGTTGACGCGGATGTCGGAGGTCTACGCCGAGCGTTTTGCCGACCGCGATGGCCGCATCCGGGCGACGTTCGAGATCATCTGGCTTTCCGGTTGGGCGCCACATGCGAGCCAGCAGAAGCCGCTCGCGCCCGGCTCGGCGCGCCGGCGCTTGGCCGATGCGCTCGGGACCAAGGAAACCAGGCTGCCACGCGACGGTAATCGCTAGTCAGGATAAGTCAGCCGCCGCCGCCGGTATTCTCCTTGCCCTTTCTTGCTCACAACAGCGTCATCAGATGAGATATCAGCGGCTCGTCTGCCGGCGGCATCGGGTACTCCCGCAACCGGTTTGGGCGCACCCACGCCAACGTCTGGCCCTCCAGCGCCGTTACCGTTCCTTGCCAACGCCGGCAGACATAGAGCGGCATCAGCAGATGAAAATCCGCATAGCTGTGGCTGGCGAAGGTGAGCGGGGCGAGGCACGCCTCGTCGACGATGATCCCCAGTTCCTCCTTGAGCTCGCGTATCAAAGTGTTCTCCGGCCGCTCGCCGGCCTCGACCTTGCCGCCGGGGAATTCCCACAAGCCCGCCATCGGGCACCCCGCCGGGCGTTGTGCGATCAACACGCGCGCGTCCGTATCCACAAGGGCGCATGCGGCGACGAGGACGAGTTTCACGGTCACGAGCTGCAGACCTTCGCGCGCTGATCACCTCAGGAGCGATAATCGCCGTTGATAGCGACATACTCTTTGGTGAGGTCGCAGGTCAGCACCCGGTCGCGGCCGCGACCGAGCCCAAGCGCGACTTTGACCGTAATCTCCGGTTTCTTCATTGCCGCCGAGACCGCGGCCTCGTCATAGGCCGAATCGCGCTCACCCCGATGGGCGACGCGGATGCCGCCGAACCAGATCGAAAGCCGATCGCGGTCGGCGGGTTCGCCGGCTTTGCCGACTGCCATGACCACGCGGCCCCAATTGGCGTCCTCTCCGGCAATGGCGGTCTTGACCAGCGGGGAATTGGCAATCGACAGCGCGATTTTTCGCGCCGATGGCTTTGATACCGCGCCCTCGACGATGATTTCGACCAGCTTGCGCGCGCCTTCGCCGTCGCGGGCCACTTGCTCGGCGAGGTTGGCGAGCACGGCATCGAACGCCTTGCGGAAGGCCGGCAAGCGCGGGTCCGAGACGTTTGCGATCCGCGGCGCGCCGCGTGCGGCGGCCGTACCGGTCGCGAATGCCAGCAGCGTGTCGGAGGTCGAGGTATCTCCGTCGATCGTCACCGCGTTGAAACTGTCGGCGACGCCCTGCTCGAGCAGGCGTTGCAGCACGCGCGGCGAGATCGGCGCGTCGGTGAAGACGAAGGACAGCATGGTGGCCATGTCCGGCGCGATCATGCCGGCGCCCTTGGCGAAGCCGCAAATGGTGACCGGTACCGCGCCGATCCGCGCTATGGCGGCGGCGCCCTTGGGAAACGTGTCGGTCGTCATGATGGCCTTCGCCGTCTCCTGCCAGGCATCGGGTGCCGCGCTCGCGACCAGTCGATCCATGACGGTCTCAAATTTCGTCGCGTCGAGCGGCTCGCCGATCACGCCGGTGGACGCCAGAAACACCTGCGCGGGCTTGCAGCCTGCGGCTCTAGCGGCGATCTCGGCGGTTAGTTTGGTCGCCGTGCGCCCGGACTTGCCGGTAAAGGCATTGGCATTGCCTGAATTGACGACGAGTGCGTTCGCCACACCGGCCTTGAGGTGCGCGCGGCACCAATCGACCGGTGCGGAGGGACATTTCGAGCGCGTGAAAACGCCGGCGACGGTCGTGCCCTCATCGAAGAGCGCCAGCAGCACGTCGGTGCGCCCGGGATAGCGGATGCCGGCAGCAGCCGTCGCCAGCTTCACGCCAGCCACCGGCGGCATCTGCGGAAATTGCGCGGGAGCAAGCGGTGAGATGGCCATAGCAAGTTCTCGCGGCCGGACCGGCTAGCCTATCGATGTATCGGATCGATGGGTCCGTCTAATCGTCGCCACTGCACGGCGCAGCGACCCGCGCCGTAATATAGACCCCGCTCGCGCAGGAATGGCAGCCGGCAATTACGAATGAGCGATACGGTCAGTTCTTCTTCTGCTCGGCTGCCTTGTCGAGGCGCTCCACCTTGGCGTTTTGTCGCAGCTTGGCGATGAAATCGGTTTGCGCCTTGCGCGCCAAATAGGCCTCGATCTGATCCTTCACCTTCTCGAATTCCGGCGGCTGCTTGGTGCGCTTGTCCTCGAGCTTGATGACGTGCCACCCGAATTGCGTCTTCACCGGGTTCGAAAGCTGTCCCGGATACATCTTGAAGGCGACATCGGCGAATTCAGGCACCATCTGATCCTTAGTGAAATAGCCGAGATCGCCGCCCTCGGCGGCGCCAGGGTCCTTAGACTTTTCCTTGGCCAGTGTTGCAAAATCGGCCCCCTTCTTGAGCTGCTCGAGAATGGCCTTCGCTTCGTCTTCGCCCTGGACCAGGATATGGCGGGCGCGCACCTCCTCCTGCCCAGCCATGGATTTCACCGCCTCGTCGTAGGTCTGGTGCAACGCTTCGTCGGTGAGCGCCGTCTTGGCCTGCTGCTGCAACTCGTATCCCATCAGCAATTTGTTGCGCAGGAACGCCAGCCGCCGCTTGAAATCGGGATTGTCCGCGAGGTTCGTCTTGTCGGCCGCTTGCGTCACCATGATGATATCGGCGAGGTAGGAGATCAGATGTTCGCGTTTGGCCTCTGGCGAGACCGCCTGCATGTCGGCGCCCACGTCCTCTTCGGCGAGCGCAAGATCGCTTTGCCTGATGTCGACGCCATTGACGCGCGCGACGACCGGATCGGAAGCGGAGGCGGAGGCGGGTGCTTCCGACGATGAGTCCTTCGAGCAGCCTGATGCGGCCAGCACGGTGAACAGTACTGCCGCGATGGCGGCGTACCCGATCCGCCGGTTGTGCGGCGGGGAATTGGGCAGCAGGTTGTGGGAGGTCATGGGGTGATCCTGGATCAGGCGGCCGTCAGGCGCGCCGGACAGTTAGGTAAAAGGACGCTGGTTGGCAATCGCCCAGCGACATTGTGACGAGAACGTGAGCGCCTTGACGGCCGATTGACAAGGGTGTGACCCCCTCCTATCTGTCGACAAAATTGGCCGATCCGAGCGCAGCCGCCGCCGTTTGCATGAAAGACGATCGAAAAGTGCGGCATTTTTCCCGCATTCCACGGCCATGGGTGCGCGCAGGCGGGCACTGTTGCGGCAGACTTTCCGCGTTCCTCCCCATCGGATTTGGTAAGGTTTGGCATCGATATCCTAGAGGACCCGAAGGACCTACTGCATGATCGGCGCGATTGCCCGCAAGCTGTTCGGTTCTTCGAACGAACGGCGGGTCAAAGGTTATCTTCCGCGGGTTGCCGCGATCAACGCGCTGGAGCGGGAGCTCGAGCAGCTGTCGGATGAGGCGCTGCGTGCACGCACGGACGCGTTCAAGCAGCAGGTGGCGGAGGGAGCGGGCCTCGATGACATTCTGGTCGAGGCATTCGCCACCTGCCGCGAGGCGGCCAAGCGCACGCTCGGGCAACGGCACTTCGACGTCCAGCTCATCGGCGGCATGATCCTGCACGAGGGGCGGATCTCGGAAATGAAGACCGGTGAAGGCAAGACGCTGGTGGCGACGCTGCCGGTCTACCTCAACGCGCTCGCCGGGCGCGGTGTGCACGTCGTGACGGTGAACGACTATCTGGCCAAGCGCGACGCCGAATGGATGGGGCAGATCTACAACTTCCTCGGGCTGAAGGTCGGGGTGATCGTGCACGGGCTCGACGACGAGCAGCGCAAGGTCGCCTACGACGCCGACGTCACCTACGGCACCAACAACGAGCTCGGCTTCGATTATCTGCGCGACAACATGAAGTATCGGCTCGAGGACATGGTCCAGCGTGGGCACATTTACGCCATCGTGGACGAGGTCGACTCGATTCTGGTCGATGAAGCGCGGACTCCGCTGATCATCTCCGGTCCGCTGGACGACCGTTCGGAGTTCTACAACACGATCGACGCCTATATCCCCAAGCTCGAGAAGGCGGACTACGAGGTCGACGAGAAGCAGCGCACGGTAACGCTGACCGAAGTCGGCATGGAGAAGATGGAGCAGATGCTGCGCGGCGACGGTCTGCTCAAGGGTCACTCGCTTTATGACGTAGAAAACGTCTCCACCGTTCACCATGTGAACCAGGCCCTGAAGGCGCATAAGCTGTTCCATCGCGACAAGGACTACATCGTACGCAACGGCGAGATCGTGATTATCGACGAGTTCACCGGGCGGATGATGCCGGGGCGGCGCTATTCGGAAGGGCTGCACCAGGCCTTGGAGGCGAAGGAGCGTCAGCCTGTTCAGCCGGAAAATCAGACGCTCGCCTCGATTACGTTCCAGAACTATTTCCGCATGTACGAAAAGCTCGCCGGCATGACGGGCACCGCCATGACCGAGGCCGACGAATTCATCGACATCTACAATCTGGAAGTGCTCGAAGTGCCGACCAACATGCCGATGATTCGCGTCGACGAGGACGACGAGGTCTATCGGACGGCTGCGGAAAAGTATCGCGCGATCCTTACGTTGATCGACGACTGCAAGGCGCGGGGGCAGCCGGTGCTGGTGGGCACAACGTCGATCGAGAAGTCGGAGCAATTGGCCGAGATGCTGCGCCAGCGCGGCTGGGAGCAGCACGACTTCTCCGATCCGAACGCCTTTGCGGCGCTCTATTCGGGCGATGACGGAGCTTCCAAGGCCAAGGTGTTCGCCATCCTCAACGCGCGCTACCACGAGCAGGAGGCCTACATCATCGCCCAAGCTGGAGTGCCCGGCGCGATCACGATCGCCACCAATATGGCGGGGCGCGGCACCGATATCCAACTTGGCGGCAACGCCGACATGCGCATTCGCCAGGAGCTCAAGGACGTGAGCCAGGAGGATGGCGAGCATGCGCGGCGGGCGGAGGAAATCCGTGGCCAGGTGGCGCGGCTCAAGGAAAAGGCGCTCGCGGCCGGCGGGCTTTACGTGCTTGGCACCGAACGCCACGAGAGCCGGCGGATCGATAACCAGCTGCGTGGCCGCTCCGGCCGACAGGGGGATCCCGGACATTCCAAGTTCTTCCTGTCGCTGGAAGACGATCTGATGCGGATCTTCGGGACTGACAAGCTCGACACGATGCTGCAGCGCCTGGGATTGAAAGAAAACGAGGCGATCGTCCATTCCTGGATCAACAAGGCGCTCGAGAAGGCGCAGCAGAAGGTGGAGGCGCGCAACTTCGACATCCGCAAGAACCTGCTCAAGTACGACAATGTCATGAATGACCAGCGCAAGGTGATCTTCGAGCAGCGGGTCGAATGGATGCGCGACGAGGCCGTCAACGAGGTCGTGGCCGATATGCGCCATGCGGCCGTAGACGACCTGGTCGGCAAGCACGTTCCGGAAAACGCCTATCCCGAGCAGTGGGATACCAAGGGCTTGAGGGACGAGCTCAAGCGCATCCTCGACCTCGACCTGCCGGTCGACGAATGGGCGAAAGAGGAGGGTATCGCCGACGAGGAGCTTCTCTCCCGCATCGAGCGGCGCGCGGACGAGCACATGGCGGCGAAGGTCGCGCAATGGGGCGCCGACGTGATGCGCTACGTCGAAAAGTCGATCCTGCTGCAGACGCTTGACCACCTCTGGCGTGAGCACCTGGTCATGCTCGAGCATCTGCGCCAAGTCATCGGCCTGCGCGGCTACGGACAGCGCGATCCGCTCAACGAATACAAGGCAGAAGCATTCAACCTGTTCGAGGCCATGAGCACCAGTCTGCGCGAGGCGGTGACATCGCAGCTGATGCGGGTCGAGATCAGGGCGGCGCCGCAGGAGGAGCCGGCGAGCCTGCCCTATATGGAGGCGCACAAGATCGATCCCTCGACCGGCGAGGACGAACTCGCGCTGGCGCGGGCCGGCGCGGAGACGCTCGCGCGCCACGGGATCACGGCGGCCGCAGCAGCGGCGCCTGAGCGCAATCCGAAAGATCCTTCAAGCTGGGGCAAGGTTGGCCGCAACGAGGCCTGTCCCTGCGGCTCGGGCAAGAAGTACAAGCACTGTCACGGGCGGTTCGCTTGAGCAGGACAAGGCGCGGACGAGGGCGGGACGGAGACTTCGTCTGCTCGGCCGTCGGGCGTTGATCCTTTCCTAGTTCCAGGCGCCGAAGCGGTTGTCGAAACCGCCGGAGGGGACGGTCGGCGCGGCACCGCTGAGCACGCCCGTAGCGCTGGCTGTATTTCGCTGCGGCTCGCCGCTGGGTTCCTGTTTCGGCGCGGAAGCTTTGGCCGCACTGTTACTAACGGTCTTCGTCTCGGCCGGCTGGGGCTCGGGCTTCGGCCGGGCCGCGCTTTGCCCGGGCTTTGCCCCGGTGCGCTTCGAATTTGACGTCTGTGTCGGCTGGGTGGAAGCAGACGCTGCCCCCTGATCCTCGGCTTTCGAGCCGAAGAGATTGCCGAAAAAGCCGCCGATCCCGCCCGAGCTCGCTGGCGCCGCGGAGGCGACCTGCACGGTCGAGCGCGTCACGGAGGCCGGTTTTGATTCGATGGCGGCCGGTCTTGATTCGGTGGAGGCGAGGCTGAACATCGTTCCTGCCGTGGTCTCGGGCTCGCGCGGCGGGTTGACGTGCGGCGGAATCGTGCCCACGGCGGTGCGAATCGGTGCGCCCGGACCCCCGTGGCTCTTTACGGCGGTCAAGAACGTTGCATTCATGCCGCCGTCGACGCCCATCTTGACCGGCGCGGCTGGCGTGCCGCGGTTGATCAGTTCGGCGGTCCTAATGTCGTCGCGGCGTTGCTTCTCGCTGACCGCGGTTGCGATCTCCTCGGGGACTCTATAGGCGGGGCAGCGGTCGGCCGCACTGAACTTGCCTGAGGATTCGGGATCGAACACGTAGCGCTTCTCGCACACGTCGACCTTGGGCTCGAGACGCGTGACCTCGAAGTGGTCATAGCCCTGCTTGAGCATTTTCCAGAATGCCATATGCGGCGAATTGCGATGCCGCGCCATGTTGAGCGGGTTCATCCTGAACGGGTAGGCCTGAATCTGAAACGACTTCTGGCCGCCGAAGAACGATTCGCGCGCCAGCGAGTAAATCTCCGCGACCTGCTCGTCGGTCATGGCGTAGCAACCGGCGGAAGAGCAGTCGCCGTGGATCATGAGAAATGCGCCGGTGCGTCCGTTCGCCCGATCGTAAGCGTTGGGGAAGCCGGTATTGATGGCGAGATAATAGCTGGAGTTCGGGTTCATCAGGCCGGGAGTGATGGTGTAGAAGCCTTCCGGCGCCTGCCGATCGCCCTGCTTGATCTTGGGACCGAGTTCGCCCGACCAGCGGCAAATCGGATACGTGTGCAGGAGGGCAAAGCGTCCGCTCTTGTCCTCTTTCCAGACCTCGAGTTCGGATTCCTCTTTGAATATCCGCACCAGGATCGGCGATTCCTTCGCCATGTTCTTGCTTTCGATGTCGGCCAGCATCCGGTCGGACAGTGGCTGCATGTGGCGGCCGTTGACAGCGGACGTGCTGCTGTCCGTGTTGCAACCGGCAAGCGCCAACGCCGCCGCAATTGCAGCTGACGCCAAGAGCGCGCGCACCAAAGGCCGACGAGTCAACCGAAAGCTCCCCCGACCGCTAGGCTTCCCCAAGCCTCCCCCTGCCTGATCGTCGTCCGCAACGATGGACCGCCGATCGAGCGTGCCGCGGGCGAAGGCCAAGTCCCACCCTTCGCTACGGCGCCGGCAAGCTAGGCCAAGACTTGGGTAAGATAAGGGCAAGAATTGAGAATTGCCTTTCTAGAGATTCCTTTGGAAAACAAACATTTACCGGCCGTTTGGAGGGCGGGGAGCGTTGTCTCAGCCCAAGGCGCGCCCGATGGCCAGGAACTTCTCGCGACGCTGGCGGCGAACTGTCTCTCGGTCGAGTCCGGCAAGTTCCTCAAGGGCATGGGCGATGGCTTGCCCGGTGGAGGCGATCGCCGCCGCCGGGTCGCGATGGGCGCCTCCCGGTGGTTCGGTAACGATCTGATCGATGACCCCGAAGCGCATCATATCCTCGGCGGTCATTTTCAGATTGGTTGCCGCCTCCTGCGCCTTGGATGTGTCGCGCCATAGGATCGAGGCCGCGCCCTCCGGCGAGATCACGGTGTAGATCGCGTGTTCGAGCATCAGGACGCGGTTGGCCGAGGCAATGGCGATTGCGCCGCCCGAGCCGCCTTCGCCGATAATGATTGCGATGTTCGGCACGCCGAGTTCGAGACTGGCATCGGTCGAGCGGGCAATGGCCTCAGCTTGGCCGCGTTCCTCCGCGCCGATGCCAGGATATGCGCCGGCCGTGTCGACCAGCGACAGCACCGGAATCCCGAAGCGGTCGGCCATTTCCATCAGCCGCTCCGCCTTACGGTAGCCCTCCGGCCGCGCCATCCCGAAATTGTGCTTGAGGCGGCCTTCGGTCGACGATCCTTTCTCATGCCCGATGACGCAGATGCTCTCGCTTTGAAAGCGGCCGAAACCGCCGACGATCGCCACGTCATCACCGAACTTGCGGTCGCCGGCCAGCGAAACGAAGTCGGTGATGAGGGCGCTGACATAATCGAGGCAATGGGGACGCTCCGGATGGCGGGCGACTTGGGTCTTTTGCCAGGGCGTGAGCTCCGCGTAGAGATCCTTGAGCGTCTGCGCCGCCTTGGCCTCTAGCCGCGCGATCTCCTCGCCGATCGCGGCCGCGCTGTCACTGGTCTCGAGCGCGCGCAGCTCGGCCACCTTGGCCTCGAGCTCCGCCACCGGCTTTTCGAAGTCGAGATAGCTGCGCATCGAGGCGCTCTCAGGCACGCTGCGCCGGAGTGTCGCTAGCGCGTCTCGGCCATGCCATAGCGTGCATATTCCTCGGCAATGTCGGCCTGAAGCGCCTTGGCCGCCGCCATGTCGGCTTCGCCGGAGGAGTCGCCGTTTCTCACTCGCGCCAAGCCGCGACCGTAAAGTGCGAAGGCCAGCTTCGGGTCGGTTCGCAACGCCGCATCGTAATTGGACACAGCGGCATCGAAATTGGACATCTTCAGAAAGACGAAGGCGCGGCTATCGAGCGTCTCGGCGTTGTTGGGAAAGAGGCGCAGCGCTTCGTTGCAGTCGGCGAGCGCCGGCTTGAGAATGCCGACCACCGCGCGCGCCCAGCAGCGGTTGTCGAATGCGGCGGCAAAGTCCGCCTTGAGTTTGATCGCCTGGTTATAGTCGTCGATGGCGTGATCGTAGTGGCTCTTGCCGAGATGCGCGTTGCCGCGGTTGAAGTAAGCCTCGGCCGAAGGCTTGAGCTTGATCGCCTGGTCGTAGTCGGCGATGGCGCGGTCGTACTCGCCCTTCCTGTCGTAGGCGACGCCGCGGTTGTTGTAGGCCGCCGCGAACTTTGCGTTGAGCTTGATCGCCTGATTATAGTCCTGGATGGCGCGGTCGTACTCGCCTTTGAGGCGGTAGCCGATGGCGCGATTGTTGAAGGCCTCTGCGAGCTTGTCAGCCTTGTCTCGCGCCGCTTTGATGACGGCGGAACAACCATCGAGACGCTGATCGACCGTCACCGCGTCCTCACCTTCGCACCAAGCGCGCTCCTGGGGTGTCTGGGCGAACGCCGACGCGCCGGCGAACATGAGGCCGACCAAGATCGAGGAGAGATGCTTGGCTGCCATGACGGCCACTCCATCGTTTGCGGCGGTCAAGCTAAATCATGTCCGGTGTCATTGGTCCGCCAGTGGGTGCAGGTCGCGGACCAAGCTTTTGAGGCGCTCCTCGAGCACATGGGTGTAGATTTGTGTCGTCGAGATGTCGGCATGCCCCAGAAGCGTCTGCACCACCCGGAGATCGGCGCCGTTGTGCAGAAGATGGCTGGCGAAAGCGTGGCGGAGCACGTGCGGACTGACCTGGCGTAGTCCCGCGGCAGCGGCGAGCGTCTTGAGTTCGCGGGCAAAGTGCTGGCGAGTCAGGTGACCGGTTCGTCCGAAGGAGGGGAACAGCCATTTCGTTTGCCGAACGCCATTCGCCGATAGCAGCGCCAGGTACTCGCTCATGGCTTTCTTTGCTGCCTCGTTGAGCGGCACCAGACGTTCCTTGTTACCCTTGCCGAGAACGGTGAGCATGCGCGCATTGCGCTCGGCTGCTGAGATCGGCAGCGCGATGAGTTCGGAGACGCGCAAGCCGGTCGCGTAGAGCACCTCAATGAGACAAGCGAGGCGCGCGGCGCGAAGCCGCTTCGGCGCGGGCTCTTCCGCCTGGCCGATGTCGGCCCGCGCCTGCGCCAGCAGACGGTCGACCTCGGCGATGCTGAGCACCTTGGGCAATGCACGGTTGCGTTTCGGCCCTTCGATGACCGCGGACGGATCATCGGCACGGTGTCCTTCCGCATAAAGGAAGCGATAGAGCTGGCGGATGGCGGAGAGCCGCCGCGCCACCGATGATGCCGCGAAGCGGCGCCTGGCGAGCGAGCCGAGATAGCCGCGTAGGTCGTCGGTTGAGGCGCCGGCGATGGTTCCTCCGGCTTTGCTCAGCTCTGCGGAGAAGTCGGCGAGGTCGCGGGCATACGCGGCGAGCGTGTTCTTGGCGCCTCCGCGCTCGGCCGCAATCATATCGAGGAACAGCTCGATCCACGCCTGGTCGGAATTTTTGGCCTTCGGGGCCATTTGGGCTCACGGCTGCTTGGCGAACCGATCTGGCGGTATCGAGACCGTAATCTCGCGCGGCTTGGGATCAAACCATGTCGCGAGCATGAACATGGCGCCATAGGTGAGCCCCCCTAGGACGCCGATCAGCGCGAGAAATCGGAGCAGACTCGGCATGGTGAGACCTCGGACGGCAAGTTTGCACGGAACAATGGAGAAACTAGGACGCAGCGCCGAGCGTCATCGCGACCGCCCCGCCAGGATGGTTAATAACGCCGACATGTGTGTTAGCAAAAGCATCCGCGACCTGTTGTGCTAGAAGGGAAGCCGCCAATTCGCGGCGTCGATCGGTCTCGGAGCAATAGGAACCATGCCGCACGGTACGACACACGATTTTGCGGCGCGACCGGAAGGCGGGGTCACGGCGGCTCTCGGAGGGCGCTCGATCGTGCTCGTGGGCATGATGGGCGCCGGCAAATCGTCGATCGGCCGTCGGGTGGCGCTCCGCCTTGGCATCCCCTTCATCGATGCCGACGCCGAGATCGAAAAGGCAGCCGGCATGAGCATCACCGATATCTTCGCCATTCGCGGAGAGGCGGAATTTCGTGCCGGAGAGGCGCGCGTCATTGCTCGGTTATTGGAGAGCGGGCCGCAGGTGCTGGCGACCGGCGGTGGAGCGTTCGTGCATCCGGAGACTCGCGCCGCCGTCGCCGCCAAAGGCATCTCGGTCTGGCTCAAAGCCGAGTTCGACGTGCTGCTGAAACGCATCAGGCGCCGCCATGATCGGCCTCTGCTCAAGACCGACGATCCCGCCGCAACGCTGCGCAAGCTGATGCAAGAGCGCGATCCGGTCTATGCGTTGGCCGATCTCACCGTGCAGTCGCGCGACGTATTGCACGACAAGATCGTCGACGAAATCGTAAGCGCGCTCGCGGGCCGGCTCGGCGCCACCTGCGCGCAACCGAGCGCTTCTGCGCATGGAGATCGCCTATGACCGCGCCGCTGCGCGCCAGCGATCCGACCCTCGTCAATGTCGCGCTCGGCGAGCGCAGCTACGACATCATTATCGGGCGCGGCCAACTCGCCTTGCTAGGCCAAAGGCTCGTCGCGCTGCGGCCGGGGTGCAAGGCCGCGATTGTCAGTGACGAGACGGTTGTGCGTCACCATCTGGCGGCGACCGAGAACGCTCTGGCCGCCTCTGGCATTGCCACCACCACCGTCACGGTGCCGCCGGGTGAGGGTTCGAAGAGTTTCGCGATGCTCGCAACGGTTTGTGAAGCGCTCATCTCTGCGCGCGTCGAGCGTGCCGACGTCGTGCTAGCGCTCGGTGGCGGCGTCATCGGCGATCTCGCCGGTCTTGCCGCCGCCCTGATCCGCCGCGGTCTCGATTATGTGCAGGTTCCCACCACCCTTCTTGCACAGGTCGACTCCTCAGTCGGCGGCAAGACCGCGATCGATTCCGTGCATGGCAAGAATCTGATCGGCGCCTTCCATCAGCCGGTCTTGGTCGTGGCCGATACCGCACTGCTCGACACGCTCCCGCTGCGTCAATTCCGCGCCGGCTATGCCGAAATCGTCAAATACGGGCTGATCGGAGATGCCGCCTTCTTCGCCTGGCTGGAAGCCAATTGGCGGGAGCTGTTTGCAGGCGGCGCGGCGCGCGAACACGCCATCGCGGTGAGTTGCCGCATGAAG
>JBJMTU010000078.1:0-6903 GCA_045811545.1 Xanthobacteraceae bacterium | reverse complement strand
CGGTGTGTGAACCACGCCCAGTGTCACGCGCGCTCCTCAGGATGAGGGCGGCGGGACTACTCCGCTTCACTTCCGCTGCGCCTCCCGGCACGCCTGCCAAATCTTCTCCGGCGTTGCCGGCATGTCGAGATGCGCGCCGGCCCCGCCGGGAATGGCGTCGGCGATCGCATTCATCAGCGTGGCGATGGCGGCGGTGGTGCCGGCTTCGCCCGCCCCCTTCACGCCGAGCGGGTTCGTCTTCGCCGGCACCGCGTGGATTGCATCCTTGAACAGCGGCAGATCGTCGGCGCGGGGCATCGCGTAGTCCATGAACGAGCCGGTGACGAGCTGACCGCCCGACACATCGAACACCGCCTGCTCCATCATGGCCTGGCCGAGTCCCTGCGCGATTGAGCCGTGGGTCTGACCCTCGACGATCATGGGATTGAGCGGCCTGCCGCAATCGTCGACCGCGGCATAGCCGACGAGCGCAAGCGCACCGGTCGTCTGATCGATCTCCACCTCGGCGATGTGGCAGCCGTTGGGAAAGGTGAGCGGCGTCTCCGCAGTCGTCTTGGTGTCCAGATCTTCGGCGATCTCGCCGCGCTTTTTCATCTCCTTGGCGCGAGCCGCGAGATCGAACAGCGAGATGGCGCGGTCGGTACCAACGACGCTGAAGCGCCCGTCGCGGTACTCGATGTCGGAGTCCGCGGTCTCCAGCAGGGTTGCCGCGATTGTCTTCCCCTTCGCCAGCATCGCGTCGATGGTCTTGATCATGGCGTGGCTTACGGTCATGGCAGAACGCGAGCCGACCGAGGCATAGCCCGCAATTTCCATGGCGGAGTCGCCGTTCCGATGCTCGATCTGCTCGGGCTTAATGCCGAGACGCTCCGCCAGCAGTGGGTTGAACACCGTGGCGTGGCCTTGTCCGGTCGATTGTACGTTGAGACCGAGCAGGAGCCTCTCGCCGCCGGGAAACGTCAGCGATGTGCCTTCGAGCGGGACGCCGCCGGCATGCTCGAGCATGCAGGAGAGGCCGATCCCGCGATATTTGCCGCGTTTGGCGGCTTCGCGCCGACGTTGCTTGAAGCCGTCGTAGTCGGCAAGCGCCAGCGCCTTGTCGAGCACGGCCGCGAACTCGCCGCTATCGATCGTGGTGCCGACCGCCGTCTTGTACGGCATCGCCGAAGGCTTGATGAAATTGCGCCGCCGCAGCTTCACCGGGTCGATGCCGGTCACGCGCGCCGCTTCATCGATGACGCGCTCGAGCATGAAATTCGCCTCCGGACGGCCGGCACCGCGGTAGGGCGCGGTCGGCGTCGTGTTCGTTAATACGCAGCGCGTACTCATATCGATGCGCGGGATGTCGTACATGCCGGGCAGGCAGCGGGTGAGATTGACGGTCTGGATATTGGCGCCGACGGCGCCGATATAGGCGCCCATATTGCCGAGGTGCCGCACGCGAAGCGCCAAGAATTTGCCGCGCTCGTCGAGCGCCAGCTCGACCTCGCTGAAGGCATCGCGCGCGTGATTGTCGCTGAGGAATGCCTCCGCCCGGTTCGACATCCAATGCACCGGCCGGCCGATCTTGCGCGCCGCGACCAGGATCGCGAGGTATTCCGGATAGGGCCCCGTTTTGAGCCCGAACGCGCCGCCGACGTCTTCGGTGACGACCCGCAGACGCTGCGGCGGAACACCGAGAATAGGCGCAAGCCCGTCGCGCAATGCGCGCGCGCTTTGCGAGCAGCAGCGCAGAAAGAAGTTGTCGTTGGCGGCATCGTGGCTTGCGGTCGCGCCGCGCGGCTCCATCGATTGCACCATGATTCTTTGGTGCACGACGCTCACCCGGGCAACGTGCTTGGCGGATGCGATGATGCGATCGACTTCCTTCGCATTTGCATCGGGATCCGGCGCCAAGCCGGGCCAGTCCACCGCGACATTGCCGGGAGCCTCGGGCCAGACTTGCGCCGCGCCCTCGCGCACGGCGTCGCGCACGTCGACCACCGGCGTGCGCTCCTCGTAATCAACGCTCACGAGCTCGGCCGCGTCTTGTGCGGCGGTCAGCGTCTCCGCAATCACCACGGCGACCGGCTCGCCCACGTGGCGGACGGTCTTTCCGGCAAGCGCGGGGCGGTGCGGAACGATGAGTTTCTGGCCGCTCCGGCCGGCAAGCGGCGGGTGCTGCGACACGTTGCCGATCCCTTCCATGTCGGCGGCGGTGAGGACGCCGATGACGCCAGGCGTGGCCTTGGCTGCGGCGGTGTCGATCGAGCGGATGTCAGCAAAGGCGTGTGGGGAACGCACGAAATAGGCTTGCGCCTGATTGGGCATAGGCGCGTCCGCCGCATAGCGTCCAAGGCCGCGCACCAACGGATCGTCTTCCAAGCGCGGCTGATAGCGTGCGCTGCGTTCAACGGTCTTTGCTTCCATCTCGGGTTCCGAATTCGGGAGATTTGTGCGGGGGCACGGTTATAACTGAAAGCGGACATGATGGGAGTCAGTTTCCTGGCTCCCGGGCGGTCTAGGTTTACTTGTTCTCCATCGCCGCGCGGACGCGGGCAACGATATCGGCCGGCGTGCGGGAGACCTGCTCGACCAGCGCCGCGACTTGCTCGCCGGAGAGCGGGTCGACGTCGACCTTGAGCTTTTCGGCCTCGGCGAGATAGGTCGGGTCCTTCATCGTGGCATCGAACGCGCGCCGCAGCGCTTCGACCCGCGCCGCCGGCAAATTGGGCGGCAGAAAGAATGGACGGCCATATTCGAGGCGCGCCAGCATCAACCGCAGCGCGTCGCGATCGGCCTCGGTCTTGGCAAGATCGAGGAACAGTGGAACGTCACCGAGCTCGGGGCTCTTCTGCAGCGCCCATTGCGCGAGGATGCGAATTTTCTTCTCCGTGATCCAATTGCTATTGATGGCCTTGAGCGTCGACCAATTGGCGATCGTGCCGTGCACTTCGCCGCTCTCCATCGCGAGGTGAATTTTCGGCGTGCTCTCGTAACCGGTCACGACCTTGAACTTGAATCCGAAGAGCTTGTTGGCGAGCACGGGATAATCGAACTGGGTCGAGCCGGGCGCCTGTGCGCCCATCACGATTTCCCGTCCCTGGGCATCCTCCAGCGCCTGGGCGTGCGCGGTGTGCCAGATATACATGACCTGCGTCTCGCGGTTGGTGCTGCCGAGCCAATTGAGCTTGACCGGATCGAAGCGGGCCCCTGTGGGCTGCAACAGCGGGGTCGTCGGCATGCCGTTGAACGATGCCCCCATGACCGTGCCGTCGAACGGCCCGGTGTGATAGAGCGCGTTGGTCATGGTGAGGCTGCCGGCGCCCGGCTGATTCTGCACGACGATGGTCGGTTGGCCGGGGATATGCCCGGCCATGTGGCGCGCCAAGAGCCGCGCGTTGATGTCGTAGCCGGAGCCGACGCCGACTCCGACGATGAGCCGCAGCGTCTTGCCGCGGAAGAAGGCGGCGACGTCGTCCTGCTGCGCCGCCGCGGGCGCGGCGGCCGCGAGGAAAATGAGCAGGACGAGCAGCGCTTTTTTCATTGCTGCGGAGCTGCCATCTAGAGTCGATCCGCCAGCGCGGCGGCCGTCTCCTTGCCGGGTACGACCGGAACGATCTCGAAGTCGATGAGGTCGGACCATTCGGTGACCCACTGCTGAAAGAGAGTGACGTCGCTGCATTCCATCAATTGGAAACAACGGCCGAGGTCGGCTGCAACCCAGCTGTTCACGAATTCCACGCCGTCAGGCGTGCGCCGACCCTTGTCGCGGAACCGCCGGTAAACGGACTTGGCGTCCTGGTTCCGGAATTCCTCGATCACCATGAACAACATGACCAGCTCTCGTCCATTACCGAACCTGGCATTATGCCGCCGCGCGCTCCTCGCCGGGCTCGAGCGGCAGCTTCACCGGCTGCTTGCGTTTGGCCGACAGATCGAGCGCCTTGGTCAACATCAGCCGGTTGTGCGCTTCTGCAGCGGTAGCCGCTTGCGTCGGCAGGCCGAGTGCAATCCGGTTGAGCCAGGATTCGGTTTCGTCCCGCATCGGGCCGCGCAACTCGCCGAGCGCCATATCGCCGGGCGGATAGCTGCCCATGAAATCGACCAGCCGGCGCTCGTCCGGCGCGTAGCCTTCGTTCTGCGGCGCCGAGACCGCGAGCACCATGTCGCGATGGGTGTCGTCGATCGTCATCACGCCATCGGTGCCGTTGATGCCGACCTCGAGGCTGTAGACGGCGCCGGGCCACGTCACCGGCAGCGCCCAGGAAATGTTGAGGTGATAAAGGCTGCTGTCGGAGAACATGATCATGCCGGCGGTTGCGTCGATCCCTTGGTACGCCGGCCCCAGCACCTTGTCGATCGAGCGCGCGTAGCATTCGACCGGGGTCTTGGCCTCCATGTACCACATCACGATGTCGAGCGCGTGGGTGCCGGAGATCACCATCGGCGAGATCGTCTTCGGGTCGTCGGTGCGCTTATAATTGTCGACGGCGACGAGCCGATTCATAAAGGCGCGTGAGGTAACCAGCGTCACGTCGCCGAGCGCGCCAGTGCGCACTTTCTCCTTGGCCGCGAGCCATTTGCGGCGGAAGCGCTGGGTGTAGCCCACCACCGCGTCGAGCTTGGCGTCGCTGATCGCCTTGAGCACCCGGGCGGATTGCGCCAGATCGGTGGCGAGCGGCTTCTCGATCAGCATCGGCACGCCACGCTCGACCGCCGACATGATCGGATCGACGTGGAGATGCTCGTCGGTGGCGATGATGGCGCAAGTCACCTCCGGGCGCTTGAGCAGCTCGCGGTGATCCTGGGTGACGAAGTCGGCGCCGATCTTCTCCGCGACGTACAAGCCGCGGTTATGGTTCTTCTCGGCGATGCCGATCCATTGCACGGCAGGATGGCGCGCTGCGACCTCGCCGCGAAAGAGTCCGACCCGGCCGGCGCCGACGATGGCGAGTCCAATGCCTTTCGGCTTTCGTCTCATCGCTTGCCCCCCACCATTTCGGCAACGGCCGAGAGCGCGGCGTTCGACAGCGGCAGCTCG
The DNA here is from genome assembly GCA_045811545.1 of Xanthobacteraceae bacterium. Taxonomy (GTDB): domain Bacteria; phylum Pseudomonadota; class Alphaproteobacteria; order Rhizobiales; family Xanthobacteraceae; genus VAZQ01. Next base: position 1,880 of record JBJMTU010000078.1, on the reverse strand, counting down.
ACCGGCTCGTTGCGCTCGGCGGAAAGATCGGCGGCGGTGTAGGTTTCCATCACTAGGCGTGCGCTTTCGGGTGTCACCATCACCGGCCGGTCCATGATGCACGCCTCCAGGAAGTGGATGGTTTCCGGGCCCATCTGCCCCGCGAACACGTGGTCGACCTGCTCGCCCGGCATGGTCGACATGGGAAAACGGGTACCTTCCGATACGGTATTGAGCCACACGTCGCGATGGGTGTCATCGAGGATGAGCGCGCCCTCGGTGCCGGTGATCTCGAGCCAGGTCGAGCAGAAATTGGGATAGCTCGGCGGCAGATTCCAGCCGCCGCCGATCGTCACCAGCGTGCCGTTGTCCATGGTGACGATCGACCACATGACGTCGTAGGAGCCGTTGACCGGCCGCATGTAGCCGTAGGCGCCCTGCGAATAGACGCGCACCGGCTTGGCCGGCTCAAGCAGCCAGAACACGAAATCGAGATCGTGGGTTGATTCCATCACCACCGGCGAGAGCTTCACCCGCTTGGCGATTTTGGTGCCGAGCCCGCGGCTCAGATGGCGGCTCACCATCACCGAGACGACTTTGCCCAATGTGCCATCCGTAATTTTCTTCTTGGCGTAGGCGAATTTCGGGTTGAACCGCTGCGAATAGCCGATGGTGAATTTGAGGCGGCCGCGCTTGGCGAGCGTGATCAGCTCGTCCGCCTCCCACAGCTCGATCGCGATCGGCTTCTCCAGCAGCACGTGCTTGCCGCCTTTGAGGCAATCGCGCGTGATCGGGTAATGGTTCTGCTCCGGCGTGGTGCAGATATAGACCACCGAAATGTTCGGGTTCTTGATGATGTCGCGGTAATCGAGCGTCGCGCTGGCAGGCGAGGTGAGCGCCTTGACCTCGGCCAGGCGATCCGGGCGGATTTCGCAGATGTGCAGCTTGTCGACCAGCGCCGAGCGCGAGAGCGTCTCCGCGCGGATGCCGCCGCACCAGCCGGTGCCGATCACTGCGACTTCGACTCGTTGCACTTGGATTTCCCCTCGTTGCCGCCTCTCCACATGGTCATGCCCGCGAAAGCGGGCATCCAGTGAACACCTGACTATCCGATGTGGCACCGTCGCGCCAGCCCGCCTGACTCGATGATTACTGGATCATCCGCTTGCACGGATGATGACGCCGAAAGCGCGCGGTAGAAAATGCCTCAAGTGCGTTCTCTCACCCCGAAGACCTCCGCGGCGAACCGCGGATAGACTTCTAGGAGCTGCGGGGCGACGGCGGTCCGCAGGATGCGCAGCGTCTCGGGGGAGGGCGCGGGCGTCACTGGCACGTGCGACGGCTGGTCGAAACGGAAGCCAGTGTTCTCAGCGACCTCGGCGACCGTATGCCCAGGATGCACGGTCGCAAGCGCGAAGCGCCGCCGCCTTCGGTCGAAGGTGAACAGGCAGCGATTGGTGATGAGCGCGACGGGACCGCCCGGACGATAAACATTGTCCGGGCTCGTCCCCGGCGCACTGATGAAATCGACCTTCTCGACCAGCGTGCGGCGGCTGTGCTCGAGCCGAAACAGGATGACCTTGGGTACGACGTAATAGAGGTAGGCGGAGCCGAACGAGCCGGGAAAGCGCACCTTCGGCTGCGCGTAATCGCCGATGGCGACGAGGTTGATATTGCCTTCGCCGTCGATCTGTCCGCCCGAGAGGAAGAATGCGTCGATGCGGCCCTGCCCGGCGCAGTCGAACAGCTCGCGCCCGCCGTCGGTGAAGAAGGTTTGCCGCCGGCTCCCCAGGAGCGACACGTAGGGCCGGCCACGGCCGCGCTCGCGTGCCAGCAACGCCGCCGCCGCAGGAATGGGCGAGGAGGCGCCGACCGCCACGTGACGGGCATCGCCGATCAGG
>JBJMTU010000077.1:0-5054 GCA_045811545.1 Xanthobacteraceae bacterium | reverse complement strand
CTCGGAGGTTCCACGCGCGGCAAGCGCAGCGTAATATTCGCTCGCTGTGCGCGCCAGTGCGCGCACGATGCCCCCGGGAAAGATCACCAGCGCGAAACCCATCGCCTCGAGTTCGGCAGCCGACAGCGGCGGAGTCTTGCCGCCCTCCACCATGTTTGCCATGAGCGGCACACGGGCAAACGCCGGCGGGATTCGCTTGAGCTCCGCGCGCGTCTGGGGCGCCTCGACAAAAAGGACGTCGGCGCCGGCGTCGCGGTAGAGTTCAGCGCGCTCGATGGCGCGTTCAAACCCTTCGACCGCGATCGCGTCGGTGCGCGCGATCACCAGTGTCGCGCGCGAACGGCGAGCATCGACCGCGGCTTTGATCTTGCCAGCCATCTCGGCCGCCGGGATGAGAAGCTTGCCATCGAGATGGCCACAGCGTTTGGGAAAATCCTGGTCTTCGAGTTGGATCGCGCCCGCGCCCGCGCGTTCGAACAGGCGCATGGTACGGCCGACGTTGAGTGCGTTGCCGTATCCGGTGTCGGCGTCGACGATCAGATCTGCATCAACACGATCGCGGATCATGCCGACGGTCTCGACGACCTCGCTCATGCTCACGAGACCGATGTCCGGCCGGCCCAGCCGCGTATGCGCGATCGCTGCGCCGGAGACGTAAAGCGTCCTGAAGCCGCTCTGTTCGGCGACTAGTGCGGTGAATGCATCGTAGATACCAGGGGCGACTACGATCGGCTTCCGCATGAGGCGCGTGCGCAGGTTCGCCATACCAGCCATCGTCATAGTCCGAGAAAGGCGCGCTTGAGGTTCGGGTCGTCGCGGATGTCGGCCGAATTTCCATGTAGCACGAACATGCCATCCTCAAGGATATAAGCGCGGCGCGCCACTTCAAGGCACTGCACTACGTTCTGTTCCACCACAAGGAGCGTGATGCCTTCGCTATTGATGCGCCGGATCAGCACGAACAGCTCCTCGACGAGCAGCGGGGAGAGGCCGAGCGATGGCTCGTCGAGGATGAGCAATTCAGGCTCCGCCATCAATCCGCGGCCGATCGCCAGCATCTGCTGCTCGCCGCCCGAGAGCGTGCCGGCGCGCTGTGACCGCCGCTCGGCGAGCCGCGGAAAGATCGCAAATACCCGCTCGCGATTCTTCTCCCGCCGCGTACCGCCCCGCCGGTAACTGCCAAGATCGAGATTTTCCTTGATGGTCAGATTTGGAAAGATGCAACGCCCCTCGGGCACGTGGATAAGCCCGCGCGCGACGATAGTCGCCGGCCTCTCGATTTCGATCGCTTCGCCTGCGAAGCGGATCGAGCCGCGCGTTGCGGGCAGCACGCCGGAGATCGTGCGGTTGAGCGTCGACTTCCCCGCTCCGTTCGAACCGAGCACCGCCACGATCTCGCCCGCGGCAACCTCAAGGTCGATCCCGTGCAGCACTTCGATCGCGCCGTAGCCGGCGGCAAGCCCGCTGACCGAAAGCAGCGCCTCAGACATGCGCAACTCCTGCGGCCGAGAGGCGCGCTGCTGCACCGTGGCCGAGATAAGCTTCGACCACGCGCGGATTTCCCACCACGGCCCGCGGCGCGCCTTCGGCGATGATGTGGCCCTCGGCCAGCACGAAAACGTGTTCGGCGAGGCTCATCACCGCCTGCATCACATGTTCGATCATCAGTATGGTGACGCCGCGGTCGGCGAGACCGCGGATGATCGGCACCATCCTGGCGACCTCCCCGAGGTTGAGACCTGCTAGCACCTCGTCGAGCAGAAGGAGCTCGGGCTTGGTCGCGAGCGCTCTTGCGAGTTCCAGCCGCTTGCGACCCGCGACGGTGAGGCTCGCCGCCGGACGGTCGAGGAGATCGCCAAGGCCAACTGTGCTTGCAACTTCCGCGGCAGCGTCAAGCGCGTCAGCACGCGAGCGCCGCGACAGATGCGCGCCAATGGCGATGTTCTCGTGCACGGTAAGGCCGGCGAACGGCTGCACGATCTGGAATGTGCGCGCGATGCCTCGCCGCGCCAGAAGATGCGGCGGCATGCCCGTAATGTCCGTGCCGCGATGAAAGATGCGGCCTTCGCTAGGGGTAAGGAAACCACTGATGATAGAGAAGAGTGTGGTCTTGCCGGCGCCGTTGGGCCCGATCAGTGCCGTGATCCGGCCCGCTTCGACGGCAAGCGAAGTATTGTCGACGGCGAGAAGACCACCGAATCGCTTGGATACGCGCTCGATGCGAACCAGCGGCTCAGCCATGGGTGCGCTCTCGTACCGATGACCTCAGACGCGCAAGATGCATGCGCAGGTCGGCCAGAAGGCCCGCAATCCCGTGCGGGGCAAGGGCCACGATCAGCACAAGCACAACGCCGTAGATGACGAGGTCGAGGCCGGGCGCATCGCCGGTGACCAGCTTGGTCAATTCGCCGAGTGTCTTGACAACCAACGCACCGAGCAGCGGTCCGAATACGGTTCCGATGCCACCGACGATGGGTGCGAGCAAAGCTTCGATGGAAATCCACGACCCGTAGGCGATACCGGAGTCGATGAACAGAAAATACTGCGCATAGAAACTTCCGCCGGCGGCGGTGATGGCGGCTGAAATTGCCATAGCGGCAATCTTGGTCCGCGCTGTGTCGACACCGACCGCTTTGGCTGCGTCCTCGTTTTCGCGCACGGCGACGAGCCAGGCACCGAACCGACTCTGCTCGATCAGCCGCACGATGATGAGCGAAATCGCAACCAGCGCAAGAATGATCCAATAGAACGGTGCGCGGCTCTGGAACTGGAACGCTTGCGGCCGCAGGTCGAGCGTGATCAGGATGCCAACGCCGGCACCCGTGATGGGTGCGACGCTAGCGAGAATGCGCAGCACTTCGGCGAACGCAAGTGTGACCAGGGCGAAATACGAGCCCTTCAATCCTGAACGGAAGGTGAGCGCACCGATTGCGGCGCCGGTGAGCGCGCCGGCGGCGACCCCGAGCACAAACGCGACCCAAGCGTTTACGCCATAACGCATTTGCAGGATGGCAGTGACATAGGCGCCGGTGCCGAAGAAGGCCGCATGGCCGAAGGAGTACTGTCCGCCATAGCCGCCGAGCACGTTCCAGCCCTGCCCCACCAGCGCGATCAGCAACGCCACGACGAGAAAATTGAGCACGACATTAGATGCAGTGAGCAACGGCACCATTGCCAGCAGGGCAATGACGAGCACAATGTACCGGATCGAAGGTCCCCTCATGCCCGTTCTCCGAACAGACCGCTCGGGCGGAACAGCAGCACCAGGATGAACATGAGAAATATGCCAATCTGTCCGAGCGATTCCCCGAGATAGAGGCCGCAGAGACTCTCCACCACGCCGACGAACAGGCCACCGATGAGTGCGCCCGTCACCGAGCCCATGCCCCCAAGCACGACGACGGTGAAGGCGACGAGCACGAAGGCGTTTCCGATGTGCGGATTGACGTAATAAGTCGGGATCAGGAGGCAGGCAGCGATCGCAAGGCACGCGGTGCCGAGAGCGAACGTGATGGCATAGATATGCGCCACGTCGATGCCGGAGAGCTCCGCGCCCAGCTTCTCCTTGGCAACCGCACGGATAGCCTTACCGGTGTCGGTTAAGCTCAGGATGAGCCACAGGACCGCCGCTATGACGAGCACGACGCCGAAGGCGATGACGCGCGGCACCGCAAGAAAAGCGATGCCGAGGTCGACGACGTCGAACGCATAGTCAAGGTTGAGTGTGCGTGTATCGGCACCGAAGGCATAGAGCAGCGCGTTCTCGATCACCACCGCGAGCCCGAGTGTCACCAGCAGAATGTTGCGGTCCTCCCCATGCCCGGCGGGACCGATGACGAAGCGCTGCAGGCAGTAGCCTAGCCCGAAGAACAGCGGCGTGAGCACAAGGGCCGCGAGGTAGGGATCGAGCCCGAGGAGCCGGTGCGCGAAGAACGCCGCGAAAATGGCAGCGGTGAGCAGCGCGCCATGCGCGAAATTGATGATGTGCAGGACGCCGTAGATCAGCGTCAGCCCGAGCGCAACCAACCCATACACCGCGCCGGTCAGGAGCCCGTTGAGGACGGCGGGAACGAGGATGATCGGCGACAGCATGCGGCGACCGAAAGGGCGACGGCGGGTTAGTCGCCGTCTTTATGGCCGCTCAGGCACGTGGCATGGGGAAGACCGGCTTCGCCGTGGCAAACGTCTGCGGGAAGATGACCTGGATGTCGTTTCCGAGCACCTGCGTGTTGACCGGCGCGGCGCCCTGGTTTTGGCCGTTGACGAATTTGGTTGGCCCGTAGGGCATCACGTGGCCCGAGAATGTGGAGCTTTCTAATGCCGAGATGATCTTGGCACGCTCCGCGCTCCCAGCACGCTCCAGGGCGTCAGCGACGAGCAGGACGCACGAGTAATTCATGAACACTTCATAGGTGTAGAACTCCCCCCTATCCTCAATCTTCTTCTTGAGCGCCAGTGCCTTCGGGTTGCGCGGGTCGAACCAGTGATTGCAGTCCATGATGTATTGCGCGGCTTCAGGGAACTCCTTGACGAACTTGTAAGAGGATGCCGCGCCGCCGAGGACTGAATAGATGCCTTTTGGGCGCATGCGCTGTTGCTGCATGGTGCGGGCGAGCAGTACGTATTCGTTATAGTAGTCCGCCGGAATCACGAGATCCGGATTCTGCGCTTTGATTTTCAGCACCACGTTATTGAAATCGCGGGTCGGCGTCGGATGCGGAATGGTCTCGAGCACCTGGAAGCCGCGCTCGGGCAGCTGCGCGTTGAGCAGCTTAGCGAGCCCCGATCCGAACAGGGAATCCTCATGCACGATCATCACCGTCTTGGCCGGCTTGCCGGCTTGGTCGTTGATGGTGACGAGGTTGTCGAGGGCGGTCTTCGCAATCACCCCGAAGCCGGGCCCAAATCGGAACGTATTCTTGAGGCCACGCGTGACGATGTTGTCGGCAACACCGACGTCGACCACGTACGGCAGATCGTAGCGGGCCGCGGTCTGACTGGCGGTAAGGCAAATTGAGCTGGCATAGCCGCCGACGATGGCTGCCACCTCCGCT
>JBJMTU010000076.1:0-6516 GCA_045811545.1 Xanthobacteraceae bacterium | reverse complement strand
TCTATGGCGACAGCATGCAGATGATGGTGCCGCGTTACCTCGAAGTGTCGATCGACTCGCTCACCAAAGAGCAGGCCAAATTCCGCGAGCAGATTTCGACGGCGTTCGGGATGGGCGGCTTCGGCGCCATCGAGGACCAGGTGCGGCGGAACATGGAAATGTTCGAGCGCGCCTTCGCCATGTTCACGCCGTTCGCGCGGCGCGAGGGACAGGCTTCCGCCGAAGCCGACAAGGGCAATGCGCAGACGGGCGGCCGCAGCAGCGAAGAGATCACCGACCTCAAGCGCCAGATGGAAGAGATGCAGAAGCGTCTCGACCGCCTGAGCGACAAGGATAAGACGTAGACTCTGACCAGCTTGCGTCCGCACCGTCTCCGGAGAGCGGATCTAGTACCCCAGCGCGCAGCCGTCCTTGCGCGGGTCGGAGCCCCCGATCAGCACGCCGCGTTGCCGGTCGATGCGGATCGCCTGTGCGCCGCCCCATGGTGAGGACGCGAGCGCCACCTCGTGGCCGCGCGCCAAAAGCCCTTCGATGCTCGCTGCCGGCAGCCCGCGTTCGACGACGCTCGTTCCTCCCACAAAGAACGCGCGCGGCGCGTCGATCACCGCCTGCACGTCCATGGCATAGTCGACGATGTTGGTGACGATCTGCGCGTGTCCCATGGGCTGGTAGTGCGCGCCCATCACGCCGAACGACAACTCACAATGCCCGCCACGGAAGGCGAGCGCCGGGATGATGGTGTGCATCGGCCGCTTGCTCGGGCCGAATGCATTGGGATGGTCGGGATCGACCACGAAACAGGCGCCGCGGTTGGTGAACATGATGCCGGTCTGCTCGGTGCAGATGCCGACGCCGAAATGGGAATAGAGCGTATTGATCAGCGACACCGCCATGCGATCGCGATCGACCACGGCGAGATAGACGGTGTCGCTATCGGATGGCGACGGCGCGCTTGGCAACGGCACCCGCCGCGCCCGGTCGATACGGCCGGCGAGCTCGACCGCGAAACGCTTGTCGAGCAAGGCCGGGACCGCGACACGCATGAAAGCGGGGTCGGCGACGTGGGTGTCGCGCACGGCATAGGCAAGACGCGCCGCCTCGAGCGCGACATGGAAGCGCTCGGCGCCGAGCGGGTCGAGTGCGGCAAGATCGAAGCGCTCCAGGATGTTGAGCAGTACCAGCGCGATCAGGCCTTGGGTGTTGGGGGGCAATTCCAGCACGTCGAGCCCGCGGTAATTCGTGGCGATCGGCGCGACGAGCTCGCCACGATGGCGGGCAAAGTCTTTGGCCGACAAGAAGGAGCCACGCGCGGCAAGGGTGGCGACCATGTCATCCGCGATCGGTCCCGCGTAGAAGGCGCGCGGCCCCTCTGACGCGATCGTCTCGAGGGTCTTCGCCAGCACCGGCAGCTTGACGACGTCGCCTTCCGCCGGTGGGCGGCCGCCGAACAGGAAATGCCGGGCAGCGCCGGGGTCGGCGCTAAGTTTCTCGACCTCCCGAGCCCAGTCCCAGGCAATGCGCGACGCAACGGGAAATCCGCCCTCGGCATAGCGAATCGCCGGCGCGAGCGCGCGATCTAGGGAAAAGCGGCCATGCGCCGCAAGGATTGCTGCCCAGGCGTCGATCGCGCCCGGCACGGTCACGGCGTGGATCGAGTCGGAGGCGATCGAGCGAATGCCCCGCGCCATGAGCGCGTCGAGCGATGCCCGTGCGCCGGCTCGGCCGGAGCCGTTGTAGCCCCAGACCGGTTTCCCCGGCACGTGCAGCATGCAGAAGCAATCGCCGCCGATGCCGGTCATGTGCGGCTCGACCACGCACAGTACCGCGACCGCGGTCACGGCGGCGTCGGCCGCGGTGCCCCCGGCGCGCAACGCCTCGATGGCGGCGAGGCTCGCCAGCGGATGCGAGGTCGCGGCCATGCCCTCACAAGCGATGACTGGCGAGCGGCCCGGGAGCTGAAAGTCGCGGCGCATGATGGTTCTTGCGGCGAGGTTGCGCTATTCGATACCGCCCGTGATCAGGGAGAGACGCGATGACATTAACGCTTGCTCAAGCCCGCACCATCCTCGACAGGACACTTGCCGCCGCGCGCGAAAAGAAGCTCAAGCCGCTCGGCATCGCCGTCGTCGACAGTCGCGGAGCGCTGCGGGCCTATGCCGAGGAGGACGGCAATCCGATCCTGCGGTCGAAGATTGCGTCCGGCAAGGCCTTCGGATCGGTCGCCTTCGGCGCGGGGTCGCGGCGGCTGCACCAGATCGGCGTCGAGCGCCCCCATATGGCGGCCGCGCTGATCGAGATGAGCGGCGGCACGCTGGTGCCGGTGCCGGGCGGCGTGCTCATCCGCGACAAAGCTGGCGCACTGCTTGGTGCCGTGGGCGTCTCCGGCGACAGCTCCGACAACGACGAGGCGGCGGCGATCGCCGGCATCGAGGCAGCGGGCTTCGTCGCCGAGACCGGCGGGTAAGCAGCGCCGACGGCTTGGAAGCGGCGCTCGGAGGGGTTTACGGATGATCGCTCGCTTGGTGCGCCGGAGCCGCTCGTTCGAATACGACCTTCGGCTGTGCGAATCGGACCGAGAGCCCGGCGATGAAATCGACGAAGCCGAGCACGGTGAGCAGCAACAAGGTCGCCGACGTCGCCCGCGGCACGAACAGGAGTTCGCCGACCATGACGAGAAACAAGATCAACGAGAGCACATGGTCCACCATCGACTTGCCGCCGGGTCGTACCGATTTGATCAGTTCGACGTAGAGCAGCAGGATGCCGATCGCGACGATAAGGTCGCCGAGGGTCACTGGCATGCTGCGGTCAAAGACCGGAGGGAAGGTCGCCTCAGAGGCAAGGGGTATCGTGAAGACCGCGCTTTTCTGCTCATCCCTAAGCGGCATGTTGAGGAGAAAAACGACGATGTTGAAGAACGCAAACGGGATGAGCAGCAAGGGGAAAGCGATGAGGTACATGACAGTCGGCTCTCTTCACGCAGACCTTGCAACCTCGCCCGGCCGTTGTCCGGTCCTCCACTCCAAGTTCACTGCGATTGCAGCGCCCCGCAACGTCCGGAGCGAGGTCAGACCTCTTTCCTCGGCTTGAGCACTTGGCGGCCGCGGTACATGCCGGTCTTCAGATCGATGTGGTGCGGCCGCCGCAACTCGCCCGAGTCCTTGTCCTCGACATAGGTCGGCTGCTCCAGCGCATCGGCGGAGCGGCGCATTCCGCGCCTCGACGGCGATGTTTTTCGTTTCGGAACAGCCATGGTCGTACTCCTGGTGACTTGTCGTGAAAGGCAATTCCTTGCCTGCGCCTTTGGAAGCGGGCTTATAGAGGATCGCGCGCGTCAAGGCCAGAGCCGCGAGCAGGGCCGCACTACTTGGCGCCCCTCGCACAGAATGCGAGCGAAGCCTGCGCCGCGCCGCGCGCCTCGTAGATGGCGGCGAGCCGGCGCACCGCCGGTCCCGGCTGCTTGGCGCTGCGCCGCCGCGGGTTCGGCAGCACCGCGGCCAGCAACGCCGCCTCGTGCGGAGTGAGCGATCGCACCGACTTGTTGAAGGCGTAGCGGCTGCCGGCCTCCGCGCCGAATTGCCCGTTTGGGCCCCACTCCGCGATATTGAGATAGATTTCAAGCACACGCCGTTTCGGCAGCACGAGATCCATCCACAACGCGAGCGGAAGCTCTAACGCTTTGCGCAGGAAACTGCGCCCCGGCCACAGGAACAGATTTTTGGCGGACTGCTGGGTAATGGTCGACACGGCCCGCGCCGCGCCGATGTCGTCGATGTCCTCCAGCCGCTCGCGGATTTCTTGCCAATCGATCCCGCGATGGGTGCAGAAGCGGCCGTCCTCGGAGGCGATGACGGTCGCCGACAGCGCCGGCGCCATGCGCTCGATTGGGACGAAGCTTCGCTCGACGCGCGCCCCCGTTGCCCAGCGCCATAGCATCAGCGTCGAGATCGGGTTGATGACGCGATAAAGCGGCACCAAGAGATAGGGCAACAGCAGCACGAGCATGACGGCGAACACGCAAACCCATGCCAGGCGGGAAAGCCATGGCTGCGATTTTGCGGCACGCGGTTCCCTCGCAAGCGGCATCTGCGTCCAATCGATGAGCCTTTGGGACATGGCGGGTGGTGTTAGCCGCCATCTGGCGGGTCGTCGCGCTCGAGCCCCTCATATGCGAGCGTCAGCTGCTCAATGGCAACATCGTTGCCGGCAGCATTGAGATCGGGCGCTTCCAACTTGACTGGAAGCGCTCCGCTGAGCACCCACGCGACCGTGATCTGCCGCTCGTTGTCATGAAGTTCGATCCGCACGTCCTTGCGCGGCGCCGGCCCCGCGCCTTGCTGCATTGCTTGCGCCCATTTTTCGAAGGCATCGTCATGGGTGATGCCGCGCTCGATCGTCACCGGTTCGAACTTCGTCGGCCCCGCGATGGTGCGCGACGCATTCGGATCGCTGCCGTCGTGAACCGTCACCAGTTCGGTGAGCTGGCCAAGCCCGCGCACGCGGCGCACGCCAGCGATCTGCTCGCCGTCCCAAATGACGCGCAGCGAGTAGCGAGCGGTGTGGATGCGATAATGCCGCAAGACGAAGCTCGCCGACGAGTGCGCGTTGCCCGAGCTGCCGATGCCGATGATGACGAATTCGGCGGGCCTAAGCGGCGCGAAGCCGACCACCAGGTTGACGATGCCCCGGTCGATCTCCTGCTGAGTCATGGTCGAGGCGTCGCAGCGAACGAAAAAGGCCTCCTGTGGCTTGTTCCCCTGCAACGCACCTTGGCGGAATAGGCCGAGCAGGAAATCCTCGACGCTCGTGCGCAGCCGCTCCCAGAGCGATGGACCATTCGGCTCGAACACGAACGATTGCAGGCCTTGCGTGATGCTCGATTCGATGAACAGCGCCAGGCGCCGCACCGGAACAAATTTGAAGGCGGTGTCGTCGCCCGCCAGCGTGCGCGCACCCCAGAGCACGATGGCTCCGCCGGCCAACGTGCGCAGGGCGTTAACTCCGATGGCGTTAAGCTGCGAAAGCTGCGCGTCCGAGAGCGCGATACTCACTCCCTGCGCACCCAACACGTTTGCCTGCGTCCCCGCCGGGGCTTTCCAGACGCCGCTCGATGCGTCGATGCGCGCATAGATGCCGGCCACGGCGCCGCAGGGCGCGAAGCTCGCGACCTGATTCCCGCGCAGGGGAGCCTGCAGCCGCGGATAGTAGAGCGCCGCATTCGCGCTTGCGTTCGCCAATGCAGTGATCTCTGACCGCGTCGGTGCCGACGCCCAGGCCGCCGGCGGATCGATGATGACCATGGCGCGGCGGCGCTCCGCGTAGGCGATCGCGGCATCCCAAGTGGCGCGCCCGACATCGGTGGTGCGCGACAGCGGCGGGATGCAGAGAAGGTTGAAACTGTCCGCGTGTTCGAGCAGCCAGAGGCCGCGCTTCTGCGCCTCCAGCGCCGGGCTCGACAGATCGGCATCGGTGAGCGTCGACCCGCTCGGCGCGACGCGTGCAATCAACGCCTCTCGGCCGCCATTGGTGAAATAATGCTGCACCGCGTAGCCAAGTGGCATGTCAACGGCGAGTGCGCCGAACTGAGCCTGGAATTCCGCAAAGCTGTGCACCATGAGCGGCGCATCGAGCTGTCCGGATGGAGTTGCGCCGACGAACGCGGCCGTGGACGTACCGACGCCCTCAATGGGGCGCGCGCCTGCAGGCGCTTCTTCGACAAAGACGCCGGGGCTCACGTACTCCGGCATGGCAATCCCTCCTTGCGGCGGTCGCTGGCTGCACACCACGGCGCAGGGTAGAGGCCGGCGGCCCGCCGGTCCATTGCGTGCTCCCACGCGCGCCGCATGTTCGCCGAGGCCCTCGCTCGACGCGATGTGCAATCGCGCATGGACGAGTTCTACGCGGCGGAACTGGCAAATCTGCCGCCGGAAGCGGCATGGCCCAGGGTCGAGCTCTTCCGCGCTGCCGACAATTGGGGCCACCGGACACAATCGGCGGCATCAGCGCGTCGCAATTCGGACAACGGATTTAACGTCGCATTAAGCTCCTGCCATCACTTTGCCACGCGGCGGAACTTGTGCCGCCGCGATCGCATTCTAGCCTCTGCGCCACTAGGGGATGGTTCCGGGAGGGCGGCACGTGGAAAAGATTGTGCTCCTTTGCTTCCTGATGGCGGTCATTGGAGTGCTCGCCGAATGGTCGCGCGCGCCCCAAGCGCCGCAATAGGCGCCGCGACCGCATCATATCCGATTGGAAAGCTGCTGGTGAGGGCGCGGCGCGCCGTGCGCGCCGGGCCTATTCCGCCGCGGTGCGTCCGGCGCTGTCCTGGCCGAAGCGGCGCTCTATATAGTCGATCACCATCTGCTTGAAATCAGCGGCGACGGTGGCGCCTCGCAGCGTCGCCACTTTCTTGCCGTCGATGAACACCGGCGCCGCGGGTTGCTCGCCGGTGCCGGGGAGCGAAATGCCGATATCGGCGTGCTTGCTTTCGCCCGGCCCGTTGACGATGCAGCCCAT
>JBJMTU010000075.1:0-4949 GCA_045811545.1 Xanthobacteraceae bacterium | reverse complement strand
GGATCGGTGCCGGCAAAGTCCACGATCAGCCGGTCGCCGCTCTTCTTGACGGACAGACGAATCCGGAAAGGCGCATCCTTGCCAATCTCGTCGTCGGCAATGCCGTCGCCGTCGCAGAAATCCTCGAACACGCCTTCTCCGTTGGGCAGATCCACAAGCGCCGCGCGCATCAGCCGCTCCGAATAATCCATGACCTGCGCCATGTAACCGATCACCGCGCTGCTGCCGCACCGCCGGGCGAGCGCCTGTAGGCGTTCGGTCGCGCGCAGGGTTGCGGCGAGCTGCGCGCCGAGATCGCCTTTGCGCTCCTCGGGCGTGCGCACATTCGCCAGGATCACCTTTTCAAGGTCGGCATCGAGCACGCCGCGGCTGATGAGCCGCACCGGCGGCAGGCGGATGCCCTCGCCGAAGATTTCCGTGACCGCTCCGTAGCTGCCGGGCGTAGCGGAGCCGACATCCGGCCAGTGCGCGCGCAGACAGGCGTAGCCCAGCAGTTGCCCGTCATGGAAGGCGGGCCGCACCACGTTTATGTCGGGCAAGTGGCTGCCGCCGAAATAGGGATCGTTGTGAATAAAGACGTCGCCTTCGTGCACGTCCGCTGCGAAGGCGGCAACGATCGCGCGAACCGCATCGGGCATGGAGCCGAGGTGGATCGGCAGATCGGGCCCTTGCGCCACCATGGCGCCGCGCGCGTCGAAGATACCGCAGGAATAATCGCCGGCCGACTTCAACAACGGAGAGTAGGCGGTCTTTGCCAGCACGACCCGCATCTCCTCGGCGATCTTGTACAGGCTGTTCTTGACGATCTCGAAGATGGCGGGATCACTGGTCTGCGCCGCATAATTCATCGCTGACTTGCTCCTGCTTGCAGATGCGTGAGCAGCACGAAGCCGTCCTCGTTCATCTCGGCTCGCCATCCTGGTGGGACGAGAATGGTGGATTCCAGCGACTCGATCACCGCCGGACCCGTGACCTGCAATCCCGACGGCATCCGTTTGCGGTCATAAATCGTCGCGTCGATCACGCCTGTTTCACGAAACCATACTGGGCGCTTGGTTTTGACCGCGTCCGTTCCGGAACGCGCCACGGCATCTCGGATGGTGAGCGATGCCGTTGCGCCGATGGCGGCGACGCGAACGCTGACGATCTGCACCGACTCGCTGCGATTGTCGTGGCCATAGGTGTGCAGGTGATGCGTGTGGAAGTCGGCTGCGATCCGCGCCAGCGCGGCCGGATCGATCGGGCGGGCTGCAACCGGCACCGCGAGCTCGTGCGATTGGCGCGGATAGCGCGCGTCGACGGAGCGCTCAAACCGCCGCCGCTCGGGGACGACGCTGGCGCGCTCCAGCATCGCCGCTCCTCTTCGCTCGAGCGCGGCGAAGGCGCCCTCCACGGCTTCGGGGTTGGCGGCGGCCGCGGCGTCCAGGGTTTGCACGTAGTCGCGTTTGAGATCAGTCCCGATCAGCCCGAGTGCGGAAAAGGCGCCGGGGATCGGCGGGCAGATGACGTCGGCAATGCCCAGTTCGCTCGCCAGCGCAGCGGCGTGCAGCGGCCCCGCCCCGCCGAAGGCGGCGATCGCGAAATCGCGCGGATCATGACCGCGCTGAACCGAGACGATTTTCAAGGCTTCCGCCATGGCATGATTGACGACGTCGATGACCGCCGCCGCCGCCGTGCGCATGTCGACCGCAAGCGGCTCGGCGAGGCGTTTGCGCACGGCCGCCGCGGCCGCCGCATGGTCAATCGGCAGCTCGCCGTCGAGCAGCGACGCCTTGTCGAGGTAGCCGAGCAGGAGATTGCAATCCGTCACCGTCGGCTCGCTGCCGCCGCGGCCGTAGCATACCGGCCCGGGATCGGCGCCCGCGCTCTTTGGCCCGACGCGCAGAGCGCCGGCCCGGTCGACCCATGCAATCGATCCGCCGCCGGCGGAGACCTCGGCCAGGTCGATGACGGGTACGCGAATCGGATGCCCGGTTCCATTCATCCATCGGCTCATGCTGGATCCGCCGCCGACCTCGTAGTGGGGCGTCGTCTCATACTCTCCGCCGCGGATCAGGCTTGCCTTTGCGGTGGTGCCGCCCATGTCGAATGACAGGAGATCAAGACGGCCGGTTTGGCGCGCGACCAGCGCGGCCGCCACGACGCCCGCTGCCGGCCCCGACTCCACGGAGGTTGCCGGCATGGCAATGGCCTCTGCCGCCTCGATCACCCCGCCGTTCGACCCCATCAGGAACAGCGGCGGCAGCCCGCGGCTGCGCGTCACTTGATTGAGCCGCTCGAGATAGGACGCCAGGATTGGCCCCGTATAGGCGCAGACGGCGGTCGTGCTTGTGCGCTCGAACTCCTTGATCTCGGGCAGCACGTCGGAGGACAAATAGACCGGCACGTGCGGCAGCGCCGCGCGCAGCCGCCCGCCGAGGCGCTGCTCGTGCTGGGGATTGAGGAAGCTGAACATAAGCGAGATGGCGACGGCATCGACCCGCGCCGCCTCGAGCGCCCCGATCAACCCATCGATCTCGTTCTCGGCGAGCGGCGTGACGAGGGCGCCGTCTGCACCGATGCGCTCCGTGATCTCGAACCGCCGGCGGCGCGGGATGAGCGTGGCCGGCGCGTCCTGGAACAAATCATAGAGATCTGCGCGCGCCGAGCGACGCAGTTCCAGCACATCGCGGAAGCCGCGCGTGGTGATCAGCGCGGCGCGCGCACCGGTTTCTTCGAGGATGGCGTTGGTCACCACCGTCGTCGCGTGCGAGAACAATGCCACCTCGGCCGGAGCCAGCCCGTAGCGTCGCATCGCGGTATCGAGGGCGCCGAGGACGCCTTCGGCAAGATCCTGCGGGGTCGTCGGCACCTTGGCCACGCCAACATGCCCGCTCGCATCGTCGACGAGAGCCACGTCCGTGAACGTGCCGCCGATATCGACCCCGATCCGCCACGCCATGCCGCCGCTTCCCCTTTCTATGCAATATCTATTGTAGACTGGATGGTCGGTACCGGTCAGGCTTTCTCCGCGGCCGGAAGACGTCTTCGAGCATCAGTTGCGATCATGACTCACGTCCTTCATCGTCAGATCGGCCAATCCTACCCGAGCGCCGCAAGTGGACAGGGCATCCTCATCCGGGACTCGCACGGCCAGGAATACATCGATGCCTCGAGCGGCGCGGCGGTGTCCTGCGTCGGGCATTCCCATCCGGACGTCTTGGCGGCGATGCGCGATCAACTCGACCGCCTCGCCTACGCGCATACGAGCTTCTTTACAACACAGGTTGCGGAGGAATTGGCCGGCGATCTCGTCGCGCACGCGCCGGAAGGAATGAGTCACGTCCTGTTCGTGAGCGGCGGCTCGGAGGCGATAGAGGCCGCACTCAAGCTCGCGCGCCAATATTTCGTCGAGCGCGGCGAGCCGCGGCGGCGCTACATCATTGCGCGCCGGCAAAGCTATCACGGCGTCACGCTGGGTGCGCTCGCGGTCGGCGGCCGCGAATGGCAGCGCAAGCAATTCGCTCCGCTGCTGATCGAGACGCACCATGTGTCGCCCGTTTACGAATATCGCGAGCGTTCCGCCGACGAGACGCCGCAAGTCTACGGCGAACGCCTGGCGCAAGAACTCGACGCCAAGATCGAAGAGCTCGGCGGCGAGAACGTCATCGCCTTCGTTGCCGAGACGGTTGTCGGCGCCACAATGGGCGCGGTGCCCGCGGTGCCGGGTTATTTCCGGCGCGTGCGCGACATCTGCCGCCGCCATGGGGCGCTGCTCATTCTCGATGAGGTAATGTGCGGCATGGGCCGCACGGGCACGTTGCATGCCTGCGAGCAGGAGGCGATCAGCCCCGATCTCATGGCCGTCGCGAAGGGCCTCGGCGGGGGCTATGCGCCGATCGGCGCGCTGCTGATGCAGAAGGACATTTTCCGAACGGTCGCTGACGGCTCGGGCGCTTTCCAGCACACGCACACCTATATGGGTCATCCGCTCGCCTGTGCCGCCGCGTTGGCGGTGCAGCGGGTAATACGCCGCGACAATCTGCTGGCCAACGTGCGTGCGCAGGGCGCGCATCTCTCGCGTCGGCTAAAGGAACGCTTTGGCAATCATCCTTTCGTCGGCGACGTGCGCGGGCGCGGCCTCCTGCAAGGGATCGAGCTGGTCGCCGATCGCGGTACCAAGGAGGCATTCGACCCGAACCTGAAGATGCATGCGCGCGTCAAGCGCGAAGCGATGGCGCGCGGGCTGATGGTCTATCCGACGGGCGGCACGGTCGACGGCCTGCGCGGCGATCATGTCCTGATTGCGCCGCCGTTCATCATCGATGCTGCGGCAATCGACATCGTCGTGGAACGTCTCGGCGAAGCGGTCGACGCGGCGACCAGACAAACCGCATGAGGCGGGCATGCGTGCATATGCGCGTCTCCCATCGCGCTAGGACGTGGTTCAGCTTGCCATGAATATCGATCTCAAGCTCAAGGTCGAGGAGCTCAACGCCCGCTACGCCCAGGCGATCGATGACGACAAGCTCGAGGCGTGGCCGGATTTTTTCATCGAGGACGGCCGCTATCGGGTGACCACCGCGGAGAACTTCGAGCGTGGCCTGCCGCTGGCGATGATCTATGCGACCTCGCGCGCCATGCTGCGCGACCGTGTGCGCTCGCTGCGCGAGGCCAACGTCTACGAAGCGCAGCGCTACCGGCACATCATCGCTACCACGCTGGTCACGCCCGGCGGGGACGGTGCCATAAACGCACAGACGAGCTTCATGGTCGCGCGCATCATGCATTCCGGCGAGACCACGCTGTTCGCCACCGGCCGCTACCACGATCACATCGTGCTCGAGAACGGCGAGGCGCGCTTTGCCGAGAAGGTGGTGATCCTCGACAGCCGGCTGATCGACACCCTTCTCGCCATTCCGTTGTAAACACGCCACGCGCATGCCCGAGCCTGCCGCTGCCTCGTCGCT
>JBJMTU010000074.1:0-19735 GCA_045811545.1 Xanthobacteraceae bacterium | reverse complement strand
GCTACGACATCATTATCGGGCGCGGCCAACTCGCCTTGCTAGGCCAAAGGCTCGTCGCGCTGCGGCCGGGGTGCAAGGCCGCGATTGTCAGTGACGAGACGGTTGTGCGTCACCATCTGGCGGCGACCGAGAACGCTCTGGCCGCCTCTGGCATTGCCACCACCACCGTCACGGTGCCGCCGGGTGAGGGTTCGAAGAGTTTCGCGATGCTCGAAACGGTTTGTGGAGCGCTCATCTCTGCGCGCGTCGAGCGTGCCGACGTCGTGGTGGCGCTCGGTGGCGGCGTCATCGGCGATCTCGCCGGTCTTGCCGCCGCCCTGGTCCGCCGCGGCCTCGATTATGTGCAGGTTCCCACCACCCTTCTTGCACAGGTCGACTCCTCAGTCGGCGGCAAGACCGCGATCGATTCCGTGCATGGCAAGAATCTGATCGGCGCCTTCCATCAGCCGGTCTTGGTCGTGGCCGATACCGCACTGCTCGACACGCTCCCGCTGCGTCAATTCGGCGCCGGCTATGCCGAAATCGTCAAATACGGGCTGATCGGAGATGCCGCCTTCTTCGCCTGGCTGGAAGCCAATTGGCGGGAGCTGTTTGCAGGCGGCGCGGCGCGCGAACACGCCATCGCGGTGAGTTGCCGCATGAAGGCTGCGATCGTAGCGCGTGACGAGCGCGAGACCGGAGAGCGGGCACTGCTCAATCTCGGCCACACGTTCGGCCACGCACTCGAGGCCGCAGCCGGCTTCTCCGACCGTCTCCTGCATGGCGAGGCAATCGCGCTCGGCATGGCGCTCGCGTTCGCCTTCTCCGCCCAGCGCGGACTGCTGCCGCCCTCAGAAGCCGAGCGCGTCGAGCGTCATCTTGCTGGCGTCGGCCTGCCGGTCCGTGTCGCCTCGGTTGCGGGCGACCTGCCCGACGCCGATCGCCTGATGGAACTCATCGCCCAGGACAAGAAGGTCAAGCGAGGGAAGCTGACGTTCATCCTGGCGCGCGGGATCGGCGCAAGCTTCATCGCGCCCGACGTCGACGCCACCGAGGTCCGCGCCTTTCTGGTCGACAAACTCGCCGAGCAATGACTTCCCGCGATTGGTTCGCCCTTGTGGCGGTTCTGATCTGTATCTTGCTCTCCGCCTTCTTCGCGGGGAGCGAGACTGCGTTGACCGCATCCTCGCGCGCCAGCATGCACCGTCTCGAGAAGCAAGGAAATCGAGGCGCTGCGATCGTAAATCGCCTCCTCAATGCGCGCGAGAGGATGATCGGCGCACTCCTGTTCGGCAACAACGCGGTGAACATCGCCGCGTCCGCGCTCGCAACCGGCGTGCTGCTCGCCTGGTTCGGCGAGGTGGGCGTCATCTATGCCACGGTGGTCATGACCATTTTGATCGTGGTATTCGCCGAAGTCTTGCCGAAGACCGCGGCGTTCAACGCGCCCAACCGCATTGCGCTTGCCGTCGCGCGTCCGATCGATTGGACCGTCCGGTTGCTTGCCCCCGTTCTGATCGCGGTCGAGTGGCTCGTGAAATGGGCGCTGCGGCTGGCCGGGATGAAGATGGGTGAAACCGAATCGATTCTTTCGCCGCACGAGGAACTACGGGGAGCGCTCGATCTCCTGCATCGGGAAGGAGGGGTCGAGCGGCTTGATCGCGACATGTTCAGCGGGCTTCTGGATCTACGCGATCTCACCGTATCCGACGTCATGATCCACCGCACCGAGATGGTCATGGTCTGCGCCGACGATCCCCCCGAGCAGGTCGTGAAGGCGGCGCTGGAATCCGAGGTCACACGCGTGCCGCTCTGGAAAGGAAAGCCTGAAAACATCATCGGCATCCTGCACGCGAAGGACCTCTTGCGGGCGATGCAGGTATCGGAAGGCGACCTTGACAAGATCGACGTCACCGCCATTGCGCGGCCGCCTTGGTTCGTGCCGGATATCCGCCCGCTCTCCGAGCAGCTCAAAGCCTTTCGCCGGCGCAAGACGCATTTCGCGCTGGTGGTCGACGAATACGGCGAGGTGATGGGCTTGGTGACGCTCGAGGACATTTTGGAGGAAATCGTCGGCGACATCTCGGACGAGTACGACGTCGCGGTGCCCGGCGTGCGGCCGCAGCCCGACGGCTCGGTCAACGTCGACGGCGGCGTACCGATCCGCGATCTCAACCGCGCGATGGAATGGAACCTGCCCGACGACGAGGCAACCACGGTCGCCGGCCTCGTCATCCACGAGGCGCGCTCGATCCCCGAGCCCGGTCAAACTTTCACCTTCCATGGCTTTCGATTTCGCGTTCTGCGCCGAGATCGCAATCGCATTACCGCATTGCGGATCACGCCGCTGGTGCGCAAGCCGGCGACGAAGCCGACTTAGGGCAGGATTGCCGGGTAAGCTGCGGCGTCACGCGCCGCCTTCGCCGGGTGCCGAGGCATGGATGGCGAGCGCATGCACGCCGCCTTGGAGCTCAGCGACAAGCGTTTCGTTGATCATGCGGTGGCGTTCGAGCCGGCTCTTCCCGCGGAACGCCTCCGCCACGATATATACCCTGTAATGCGTCTCCCCGCCCTCGCGATGCCCGGCGTGCCCGGCGTGCTGGTCGGATTCGTCCACGACCTCGAGCCGCGCGGGGTCGAAAGCCCTGGTCAACTTTTCCGCGATGAGATCACGCCTTGCCATGGCTTCGGCATAACGGGAAGCGAACCTGCCGGTCAATCCACGGCAAGAAAGAGGCAATCGCGCTTGTCAAGACTTGAAGATAGCTCGGCCAGGCGCGCATACTGATCGGTCATGAAAAGCGACTCGCCCCTCTTCGATCGCATCCGGGTCAAACCCGACAAGGATCGCCGGCTGCGCGCGCAGTGTCCCGCCTGCGAATGGCCCAACTGCGAGGCGCCCGCGACCCACCGGGCCCCCAAGGGGCGGCTGCGCGAACGGGAATATTGGAGGTTTTGCCTCGAACACGTCCGCGAGTACAACCACGCCTATAACTTCTTTGCCGGCATGAGCACCGACGATATTGCCCGCTATCAGAAGGAGGCCGTGATCGGCCATCGTCCAACCTGGAAGATGGGAATGAACGGCGGACGGCCGGCCTCGCGCTCGCGGTCCTCGCGCCTCCATCCCGAGTTCGCCGATGCGGATGATCCATTCGGGATGTTCCGGGAACTCGGCGGGATGGGCAGCGCACCGCGCTCGGAGCGCCTGCCGGAAGCCCGCGCGGTGCGCAACGCCGAGCGCAAGGCGCTCGATGCACTCGGCCTCGAAGCGGACGCCTCGGCACAAGAGGTCAAGAGGCGATTCAAGACGCTGGTCAAGCGTCATCATCCGGATGCCAATGGCGGGGATCGCTCCTCGGAAGATCGGCTGCGCGAGATCATCCAGGCCTATAATTATCTCAAGTCGATCGGTTTCCGTTGAACCGTGGCATCCGGATCGTTCCCGCAGCGGCGAGCTGGAGCGCGATGCAGAGCGCGAGCGCGGCGGTATAGCCGCCGGTCGCGTCGCGAACGACACCGAGCAGGGCAGGGCCGAACGCGTACGTGAACTGGCCAATGGCAGTCGACAATCCGACCAACATGCCGAACGAGGTCGCCTCGAACTCGCGCTGAATGATCAGCGCCGGAAGCGAGATTAGGTTTCCCGCCGACACGCCGAATATCGCGCAGGCGACAAAGAGGGCAACAGCGCTCGTCGTCTGCGTCATCGCAAACAGCGCGACCGCTTGGCTTACCAACGAGATCGCGGTCACGCGGCGAAGATCGAGCCGCAAGACGAACGCGCCGAGCGCGAGGCGTCCGATGATTGCCATGAGGGTCAGCACGCCGACGGTCAATCCCGCCCGGCTTCGACCGATCGCCGGTTCGAGAAAGGCGATCTGGTGCACGAAGAAACCGACCTGAGCCGTCAGTGCCAGGGCGAACGGTCCCGCCACGCTCCAGAACGCGAGGCTGCGCAACGCCTTCCGTCGCGTCCAATGCGGCCGCGTGGATGCAGAACCGGAGCCGTCTGGCGGAGGTAAAACGCCCGTCGTTTCGGGGCGTTTCGGCGGCCGACCGATCCAGATGGCGATGGTCGGGACGAGGATGGCCGCCATGATGGTCGCTGCACCGACCATGGCGGCTGCGAAGCCGGTTGCGGCAATCGCGATGATCAGAGTCGGCGCGACGAAGATGCCACCGGAGCTCGCGCCGTTGAGCGCCAAGCTGATCGCGAGCCCACGCTGGCGATCAAACCACAGGCCGAGAACGTTGGTGATCGCAGCGACATGCATCGCCGCCGATCCCACCGCCATGATGAGATAGACCAGGTAGAGCTGCCAAGGTGCGACGATGAAAGCCAGCACAGCGACCGCACTGCCGAGACAGCACGTGCCGAGCAGAAACACCCGCCGCGGCCCCAACCGGACGATCGCATCGCTGATGACTACGACCAGGGAGGCGGTGACCAAGTAATAGGCGGTGGTGGCGCCGGAGATCAACGATGCCGACCAACCGAAGAGACGCTGCAGCTCCACCAGGTAGATGCCATGGCTGTAAAGGCCAAATCCCCAGCAGAACATAGCCACCACGAAACACACCGCAGTGACGCGCCAGCCCTGATAGCGTGGCGAGGATTCGTCGACCGCGGGACATGCGAAATCAGCCGGCATCGCTCGCATTCTTGCATCTTGACGGGCTTGCATACTTCGGGAATGATCAAACCATGAAAGAAGGACCCGACATCTCGATCATCGCCGCGCTGATCGGCAACCCGGCCAGTGCCAACATGCTCATGGCGCTGATGGCCGGCCCTGCGCTCACTGCAACGGAGCTTGCCCAGGAAGCGGGGCTCATGCTCTCGACCGTCAGCGGACACCTCGCGAAGCTCGAAAATGCCCGCCTCGTCGCCGTCGAGCGCCAGGGGCGGCATCGTTATTTCCGCCTTGCGGATGCAAGCGTCGCGACCGCACTCGAGGGGCTCATTCCGCTCGCAGCCCGCGCCGGACACACGCGCATCCGCACCGGGCCGCGCGACCCCGAATTGCGCCGCGCGCGGTCCTGCTACGATCATCTTGCAGGCGACTTGGCGGTTCGAATGTTCGATCGCTTCACGGAACGTCGCTTGCTCGCTCGCCGGGGCGACAGCCTGCAGGTAACGCCAAGTGGGCGCAGATTTTTCGCCGGCGCCGGCATCGATATCGACACCCTCGACACCGGGCGACGTCCGCTATGCCGCTCTTGTCTCGACTGGAGCGAACGCCGGGCGCATCTCGGAGGAGCGCTCGGCGGCGCGATTTTCGATCGCATCCTTGCGCTCAAATGGGCCGTACGCGAAGCCGGCACGCGGGTCGTCCGTTTCTCCGCCGGCGGCGAGCGGAAGATGCAGGCGTGGATTTCCGCCTGAGACGGGCGGAAATTTCCCGACATTTCAATGTCCGGCGCGCCAAGCTGGACGATCGCGGGTTGAACCGAGCGCGCGGGGCGTGCGTTGTTGTTCGGCGGGGCAACTTATTGACCTGGCCGCCGTCGATACTTATTTGAAATCATGAGATTTTCAGCCAAAGACGCGGCGCCTTTCGCCTCCCGCGGGCTTTCTGCTACGTTGGCGGACGAATCCGCATCGCATTCCGTCGACCGAAAACGGGTCTCGGTCGCTTCCGAGATCACGGAGGAGCAATGACCGGCGCAACGCAAGAGGTCGCCAGCCTTCCCGACATGAAGGTGTCGATCCGTCAGCTCTTCGGTTTCGACAGCGACATGGAAGTGCCGGCCTATTCGGAAGCCGACGAGCACGTCCCGGACATCGATCCTGACTACCGGTTCGACAAACCGACGACGCTCGCCATTCTCGCCGGCTTCGCGCACAATCGTCGTGTCATCGTCACCGGATACCACGGCACCGGCAAATCGACCCACATCGAGCAGGTGGCGGCCCGCCTCAACTGGCCCTGCGTGCGCGTGAACCTCGACAGTCACATCAGCCGCATCGACCTGATCGGCAAGGACGCCATCGTCATTCGTGACGGCCTGCAGGTGACCGAATTCCGCGACGGCATTCTACCGTGGGCGTACCAGCACAACGTGGCTTTGTGTTTCGACGAATACGATGCGGGCCGTCCCGACGTGATGTTCGTCATTCAGCGGGTTCTGGAATCCTCCGGCCGGCTGACCTTGCTCGACCAGAGTCGGGTGATCAGACCGCATCCGGCGTTCCGGCTGTTTGCGACCGCGAACACGGTCGGGCTTGGCGATACCTCCGGCCTGTATCACGGCACCCAGCAGATCAACCAGGCGCAGATGGACCGCTGGTCGATCGTCACGACGCTCAATTATCTGCCGCACGACAACGAGGTCGAGATCGTGCTCGCCAAGGCGAGGCACTACCGCACCGACCAGGGTCGCGACATCGTCGGCAAGATGGTGCGGGTCGCCGACCTCACGCGCAACGCCTTCATGAACGGCGACATTTCGACGGTGATGAGCCCGCGCACGGTGATCACCTGGGCGGAGAACGCCGACATCTTCAAGGACATCGGTTTTGCCTTCAGGCTCACGTTTCTCAACAAGTGCGACGAGCTGGAACGACCGATCGTGGCCGAGTTCTATCAGCGCTGTTTCGGAGTCGAGTTGCCGGAATCGTCCGTCAACGTGGCGCTGAGTTGAGATGCCTGTGACGCTGTGATGTCGTCGAACATCAGGCCCAGAAATCCGTCGAAGGAATCCCCGACCGAGCCATTCAAGCGCGCGGTCACGGGATGCCTGCGTGCGATCGCCCGCAAGCCCGAACTCGAAGTTGCCTTTGCCGCCGAACGCCCCGGTATTGTCGCCGGCAAGGCGCGTCTACCCGAGCCGCCGCGAAAGCTCAGCGGCGCGGAGGCCGCAATCGTGCGCGGCCACGCCGACTCCATCGCACTCAAGCTCGCCTGTCACGACCCGATGGTGCACCGCAAGCTCGTGCCGGGCGGACAACAGGCGCGCGCGGTATTCGAGGCGGTCGAGCAGGCTCGCGTCGAGGCGATCGGCGCGCGCCGCATGTCCGGTGTTGCCAATAACCTCTCGGCCATGCTCGACGACCGTTTTCACCGCGGCAAATTCGACCAGGTCACCGACCGGGCGGACGCGCCCATCGAGGAAGCGGTCGCGCTCCTGGTGCGGGAGCGATTGACCGGGCAAGCGCCGCCGGCGGCGGCTAGGAAGCTCGTCGATCTATGGCGGCCTTTGATCGAGGACCGTGCCGGGCGCGATCTCGATCGGCTCGAGCGGCTGATCGAAAACCAGGCACGTTTCGGTGACGCCATTCATGACCTGCTCGACGCGCTCGACATGGGCGAGGACCGCAGCACCGAATCGGACGAGGAGGAAGGCGAGGAAGGAGAACAGGATCGCCGCAAGGATGAATCCGGCGAAGACGGGGAGGGCGCCGACGCCGAGGATACGCAGACCCGCATCGATGAAGCCGATGTCGCCGGCGAAGACATGTCCGACTCCACGGCCGAGGCCGCCGAGGCGCTCTCGGCGGAGATGGCGGACGATGCGGAAATGGGCGAGTCCGAAGCTCCGGCCGAGCCGCGCCGTCCTCGGCGGCACGGTCAGAACGAGCCGCGCGGCCCCGACTATCGGCCTTTCGTCACCAAACACGACGAGACGGTCGCGGCCGAGGATCTATGCGAGCCGGAGGAGCTCGAACGGTTGCGCGGTTATCTCGACAAGCAGCTCTCGCATCTGCAGGGCGTGGTCGCGCGGCTTGCCAACCGGCTGCAGCGGCGCTTGATGGCACAGCAGAACCGCGCCTGGGAATTCGACTTGGAGGAGGGATTGCTCGATCCGGCGCGGCTTTCGCGCGTCATCGTCGATCCGCTGCATCCGCTCTCGTTCAAGCACGAGAAGGAGACCAGCTTCCGCGATACCATTGTCACGCTCCTGCTCGACAATTCGGGCTCAATGCGCGGGCGCCCGATCACGGTCGCAGCCACGTGCGCGGACATCCTCGCCCGCACGCTCGAGCGCTGCGGTGTGAAAGTGGAGATTCTCGGCTTTACCACGCGTGCATGGAAGGGCGGACAATCGCGCGAGGCGTGGCTCGCGGCCGGCAAGCCTGCCAATCCGGGGCGGCTCAACGATCTGCGGCACATTATCTACAAGTCGGGCGATGCACCGTGGCGTCGCGCACGCAAGAATCTCGGGCTCATGATGCGCGAGGGACTACTCAAGGAGAATATCGACGGCGAGGCGCTCGATTGGGCGCATAAGCGACTGCTAGGCAGGAGCGAGCAGCGCAAGATCTTGATGATGATCTCCGATGGTGCCCCGGTCGACGATTCGACTCTGTCGGTGAACCCCGGCAACTATCTTGAGCGGCATCTGCGCTGGGTGATCGAGGAGATCGAGACGCGCTCTCCCGTGGAATTGATCGCGATCGGCATCGGTCACGATGTTACGCGTTACTATCGCCGCGCTGTCACGATCGTCGATGCCGAGGAACTCGGGGGCGCCATGACCGAAAAGCTTGCCGAACTGTTCGACGAGCAAGCGCACGGCGAGCCGCTGCGGCGGAGGTTCGACGCGTGACCGGCCGCACGCTTTCACGGTGCGGTCTCGTATGGCGAAGCCGACGGATCACCATCGCGATCATTGCAAGCGGGCTGCTGTTGGGAGCCATCCCCAGCGCTGCGCAGCTATCGCCGTCGGTTACGCCGCCGCTCGCAATCGAGATTATGAGTGAGCGCATCACCGCCTTCGACGTTCGCGACCCCTCCCTTCGGCAGTTCGGCTTGCTGGAATTCCGCGGCGGTCTCGTGCTGCGCTCGCCCCACCCAGGCTTTGGCGGGATATCCGCCATTCGCGTCGCATCGGATGGCGCGCATTTCATCGCGTTGAGCGACAAGGGCTGGTGGTTTCGCGGCCGCCTTCTCTACGAGGGCACGCGGCCGAGCGGCATCGCGGACGCCGAAATGGCGCCCATGCTTGGCGCCAACGGGAAACCGCTCGCGGCGCGCGGCTGGTATGACACCGAAGCGATCGCGGTGGATGGTGACACGCTCTATGTGGGAATTGAGCGAGTGCATCAGATCGTCCGCTTCAACTACGGTAAGGAGGGCCTACTCGCCCGCGGTCGAGCGATCGAGCTTCCTTCGGCGCTGCGCTCGCTACCCGCGAACAGGGGCCTCGAAGCTCTGGTGTTCGTTCCAAGGGGCTTGCCGCTCGCCGGCACGCTGATCGCGATTTCGGAGCGCGGCCTCGACGAGGCCGGCAATATCAGCGGGTTCCTCATTGGCGGACCGACGCCGGGCAGTTTCGCGGTCAGGCGCAATTCGAACTACGACATCACCGACGCAGCCCTCCTGCCGGGCGGTGACGTCCTGCTGCTGGAACGAAGGTTTGGCTGGGACAGCGGTTTGGCCGTGCGTGTGCGGCGCATCGCGCTCGGCGACATCAAGCCGGGGGCGCTGGTCGACGGTTCCGTTCTGTTCGATGCCGATCTCGGCTACGAGATCGACAATATGGAAGGCTTGAGCGTACACCGCAGCGCCGGCGGCGAAACCGTCCTCACGCTCATTTCGGACGACAATTTCTCGACCGTTCAGCGCACGCTGTTATTGCAGTTCGTGCTGGCCGAGCCCTAGCCCGTTCGGACGCTCGCCGAAAAATGTCGCGGCTTTCGCGAGCATTAGCTCGGAGCTCACGCCGCTTCCGCCGCCTTCTTCTTCCTGATCTGTCGTTTGAGCTCCAACGCCTTATCGGATAGCTCGCCGTCCTTCGCCTTCAACAAGAACGCATCGAGCCCGCCGCGATGATCGACCGTTTTCAGCGCGTTTGCGGATACGCGCAATTTGACGGAACGGCCGAGCGCGTCCGAGATCAGGGTCACATTGAGCAGATTGGGCAGGAAGCGCCGCTTGGTCTTGATATTGGAGTGGCTAACTTTATGGCCAACCTGCGCACGCTTGCCGGTCAGTTCGCATTGCCGCGACATCGAGAAATCCTACTCTTCAAACAGATGGCCCGATCAAGCATCGCGAACGTCGGCGAGACGGTTCCTGCGGCCTTTCAGGCCGGCGGAGCTATAGTCAGAGCGCGAGAAGGCGTCAACCCGGCTGCCCCCACCGCTACGTGCGGAAAATCACCGACACATCTTTGCCAGCGCAGCGCAGGGATGGAAAAGTCCAGTCGCCTTGATCGGGCCAAGATGCCGCGGCAAAGCTTGCAGGAGACTGCGCCGCCGGCGTCGAAAGCGCCGGACACATAACAGACCAGCCATGCTCCGGCGGGCTCTCTAGAAATGGCGCGATAACAGGGGGGAATTCGTGAGCTTATACCGCCTCGCCCGCCACGCGATTTTCCTCGGCGTGACCGCGCTTGTGGTGACCATCGCGGATGCCCCGCAGAGCCGGGCTTTCGGTCAAGGCAAGCTCGACGCTCATTACGTCGTCACTTTGAGCGGTTTGCCCATCGGCGGAGGCGCTTGGGTGATCGACATTGGCGATAGTTATTTCAGCGCGGAGGCGACCGGTGCGACGGCCGGCTTGATGCAGGTCTTTGCCAGCGGCCAGGGCCAGAGCGCCGCGCGCGGCACCATTTCCGGTGGCCAGCTTGTGCCCTCGACCTATGCCTCGCGGATCGTGACTGGCGACAAGTCCGACGAAGTGCGTATGGTCATCAATGCCGGCACAGTGAAAGAGCTAGCGGCTAATCCGCCGACCGTGGCGAGCCCCGACCGCGTTCCCGTCACTGAGGCTCACCGGCGCGGCGTATCGGATCCGATGACGGCGTCGTTGATCCGGGTTCCCGGAAGCGGCGACGCGTTGGCTCCCAAGGCTTGCCAGCGCACGCTCTCGATCTTCGACGGCCGCATGCGCTACGACCTTCAGCTCGCCTTCAAACGGCTCGAGCGGGTGCAAGCGGATCCAGGCTATCAAGGCGTGGCCGTGGTCTGCGCGGTGTACTTTTCGCCGATCGCCGGGTACGTTCGCGACCGTTACGCGATCAAGTACCTCATGCAGCTGCGCGATATCGAACTCTGGCTTGCTCCCATTGCCGGCACGCGCGTGATGGTCCCCTTTCGTGTCACGGTGCCTACACCGATTGGACTCGGTGTCCTGCAGGCAACGCAGTTCATGTCGACGCCGCAACCGAGCAAGGCGACGGCGAAGTCGCAATGATGCGACAGGCGTCTCCCGAGCTCCGAGACCGCGAATTTTGGCGAGCAGGCGCTACCGGTGATCGATGCCGATCTTCTTTTGCAGCCATTTACCGGCCTTTTACACGATTTTGTGGTGAGCACGGCCAGTGCCACCACATATTGCCGTGAACGAATTCCGACAGGACCGGAGTCAGCGATTCGGGCTCGATTCGTTCGAGACTCGTTCCACCGGCAAGCAGGGGCTCAGCCGACGGCCTGTGACAGGTGCGTGACAATTCACCCCCTATGCTTTGAAGTCGAGAAGTGGGGCATTTCGCACGGGGTCTGCCACTGCTCGCGAAGTCTCGACCGACCTTGCCCCGAACATTCCGCCGCTCGCGTTGTGGGTCCGCGCAGCCGACCATTCGCGTCTTTTCGCCGACAATTTATCCCGCGCGGCACGTGACGCGGCCGTGATCGATGCTGTTGTCAATGCAGCTCCGCGGCCGCGCACGGAGCGCTTCATCTTGATAATTATCTTGACGATTTGCCTTGCCTGTCAGCTGAGATGCGCTTGCATGGAACTTTGAAACCGCTGATCCCGAGGCATTTCGTCAATACTGCTGGTCGTCGGCGCCCGAGCAGTCCCGCGGCAATCGTTCAACGACCGGTCTGAATGTTTGCTGAACAGGGTGGAAGCGCGGTATCGTGCGTGCAGCGAGATGCATGCACGGCTGCGGGCGCTGTTGAGGGAATGGCAAGAACGCAGCGCGCGGCGCGATCTCTTATCTGCTACCTTGAAGGCCTGATACAGAAGTGTGATGGATAGCATCACGCGGCAGCAACGTCAGTCATCGCTCAAACGGTCGATGCCCATCTCCTTCTCCTCGCCAGCCAACCGCGATCCCGGCGCCCGCGGCACCGGCGTCACGGCGGTGCTCGGCCCGACCAACACCGGCAAGACTCATCTGGCGATCGAACGCATGCTCGGCCATTCGTCCGGCATCATCGGACTGCCGCTGCGACTGCTGGCGCGCGAGGTTTACAACAAGGTCGAGGCGCGTGTGGGCGCGGATGCGGTCGCCCTCGTCACCGGCGAGGAGAAGATCAAGCCGCCGAGCCCGCGCTATTGGGTCTCCACCGTCGAGGCCATGCCGCGCGATCTCGACGTTGCCTTCCTGGCCATTGACGAGGTGCAACTGGGCGCCGATCTCGAGCGCGGTCACGTCTTTACCGATCGCATGCTCAACCGCCGCGGACGCGAAGAGACGCTGGTACTCGGCGCGCAGACCGTGCGACCGATGATCGAGCGGCTCTTGCCCGGCGCCCATGTCTTGACACGGCCGCGGCTGTCGCAGCTCTCATTTGCGGGCGAGAAAAAAATCACCCGACTTCCGCGCCGCTCCGCGATCGTCGCGTTCTCGGCCGAGGAAGTCTATTCGATTGCCGAGCTGATCCGTCGCCAGCGCGGCGGCGCTGCCGTCGTGCTCGGGGCGCTCAGTCCGCGCACGCGCAACGCGCAGGTTGCGCTCTATCAATCCGGCGACGTCGAGTATCTGGTTGCCACCGACGCCATCGGGATGGGGCTCAACCTCGACGTCGATCACGTCGCTTTCGCCTCCGACCGCAAGTTCGACGGGTACCAATTCAGAAGGCTCAATCCGGCTGAACTGGCGCAGGTCGCCGGCCGCGCCGGCCGCGCCACCCGCGACGGCACCTTCGGGACCACCGGCAGGTGCCCGCCGTTCGAAACCGAGCTGGCGCAGGCGCTCGAAAGCCATTCGTTCGAGCCGGTCAAGGTGCTGCAATGGCGCAGTACCGCGCTCGACTTCTCATCGGTCGGCGCGCTGCAGGCCTCGCTCGCCGAGACGCCGAAACAGAACGGGCTCACCCGCGCGCCCATCGCCGAGGACATCTTGGTTTTGGAGCATGCGGCGCGCGACGACGAGATCCGATTGCTGGCGACGACGCGCCTGGCAGTCGAGCGACTGTGGGATGTCTGCCAAGTACCCGATTATCGCAAAATCGCGCCAGCGACCCATGCCGAGCTTGCCACCACGCTCTACGGTTTCTTGATGCGGGAAGGAACGATCCCGACCGACTGGTTCGCACGCCAAGTCGAACAGGCAGACCGCAACGACGGGGACATCGATACGCTGTCGAACCGCATCGCTCACATCCGTACCTGGACCTTTGCGGCGAACCGTCCCGACTGGCTGGTCGATCCCGAGCACTGGCAAGGCGTCACGCGCGCGGTCGAGGACAAATTGTCCGACGCGCTGCACGAGAGGCTCACCGAGCGCTTCGTCGATCGCCGCACCAGCGTGTTGATGCGTCGGCTACGCGAGAACGCAACGCTCGAGACCGACATCAGCAAGAGCGGCGAAGTCGTGGTCGAGGGCCACGTCATCGGCCGACTGGACGGATTCATGTTTACGCCCGCCGCTTCGGCCGCGGGCTCGGAAGCGAAGGCGCTCGCCGGCGCCGCACAGAAGGCGCTGGCAGGTGAAATCGACGCGCGGGCGATACGCCTCGCACATGCCGCCGACGGACAGTTCGTGCTCGCGACCGATGGCACCATGAGGTGGGTGGGGCAGCCGGTCGGCAAGCTCTTTGCCGCGGAGGAGACGCTCAAACCGCGCGTACGCATCATCGCCGATGAGCGTCTCACGGGCGCGCCACGCGATGCGGTGCAGGCGCGGCTCGATTTGTGGCTCAAGTCTCACATCGAAAGACTGCTGGAGCCGTTGTTCCGGCTCACTGCCGCTGAAGACATAACAGGAATAGCGCGCGGCGTGGCGTTCCAGCTCACGGAAGCGCTCGGCGTGCTCGATCGTCAGAAGGTCGCCGACGAGATCAAAGGTCTCGAGCAGCCGGCGCGCGCCACGTTGCGCAAACACGGGGTGCGTTTCGGCGCTTATCACATCTACCTTCCGGCGCTGCTCAAACCCGCGCCGCGGGTCTTGGCGACGCAGCTCTGGGCACTCAAGCACGGCGGCATCGAACGCAAACAGCTCGAAGCCATCGAGCAGCTTGCCGCTAGCGGGCGCACCTCGATTGCGGCCGACCAGGAGACTCCCAAGACGTTCTATCGCATCGCGGGTTATCGCGTCTGCGGCGCGCGCGCCGTGCGCGTCGATATTCTGGAGCGGCTCGCTGACCTTATTCGCCCGGCGCTCGCATGGCGCTCCGGCGGGACGAGCGTCAAGCCGCCGGGTGCAACCGAGGGCTTCGGTTTCACCGTCACCGGCGGCATGACGTCGCTCACGGGCTGCTCGGGGGAGAACTTCGCTTCGGTGCTGCGCTCGCTCGGTTATCGCATGGAGAAGCGGCCAAAGCCGGCCGCGCCGCCGGTTGCACCCGTGGAGACGGCGGCGCAGTCGGCCCCCTCTGTGGAAGCTATATCGGCGGAAACTCCTTTGACTGGTGAAGACGGTGCGCATCTCCATGGCTTTGGAGGCGAGACAGAACCTTCGGTTAGCCCCGTCGAGGCGGAAACCGCAGACGTGCCGCCCGCCGCACCGGTGACGGTCGACGCAGCCGTGCCAAACGGGATGTTCCCGCACTCATCGGGGCTGCCCGACGCCGCGGAGGAACTGATCGGCGAGGCGCCGACCCTTGCTTCGCCTGTGCAACCCGAGGCGCCAGCGAGCGAGATCGTAAGCTCTCCGCCATCGCCTGATCTCGCGCCCCAGACGGAACGTGCAGCGGAAGAGTTCATCGAGGTCTGGCGACCCGGTCGCCGGGACGAGCAGACGCGCAACCCGCGCCGTGAGCGTCGTCCGCGTCGTTCGCAGCGAGAGGCGCCGGGAACGGTAGCCGCAGCTGCTCCCGCCGCAGCGGCTCCCGCCGCAGCGCCAATCCCGGAGAACGGGGCGCCGCCCGCAGCCGGGCAGGACACCGCCGACCGTATCCAACGGCGCGAGCGTCATGCGGATCGGTCCGAGCGCCATCCCCCGCGTGCGAAACGAGCGCGAGCCCCGCAAGGTGATCGCGAGCGGCCTTTGCGAGGCGATCGCGGCGGGCGCGCCCCACGCGACGATCGTGGCGGCCGCGCCCCGCGCGACGATCGTCCGGATCGCGATCCCGCGCTGCGCGCGAAATACATCAAGGGACGGAGCGGAGGCGGGGATCGCCGCGAGCCCGACCCGAACTCGCCGTTTGCGAAGCTCGCGGCGCTCAAGGAACAGCTTGAGGGCGGCACCAAGGAGCCGCGCTGAGGGCTTGGACCGCCAACGCATCGACAAGTGGCTTTGGCACGCGCGGGTCGTGCGCACGCGCGCGGATGCGGCGGCACTCGTCGCCGCGGGCCACGTTCGCGTCAATGGCCGGCGCGTTGATGGGCCCGGCCGCCCGGTGCGGGCGGGCGATGTGCTCACCGTCGCGCTCGACCGTACGGTCCGCGTGCTCAGGGTCGTGGCTTTTGCGGAGCGCCGCGGGTCCGCGGATGACGCCCGCGTATTGTCCGAGACGCTCGAGCCGTCGCGTGCTCGTTCACCTGAGCGCGTGCGGGGCGAGGAGGCCTAGGAACGCTGCCCAATTCGGTGCCGGACCGGGCTCGCCAGCTCCGCATCGCGACGAGGACGAACGGCCTGGCAAAGCGGCTCGCGTGTTGCCAACTCTTGCTTGCCAGGGGCCCATGCGCTAGTCAGCGCCCGACCGGAGTCTTCGGAAATGACCTACGTCGTTGTCGAAAGTTGCATCAAGTGCAAATACATGGACTGCGTCGAGGTGTGCCCGGTGGATTGCTTCTACGAGGGCGAGAACATGCTCGTCATCCACCCCGACGAATGTATCGATTGTGGCGTGTGCGAACCGGAATGCCCGGTCGAGGCGATCAAGCCCGACACCGAGCCGGGGCTGGAGAACTTGCTCAAGCTCAACGCCGATCTTGCGAAGGTCTGGCCCAATATCACGCAGAAGAAGGAACCGCCGGCGGACGCCAAGGCCTGGGAGGGTGTGCCCAACAAGTTGGAAGCCCACTTTTCCCCCAATCCGGGAACCGGGGACTAACGGCCCCCGTTAACCAGCTGTGACGAAAATGTAATGCTGAAATGCCCGGATTCGGGCGTTTGCAGCGGCGCAAGGCTTTGATTTTTGCGGAAAATGTGCTATATAGTCAGAAAATGAGCAAAGCAGCGCACCCGAGCCGCTCCCCCGTGGGGAGCGTTATTTTTCGGGTGGTTTCCGAGGAACCTCAACCAGGGACGTGAGACCCACGCAAAGAGCCGTGGCAGGAAAAACGCGCCATCGGTCGAAGAGGACCACCGCCGCAAGCCGGCGAACTAAAAAGACATCATCGGGCGCCCGCCGCAGGGCTACCCCGCGTGCGGCGACCCGCCGCGGAGCCCCCGTGGCCAAGGCGCCGGTTCGCCGCAAGCCGGACGAAGGAGCTTCCCCCGGAATGACCAGCAAAAAGGCGACCCAACGTCAGGGGTTCAGGACCAACGAGTTCATCGTGTATCCGTCCCATGGCGTCGGCCAGATCCTCGCGATCGAGGAGCAGGAGGTCGCCGGCGCCAAGCTTGAACTCTTCGTCATCAGCTTCGTGAAGGACAAGATGACGTTGCGGGTTCCGACCGCGAAGATCGCCACAGTCGGCATGCGCAAGCTCGCCGAGCCGCCGCTGGTTAGACGCGCGTTGGAAACGCTGAAGGGGCGCGCCCGCATCAAGCGCACCATGTGGTCGCGTCGCGCGCAGGAATACGAAGCCAAGATCAACTCCGGCGACATTGTTGCGATCGCCGAGGTGGTACGCGATCTTTATCGCTCGGAGACCCAGCCCGAGCAGTCCTACTCGGAGCGCCAGCTCTATGAGGCGGCGCTCGATCGGCTCTCGCGCGAAATCTCGGCCGTGCAACGCATCACCGAGACCGAAGCAATCAAGGAGATCGAGGCGGCCCTGGCCAAGGGCCCCCGTCGCGGTCCCAAACCCGCCGACGCCGAGGACGACGACACGGTGGTGGAGGACGAGGCGGCCTGACCGTTCGCCCTTTCCGCCACGTAGAACAAAGCCCGGCCGAGCGGCCGGGCTTTTTTATTTTGCCCCTCGCCGAGGGGCGCTAACCCTCTCTCGGACAAGGAGAAAGACGCCCGAAGAATGTCCCGCCACAGCCATAATTACGCTCGCTTTGCAAACAAGATGAAGCCACCTGGGGCGTCAGCGGGTTGGGGGATTATGCGGGGGCTATCCGGCGGTATCAGCAAGAGCGTGGTGGCTTGTCTCGCCGTTTTGGGCGGGGCAGGGATCGGCGGTTTGGCCGCGGGATTCAATGCGCGCGAGGGCCTTTCCCCGCCGCCGCCGTCGTCGACGGTCGTCGCCGCGGTCGCCCGCATGGCGCCGTCCGATACGGTGAATCTGCGTTTCCCGGCGGACTGGGTGGAAGCCCCGGTCGAGCCGGTGTCGCACATGGTGAAATTGGCATCGGCGGATCCCGGAATGGCGTTTTTCAGTCCGCAGCCTACCTATGCTCCCGGCGATGCGGATGCTCCGACCATGGTCGAGGCGGCACCCACGCCTGCGCCTGCCAAGTTGGCGGTTGCGTCCTTGGTGCCCACGCCTCCCAAGCGTCCCAAGCCTCACTCCAACGCGGTCCTCAACGAGTCCCAGCTTGCGAGCATCAAGAGGCGACTCAACCTCACGCCGGACCAGGAGCGCTATTGGCCTGCGGTCGAGGCCGAATTGCGCAAGATGGAGTACACCAGAAAGCCGCAGGGCGGCAGCCGTACGGCGGCGATCGACATGAGCAAAGTGAATGTCGAAGGGCTCAAATCGGCGGGATTCCCCCTGGTGATGAGCTTCAGCGATGACCAACGGCGGGAACTTAAATCGCTCGCCCACCTGCTGGGACTCGAGAGCGTGATGGCGGGCCTCTGATCGTTCCGCTGCATCGTGAGGGAGACGAGCCCGGCCGTTGCGCCGGGCTTTTTGTTTGCCCACGCACTCTCGACGGCGGCCTCAAGCGAGCGTAGCCCGGATGAGCGCCAGCGAAATCCGGGAGTCCCGCATATCGCTTCGCTCATGCGGGCTACAGCTTCGGCTCGACGGCCTCGATGCCACACGGTATCCACCGCGCCTCGAGCCGCGCTAGACTTCGGTTGACCGGCAACTCGACGGGAGACGGATATGGATATG
This sequence comes from Xanthobacteraceae bacterium, assembly GCA_045811545.1. Lineage (GTDB taxonomy): Bacteria > Pseudomonadota > Alphaproteobacteria > Rhizobiales > Xanthobacteraceae > VAZQ01. The sequence goes on along the minus strand of JBJMTU010000074.1, from coordinate 1,517 downwards.
AGCGTCACCGTGGGCGCGGCCCGTGAAGCGCAGCCTGCGAAAGCTGAGGCGCAAAAGGTTGCGCGCGGAGCCAACTCCAGTGATCTCGATGCTTGGCTCGAGAAGGTCGAGGCGCTCGGCGAGCTCAAGCGCATCACCGCGGAAGTCGACCCCGATCTCGAAGCGGCGACGATCACCTACCTCGTCGGCAGCGAGAAGTCGCCCGCGCTCCTGTTCGAGAACGTCAAGGGCCATCCCGGCCATCGCGCGCTCTACAACATGATCGGATGCAATCTGTCGCGGTTCTGCCTGATGATCGGCGAGCAGCCGGTCGACCATCCACTCAAGGCGGTGCGAATCCTGCAGCAAAAGCTCGGCCGCAAAATGCCGCCCAAGGAGGTTTCGGCCGACCAAGCGATCTGCAACCAGAACATCGTCGAGGGAGACGACATCGATATCCGCATCTTTCCGGCGCAACGCATGTGGCCGCTCGATGGCGGCATGTATCTCGGCACGGGAGATGCGGTGATCACCAAGGATCCGGAAACCGGACGCATCAATGTCGGTACCTACCGGATGATGATCAAAGGGCCGCGCGAGGTCGGCGTTTATACCTCGCCGGGCAAGGACGCGACCATCGATCGCGAGAAATGGTGGAAGATGGGCAAGCCCATGCCCATCGCGGCCGCTTACGGCATTGATCCATTGCTGTTTCTGGTTGCCGCAACCAGCCTGCCGAAGACGGAGTGCGAATACGACTATTACTCCGGCATCAATGGCGCACCGATCGAGGTGTTCACCAGCGACCTCACCGGGTTGCCGCTGCCGGCGCGAGCCGAGATCGTGCTCGAGGGATTCCTCTATCCGGACGAGACCTTCGCCGAAGGTCCTTTCGGCGAGTTCACCGGCTATTACGGCCGGCCGAGCGGGCCCACGCCGTTCATGCGGGTCGAGCGCGTTCGTTATCGCGACAATCCGACCTTGACCTGCGCTTTGATGGCGGACGGCGCGGCCAACGAAGCCGGGCTGTTTTGGGCGGCGTTGCGTTCCGCCGGTATCTGGGCCGACCTGCAGAAACTCGGCATCCCGGGGATCAAAGGCGTGTGGTCGATCCCCGAGGCTGCCGGCTGGGGCATCACGGTCGTTTCCATCAAGCAAATGTATGCCGGCCATGCAGCGCAGGTGATGGCGCTCGCCGCGCAATGCACGGCCGGCGCTTATTTCGGAAAATACGTCATCGTCGTCGATGACGACGTCGATCCCACCAACGTCAGCCAGGTGCTGTGGGCGATGGCGACGCGTTCACGCCCGGCACAGTCGATCGACATCTTGCGCGAGACCTGGAGCACCTACCTCGATCCCAGCCTCAACCCGCCGGAGATCAGGCCTTGGGGATCCAAATGCCTGGTCAATGCCTGCATGGATTATCGCTTCATCAAGACCTTCTCCAAGCGCACCAAATTGTCGAGGCAAGCTTACGAGAACGTGGTGGCGAGGTGGCAGGAGCTGGGACTGAGCGGAACGCCGCCGGCCATCTC
>JBJMTU010000073.1:0-5915 GCA_045811545.1 Xanthobacteraceae bacterium | reverse complement strand
GAACACCATCGTGCGCTTCGACCCCAAGACGGAGAAGTTCCAGAGCTGGGCGATACCCGGCGGCGGCGACATCGTGCGCAACATGAGCGTGACGCCCGACGGCAATCCGGTGACCGCGAACAGCCTGGTCAATCAGGTCGGCTTGGTCGAGGTGAAGTAGCGGCTGAACGTGAAATCGAATCAGCGCGAGCCACAACTCGGTCTGCTCCCTCTCCCGCTTGCGGGGGAGGGTTGGGGTGGGGGTGATTGGCAAAAACTCGATCTATTGCGTGCCCCCTCCCTGCCCCTCCCCCGCAAGCGGGGGAGGGAACGCTGTGGCGCACCTCGTCGTCATTTCAGGAGCCATCAAATGGCAAAAGTGTGCGACTGCTTTCCCGAATTGAAAGAGATCACCGATGCGCGCGAGCGCCGCTACCGCGCGCATCCGCAAACACCGGCGCCGGAGGGACCGCAAAGTTTCGTAGAGGTCAAAGTGACCTCGATCGGACAGCTCAACGAATTGGTCGAATGCAAGAAGAGCGGCTACAAATTCCTCATCAGCGAGCCGGCGCATGTGGGCGGGCAGAATTGCGCGCCGACGCCGCTCGAATTTTTACTCTCCGGCGCGGTCGGCTGCTACGCGGCGGTGTTCGCCTTCTATGCGGCGAAGCTCGGCGTTCGCTATGACAGCTTCGAGGCGGTGGCGCGCACGGAGTTCGACGCGCGCGGCCATATGATCGCAGACGCGCCGTCATCAGCCTTCCGCAAGGTGACCATCAGCGTTCATGTCAGGAGCGACGCGCCCGCGGACCAGCTCAGGGAAGTCGAGCGCCTGGCGTTGGCGGGCTGCCCCGGCATCAACACGCTGCGCGCGCCGGTCCCGGTCGAGAGCGAGCTGAAGGTGACGCGCACGAGCGCGGAGCGGGCGGCGTAAGCCGCGCACGGGCTCCGCCGCGTCCTGCGCTCACCTCCGGCGCTTGCGCGGCAAGCCCTTTCGCTTGGTGCGGGCGAACTCGCGCAATTGCCGCTCGCTCATGCTCTCCACCATCTGGCGGGAGGCGCCCTTGAGGCTTTCTTTCGAGCGCTCGCCGCGCTTGGCGGCCAGCGCCGCGCCCGCGGCCATCTGCTGTTTCTTCGATCTCGCCGGCATGGACTCCTCCTGAACGCCGCTGCTGTGGAAACGTCGAAGCTTCCTGCACAGGCTAAATGTGCAGCGCGTACGAAAGTTTCCGACGCTTGGGAAAGAACGGCGCGCTATCGCGTCGGTGCCTCGATCGGCGGTGCGCAATTGGCGCGCCCCTGCGCCATGCAGTCGTCGAGCCGGCGCTGCTCGAACATCGCGTTGGCGAGCCAAATGCCCCCGCCCACGATGAGAATGAGAAAGAACAATAGGAGCGCGTTGCCGATCCGGCGCTCACGCGCCGTTTCCACGTATTTCTCGTCGTTCGATAGTTGCGGCTCGTCCATACGACATCGTAGCCGGCGAACGAGCGCGGCGGAATGGGTGTTGTGTCCCGGACGCGACGCCGCGCGAAACGGAGTGGAGCGATGCGCTGCTGATCCGGGACCGCTACAGACGCTGGTTGTGCTGCGCTGCGCGCGGGACACGCAATCGCGGCAGCAGTCCTCACCCCGCCATGGTTTCCTTCACCACCTTGACCAGCTGCTTGAGCGTGAATGGCTTGGCTAGGAAATTGAACTGCGTCTGGTCGGGGAGACTCTTGTCGAAGGCGTCCTCGGCATAGCCCGACACGAAAATAATCTTGATGTCCGGCTTGCGCTTCTTGAGCTCCTTGAGCAGCGTGGGCCCGTCCATTTCCGGCATGACCACGTCCGATACGACGACATCCACCTCGCCGCCCCGCCTTTCCATCTCGTGCAGCGCCTCGACCCCGTTGCCGGCCTGGATCACGGTGTAGCCGCGCGACTGCAGCCCGCGCGCGTTGAGCGCGCGCAGCCCCTCCTCGTCTTCGACCAAAAGAATGGTGCCGCGGCCGGTGAGATCGGCGGGGGCCTCGCGCACCTCGCCGGCAGCGATTGCGGGCGCCGTGGTCTCGGGCAATTGCGGCACCTCGATCTCGTCGGCCGCCGGAACGTAACGCGGCAGAAATATGCGGAAGATCGTGCCCTTGGCGACCTCGGACTCGACGTAGATGAAGCCGCCGGTCTGCTTGACGATGCCGTACACCGTCGAAAGGCCGAGCCCCGTGCCCTTGCCCACGTCCTTGGTCGTGTAGAAGGGATCGAAGATCTTGTCGATGCTCTCCGGCGCAATGCCGCTGCCGGTGTCCTCGACCTCGACCATCACGTAGTCGCCGACCGGCATGTCCTTGTGCCGGTGTGGTGCGCCCTCGCCGACGCCGACATTGGACGTGCGCAGCGTGAGTTTGCCGCCAAGGGGCATGGCGTCGCGCGCATTGACCGCGAGATTCATGATCACGTGCTCGAACTGGTGGATGTCGGCCTTCACCGACCAGAGATCGCGCACCTGCGGGACCTCGAGCGTCACGTTCTCGCCGATCAGCCGACGCAGCAGGACGGTCAAGTCCGAGAGCGCCTCGCCGAGATCGAGCACCTGCAGCCGCATAGTCTGCTTGCGCGAGAACGCCAGCAGCTGGCGCACCAGGCTCGCGGCCCGGTTGGCGTTCTGCTTGATCTGCATGATGTCCTGGAACGAGGGATCGGTCGGCCGGTGCGCATTCAAGAGGAAATCGGTCGCCATCATGATGGCGCCGAGCAGATTGTTGAAATCGTGCGCGACATTGCCGGCAAGCCGGCCGATGGTCTCCATCTTCTGCTGCTGGTTCACCTCGTTCTCGAGCGTGCGCTGCTGCGTGGTCTCGAGCGCGTAGACGATCGCGGCTTCCCGGTCCCGCTCCTTCTCGCCCTCAACGGCGGTGACGAAGAAGCTCGCATAGCGCTCGCCCGGGCCGGCGAGCGCGGCGTCGACCGGATCGATCTCGCCCTGCCCTTCCGCGGCCTTGCGGATAGCGGCTTCGAACGCCCCTCGGTCGCGCTCGCCGACGACGGCCAGGATCGAACGATCGCCTTCGCCCTTGAAGACAGGGTGAAACAGGCGTGCAAATCTCGCGTTGGAATCCGCGATCCGTCCCTGCTTGTCGACGGTGGCAATCGCCATCGGGGTGTTCTGGAAAAAGCGCATGAACCGCACCTCGGCGGCGCGCTGCGGGTCGATCGAGCCGTCGCGGGCGCGATTGAGGACGAGCGTGCGGGAAGCGCCGGGCGCGCCGTCAGGGCCGAAGGCGACCTTGTGGAAGAGGCGCGCCGGAACGGTGCGGCCGGTGCGCGTCTTGAGGTCGATGTCGAGAATCTCCGTCTTCACGTCGCCGGGCACCGCCGCGAGGGTGGTGAGCAGCGCCGCGCCCTCGCCTGCCACGATCTGATCGAGCTTGAGACCGCCGGTGCCGACTTGCGTGAGATCGTAATCGAGCCAATTCGCGAGCGTGGCGTTGAGGTAGACGATATTGCCGTTGGCCTCGGCGGAGAAGAACCCGGCCGGCGCATGGTCGAGGTAGTCGATGGCGTGCTGCAACTCCTGAAACACGTTCTCATGCCGCTCGAGATCGCGCGTCACGTCGGCCAGCGACCACACCGTCATGCGCGATTCGCGCTTGCCTTCGCCGAGCGGGCGCACGCGGATGCGCAGCCATCGGCCGCTCTCGCCCTTGCGCGCGCTCACGCGCACCTCCTCCTGGGCGCGCCGCCCTTCACGCGCGGCCCTGAGCAGGCGGTACGCGGCCTCCGAAACCGCGGCATCGCCCATGAAGACGCGCTCGACCGGCCGCACGTCGCGCGGGCCGGACGCCTCGATGAGTTCGAGATATGCCGCGTTGGCGTAGACGACGCGGCCGTCCGCGTCCGTCACCAGGATGCCCTCGCTGGCATGATCGACGACTGCCGCGAGCAGCGGACGCTTGGCCGCCCGGCCCGAGATGCGCAGGATTCCGGCGGCGAGTGCAAATAGCAAGAAGACGCCGAGCGTGGCCAGTACGGCGACGAGCGCAATGACGTAGGGTTCGGCCTTGGCGCGTGCGATCAGGACAGCGCCCGCCGCTGCGACCAGCACGAGTGCCAAGAGCAACACGAGAGCGATACTGCCGGTGCCGCGGCTGGCCCGGACGCGCTCGATCGGCGTGCGAGCCTTATCTGCGGACAGTTGCGGCTGCGTCATGATCGGCGTGGAATCGGCGCCATTCGCCTCGTCTTGAGTGCCCCAGCCGCCGAGTCCACGCAAGGGTGTCGCCCATGTAGACTTCGCGGGAGCCGCCGCTTGCCCCGTCCATGCGGCTTGAGTTCGGACTTGGCGCGGCATCGATCCGCATAAGGTGGCATGGAACTTCGGCAGGCAGACTTTGCCGTTGGTCGGATTAATGGCCCGTTGCCGACGGGTCCGGTCGCCCACGAACCACGTTTACCACGCGAAAGCTTTGGGCTAGGGGCTTGGGACGCGCCGGGCCTATCTTTCTTAATTTCCTGTTAGTATTGACGGCGGCGCTTAATCCAGGCGGCGTTAACCATTCGGGCAATCCCGATCGATCCGCCGCACCCCTGACCGATGGGGAGGAGTGATGGACAGCTTATTCGGCGAAGGACAGGTCGGCCTCAAGGTCTTCTTGTTCGTGATCGTGGTGCTCGGCCTGCTCGCGCTCGCGTTCTGGCTGTTGCGCCGGTTCGGCGGCGGGCGGCTGGGCGGCGGCGCCGCGCGCGGACGTCAGCCGCGGCTCGCCGTGATCGACCAGGCAAGTGTCGACGGCCGACGCCGGCTCGTCCTCATCCGCCGCGACAATGTGGAGCATCTGCTTATCATCGGCGGTCCGAGCGACGTGGTGGTCGAACAGAACATCGTGCGCGCGGCAACGGCGGCAATTCCCGCACGGCCGCCGGCCGCCGATACGTTACCGCGGGCGATCCCGCTCGGCGAGGATGGCATGTGGCCGCTGCAGCCCGAGCCGTCGCCCAAGCTCGAGCCGCAACCGCGGGTCGAATCCCCGCTACGCCCCGAACGGCGGCCACGCCCGCCCATGGCCGCCGAAGAACCGATGTTTTGGCCGGGGGAAGAGCGGCCGGCAGAGCCGCAAGCGCCGGCCGCTGCCGCGCGCGAGCGCAAGCCGCGCACCGGCGACCCGCTGGCTGACCTGGCGGAGGAGCTGTCGCGCGTGCCTCCCGTTCCCGAATCGGCCGAGCAACGGCGCGCGCCGCGACTGCAACCGGCGCCGCCGCCGGCCGGCAGCGCCGCGGACCTGAAGCCGTCCGCCGATCCGAACCTCTCTGAAATGGCGCAGCGACTCGAGGCTGCGTTGCGCCGTCCCAGCAAGAGCGACGAGGCGCGCGCTCCCGCCGGCGGCAAAGCACCGGAGCCCACGCCCCAGGGCGGGACGTTCGCACCGAAGTTGTCCCCTCGGCCAAACCCGGCGCTACTGCGCCCGTTCAAGACGGATGAGGCGCGCGCCCCGATTCCCGCCAAGCCAACGAGCGAGCCGGCAACACCGGTCACCGACGAAGGGGCAGCGCCCGCGGAGTCCACGCAGGGCAGTCCGCGCAATGACGCCAAGCCGGCGCAGCAGAAATCGTTCTACGACAGCCTCGAGCAGGAGATGGCGAGTCTGTTGAACCGTCCGCCGCCCAAGCCTTGATCGGCTCCGACCAACATATTCAATCGTCATTCCGGCCGAGCCGCGACAGCGGCGAGGGCCGCAATCCATAACCGGGTGCTGTGGTTATGGATTCCGGGCCGCGGGCACACGCAGCCAAGCTTGCGCAGGCTGCGTACACTTGCCTGCGCTTGCCCGCGCCCCGGAATGACAAGCGAGCAGCTACTCCGCCTTGATGTTCGCGGCCTTGATGATCGGCCACCACTTCTCGATCTCGGCCTTGTGGTAGGCAGCGAGCGCCTGCGGCGTCTGTTGCTCGCGTGG
>JBJMTU010000072.1:0-6929 GCA_045811545.1 Xanthobacteraceae bacterium | reverse complement strand
GGCCTCGTCGACCAGATCGGCGCGCAGGAGGGCGGCGGCGAGAACGGGCCCGCTCTCGACCATAAGCCGCGTGATGCCGCGTCGGGCCAAGAGCTCCAGCACGTTGGCAAGGTCCAGCTTGCCGTCCGTCGTCACTGCACGCGCAACGTCGGCACCTTTGGCCGCAAGCGCCTCTTCGGGCGCGTCTTCTGCGGTCTCGCCGGTGACCACCCACAGCGGCGCCTGGCGCGCGGTGGCAACCAACTTGCTCGCGAGCGGCAACCGCAGCGTTCCGTCCAGGACGATACGCACCGGCGAGGACACACCGGGCAATCGGCAGGTCAGCAGCGGGTCGTCCGCGAGGACGGTGCCGATGCCCGTGAGCACGGCATCGCTCCTCGACCGCATCAAATGGACCAGCGCGCGCGCCGCCTCGCCGGAAATGGCAATGGGGCGGCGGTCGGAGCCGGCGACTTTGCCGTCGGCCGACACGGCGAGCTTCAAGATCACATGCGGACGGCCAGCCTGGACGCGCCGGATGTGGCCCGCATGCACCCGCCGCGCCTGCTCGGCGCCGATGCCGACCTCGACCACGATGCCGGCTTGGGCCAAGCGCCAGTGGCCGGCGCCCGCGACCTCCGGATTGGGATCGACCAGCGCGGACACCACGCGCGAAATCCCAGCGCTGACGATCGCATCGGCACAGGGCGCCGTCTTTCCGTGATGCGAGCAGGGCTCGAGCGTGACATAGAGCGTCGCCCCGCGCGCGGCGGAACCGGCGCGGCGCAACGCCTCGGTCTCGGCGTGGGGCCGCCCGCCGGGCTGAGTCCAGCCGCGGCCCACAATCACCTCATCTTTCACGATGACCGCCCCCACGGCAGGGTTCGGCCAGGTGCGGCCGAGGCCGCGGCGGCCGAGCGCGAACGCGAGCGCCATGAAGCGGGCGTCTTCCGCGCTATTCATGGTCGGCGTCGCTCAATGCGTTTAGCCCTAAAATTCTTCCGGGCGGCAATTATACCAATGTCCTCAACCCACACCGGAAGCGTCAAATGCTGATCAGCGGAAAAGAACAGGTCAAACGCAGGCGCGACGGGCACGCCATTTATATCGACACCGAGGCGCCGTGGGATGCATTCCATGCCAGCGTGGACAGGCCGCTCGAACGCGTGCAGACGCCTGATTCCCGCCGTCACTTTAGAGCTTCGCCGCGGCAGATATCGCTAGCTCACTTCCTGACCACAGCATCCGGCTTGGCGTCCTCTGACAATTCGTCGAGCACGCTTTCAAAATCCTTGGCTTCGTGGAAATTGCGATAGACCGAAGCGAAGCGCACATAAGCGACGTCGTCGAGCGTGCGCAGCGCCTCCATCACCATCTCGCCCACGGTCTCTGAAGAGACTTCGCTCTCGCCCTGGCTCTCGAGCTCACGCACGATTTTGGAGACCGCTTGATCGATGCGCTCGGGCTCGACGGGACGCTTACGCAGCGCGATTTGCATCGAGCGCAGCAACTTGTCGCGGTCGAAGGGGACGCGGCGGCCGTTGCGTTTGATGACCACGAGCTCGCGTAACTGCACCCGCTCGAACGTGGTAAAGCGGAAATTGCAGCTAAGGCATACGCGCCGGCGGCGGATGACGGAGGAATCCTCAGTCGGTCGTGAATCCTTGACCTGCGTATCGAGGCTGCCGCAGTTCGGACAGCGCATGGTTGCCTTCCCTTAGCGTTCGTTCGTGCTCCGCATCCCCCCATTTGGCACGCCTGCAAAAGCGGGCATCCAACAATCTGAAGAGCCGTGCGGCCGGGAGCCGTGCGCTACACCGCTATGAGATCGTCCGCCTTCGGACGATCGCATCGGAGTGTCTCATCCGTTGTAAATCGGAAATCGGCTGACGAGGCTCCTCACCTTCTCGCGCACCGCAGCTTCGGTCACCGCATCCTCCTCAAGGCCCTTCTGTGAAAGCGCGTCGAGGACTTCCACGATCAACTCGCCCACCTCTTGGAACTCGGCGATGCCGAAACCGCGGCTCGTTCCGGCAGGTGTGCCGAGGCGCACCCCAGACGTGACCGTCGGCTTCTGCGGATCGAACGGAACGCCGTTCTTATTGCAGGTGATGTGGGCGCGTCCAAGCGCCAGTTCGGCCACCTTGCCGGTCAACCGCTTGGGCCGCAGGTCAACCAACATAAGATGGGTATCCGTGCCGCCGGAGACGATATCGAGACCTCTCGATTTGAGCGTTTCGGCCAGCGCCTTGGCATTCGCGACCACGTTGCGGGCGTACAGCTTGAAGGCTGGGCGCAACGCTTCGCCGAATGCCACAGCCTTGGCGGCGACCACATGCATCAGCGGCCCGCCCTGCAAGCCGGGAAAGACCGCTGCATTGACCTTCTTCGCCAGCTCTTCGTCATTGGTGAGGATGAACCCCGAGCGCGGGCCACGCAGCGTCTTGTGCGCGGTCGAGGTGACGATGTGGGCGTGCGGGAACGGACTGGGATGCGCCCCGCCGGCGACCAAGCCGGCGAAATGCGCCATGTCGACCAGCAGCTTCGCACCGACCTCGTCGGCGATCTCGCGGAAGCGGCGAAAATCGAGGACGCGGGGATAAGCCGATCCGCCCGCGATGATAACCTTCGGCCGATGTTCACGTGCGAGGCTTGCCACCGCCTCAAAGTCGATACGATGGTCGTCGCGTCGCACGCCGTAGGGCACCGGCTTGAACCAGCGCCCCGACATATTCGCGGCAGATCCGTGGGTCAGATGGCCGCCGGCCGCGAGGTTGAGTCCTAAGAACGTGTCGCCCGGCGCCATGAGCGCCATGAAGGCGGCGGCATTTGCCGAGGCGCCGGAGTGCGGCTGAACGTTTGCGAACTTACATCCGAAAAGCTTGGTAACCCGTTCGATCGCAAGGTTTTCTGCCACGTCGACATACTGGCATCCGCCGTAATAGCGCCGCCCGGGCAGCCCTTCTGCATACTTGTTGGTAAGCACCGACCCCTGCGCTTCGAGCACCGCCTTGCTGACGATGTTTTCCGAGGCAATGAGCTCAATTTCGTCGCGCTGACGGGAGAGCTCGCGCCTGATGATGTCGGCCACCTCGGGGTCGGCCTCTGCCAATGACAGCGTGAACAGGTTCGCGGCATCGGCGTGGGCTCGAGACGGATCGGTCATGGACGTCTCACGGCTGTTGGACGGTCCTCACGCCCGGAGGTCCGCCGGGCGATAGCACACCCGATCCGGAGCGCCAAGCTATGGGTGCCGTCATGGACCTGTTGCCCACATATAGCGGTTAACCGGCGTGTCTGCCCCTCACTCAATGAAAAAATGCCCCGGCAAGGCGCCGGGGCGACGGCCGACAAACTGAAATTGCTATCACAGCCGGTAGAGGATCTGGTCGGTCCAGAACCGCTCGAGGCGCTGCAGCGACCTATTCAGCATCGCGAACTCGTCGCCGTCGATGCCACCGACCTGAGCCACGCTGGCCAGATGCTTTTGGTAGAGCGTATCGACGATGTCGCGTACCTCGCGTCCTTTATCCGTGAGCTTGATGCGCACGGAACGGCGGTCGATTCGCGAGCGCTGATGATCGAGATACCCCATCTCGACCAGCTTCTTGAGGTTATAGGACACGTTGGAGCCGAGATAGTATCCGCGCGTGCGCAGCTCGCCGGCGGTGAGATCCTTCTCGCCGATGTTATACAGGAGCAGCGCCTGTACGGGATTGATATCGTCGCGGCTCCTGCGGTCGAACTCGTCCTTGATGACATCGAGCAGCCGACGATGCAGTCGCTCGACCAAGGTCAAGGTTTCGAGATAGTGCGGACGCACCTGGTCGACCCTTGCTTCCCGATCGACCGGCCCCAATGCTTTCGGAACGCTTCTCAACATGACACCTTCCCCATGACTCGTTGTTTTTGTGCTGCGAGGCGTTGTTCTCCTCGCTCGACGTGCAGCCTACGTCGCAGGGTCTAAAATGGCTTTAATCAACACGCTAAAGACAAGGTTTATTTGCGACGGTGAATCTTCCATTGATACACCTCCGCGGTCTCTTACCGAAACCATGCATTCACGCTGAGCGGCGGCGCATTAGATCCGTTTAAGGCATGGTGCGAAGCGGTTATGTCCTGTGAACCGCGATAAAGTGTTGCTCGATTTGCCTGGAGATGTCGGCAGGTCAGCGTAAAGAATTGGTGAGCGGAAATTCCTTACAAACAATTCTGCCCGGCAAGTGCATATTCATTCACTTAACCCTGTATGGGGATCAGAGCGCGGCTTATGCTCCGCGCAAGTAACGAATGATGCCGGAGAAATCGACGCTGCTGCCGCCGCTCTCGACGAAGCGGTCGTAGACGGCGGCGGCACCGGCGCCGAGCGGCGTGGTCGCGTGGGTCGCGCGGGCGGCAGTTTGTGCAAGTTTCAAATCCTTGAGCATCATGGCCGCGGTGAAGCCTGCCTTGTAATCGCGGTTTGCCGGCGAGGCTGGCACCGGGCCCGGGACCGGGCAGTAGCTCGTCATCGACCAGCATTGTCCGGACGACTTCGAAGAAATGTCGAACAGTTTTTGCGGATCGAGCCCGAGTTTTTCCGCCAGTAGGAACGCCTCGCACACGACGATCATTGAGGCTCCGAGAATCATGTTGTTGCAGATCTTCGCCGCTTGGCCGTTCCCGGGCCCACCGGCATGAACGATGGTCTTGCCCATTTTTTCCAGTATCGGTCGCGCGCGCTCGAAGGCGTCATCGCTGCCGCCGACCATGAAGGTCAGCGTCGCTGCTTCCGCCCCCGTTACGCCGCCCGAGACTGGCGCGTCGACCATGGCAAGCGCTTTATCTTGGGCGGCCTGCTCCACATCGCGCGCGGTCTGCACGTCGATGGTCGAGGAATCAATCAGCAGCGTTGCTGGCGCGACCGATGCCAGCACGCCGCCAGCGCCGAGATACACGTCGCGCACCTGCTCGCCTGCGGGCAACATGGTGATGACGACCTCAGCGGCCTTGCACGCATCGGCCACTGAATTCGCGCTGGTCCCGCCATTTGCCGCAACCAGTTCCGTCGCATGTGCGTCGAGGTCAAAACCCGTCACCTCATGAGCGGCCTTAAGCAGGTTTTGGGCCATCGGCATCCCCATGTTGCCGAGCCCGATAAAGCCGACCTTTGTCATGGCGTCCTCCACCCCGGTTGTTGTCACCTCATCCAGGCTGCTCGCGCGCAGCCATAAGCGCGAGCCCCAGATAACTGCCGAGCAGCAGGAGCTCGGTGACGATGACCCAAGTGTTTCCCCCGTAGATCTGCGGAAACAACAGCTCGACTGCAGCCAAGGAGATGACAGAGGTAAGCCACACCACCGCGCCCCAAGGCGCGGCCAGCCACAACCCCACCCCCGCCACGAGATCGATCACGGCAAAGAAGACCGTCGCTACTTGATAGGGCGTCGAATAGGCGTCGAACCCGGATGGAAACGGCGCGCCAATGCCGCAAATCACCGCCCAATGGTAAAGACCCTTGAACAGCGAGATGGTGGCCATCGCGCGCAGGAAGACACGCAACCGATGGGGCCAGCGGTTGCTGTCCGCTTCCCTGTCCGTGCTCTGGACCGGCTCGAGGACGTGAGGCCCTTCCGCATTCATCATGGTAGCTCGAGCTCGCTTGCGAGCGGAGCAAAGTGCCGCTCAATCTCGGACGCGCTCACCGCTACGAGCGTAGACGGTTGCCACTGCGGCGCCTGGTCTTTGTCGATGATCACCGCCCTGACTCCCTCGTAGAAATCATGTCCACGCACCACACGAGAGACTATGCGGAACTCGGTGCGCATGCACTCGGAGAAATCGAGCGTCGCGCCGCACCGCATCTGCTCGAGCGCGATCTTGAGACTTGTCGGCGATTTTGAGCGGATCAAGGCGGCGGTGGCGGCGGCGAACCCCGCATCAGCTCCGCCTGCGGCACCCTGGACGTCGAGCGCGGCGAGAATGTCCTCGATCCGATCGGCTCCAAACAGCGTTTCGATCGTCGCCGCCCGCGCCGCCACCGCCCCGGATGCGGGCGGCTGCGCGTATTCGGCAAGTGAGACATCGACGGGAACCGCGCGACACAATGCCTCGACAAGGCTGGGAAACTGCGCCGAGGGCACCCGGTGGGTTGCCACACCCGCGGCCACGGCACCCGCGGCGTCGAGCCGCTCGCCGGTGAGCGCGCAATAAATGCCGATCCTTCCCGGCAGGCGCGGCAGGAAGAAGGTCCCTCCGACGTCGGGAAAGAAGCCGATGCCGACCTCAGGCATGGCGAATGTGAACTTGTCGCCGGCAATGCGGTGAGAGCCATGGACCGAGATGCCCACGCCGCCGCCCATGACGATGCCGTCGATGAGGGCCACATAGGGCTTGCCGTAGCGCTTGATGCGGGCGTTGAGCGCGTACTCCTCACGAAAAAAACCGAGCATCTCGTCGTAGCGTCCAGCGCGGCCAAGATCGTAAAGCGCGCGCAGATCCCCGCCCGCCGAGAAGGCACGGGCATCGTTGGAAGCAAGGATCACGCGGCTGACTGCGGGATCCGTCTCCCACTGCGCGAGCTGTCGCGTCAGCTCGCGGACCATGGCCAGCGACACCGCGTTGAGCGCGTGCGGCCGATTGAGCGTGATGACGCCCGCCGCACCCCGTCGCTCGAACAGGAGATCGCCTGATCTCACGCGCTTGCCCACAGATAGGCCAGCGTGGCCGCGAGTCCGAGCGCGCTGCGGCCGGCGTGGAGCCTCCCCCAAGTCTCAATGAGAGAGCGAGTCTCGACAGCGACCGCATGCGGCGGCGTTGCCGCGATGCGCTTGTTGGTAGGTAAGATGACCAGCAACGTGTAGGGCCAATTGGCAAAGATCAGAGCCGCCCCAACAAGAGATCGCCAGTCGCGCGTGAACCAAAATGCCAACAGCCCGAACAGCGCGGAAGCGAGCGCGAGGCTTGCTTGC
>JBJMTU010000071.1:0-8315 GCA_045811545.1 Xanthobacteraceae bacterium | reverse complement strand
TACGGCTTGGCCATGTAGCCGATGCCGAGATCGAGCGTCATGGTGCGCGCGGTCGTGACCTTGTAGCGGTTGTCGGGAAAGTCGATGTCATAGGGCGGATCGCGCTCCCAGATGGCGAGGATGACGTCGATCGCCTCGGCGAAGATCTTGTTGCGATCCTCGTCGAGGATGCCGAGCGCCTCCGCGTCCGAGGTCAGCGCGCCGGGGCTCACGCCGAGGATGAAGCGGCCCTCGGCCAAATGATCGAACATCGCCGCCTGCACCGCGATCAGCACGGGATGCATCTGGGTGAGGTTTGAGGTCCCGGTCGCGAGCTTGATCCGCTTGGTCGCCGGAATCAGCGAGGCCTGGAACATCATGCTGTTGGTGATGGTCTCGCAGGCGTCGGTGAGGTGCTCGCCCATGAAGGCGTCGTAGAATCCGAGCTGGTCGGCGAGAATGACGGCCTCGCGGTCCTCCTTGAGCGTCTCGACCCAGTCGCGGTGCATGGGGTGCACCGGCATGGTGAAGTAGCCAAGCCTCATTCCCATCTCCAAGCGCGGCCCTCCGCGGCGCCAAAGCGGCTCATGTGCCCAATTTGCCGAGTTCGCACAAGCATCAATTTGCGGCGGGGGGCATGCGTTCAGGCGATGGTTAAACCCCTTGCGTCGTCGTGCCACAGCAACGCTGAGATTTCAGGCACGCGCGTGCCCGCTGGCGGTGTTCGAGGTCGTTAAGCAGGAGCGTTTTGATATCAACCCCGCAAAATGCTGACTCCTCATTCCGGGGCGCGGGCCAGGCCCGCGAACCCGCAATCCAGTTACTGTCCGTGGTCATGGATTCCGGCTCTCGCTGCTTCGCGGTTCGGCCGGAATGACGAACTCAGGGCGTTGGTATGAAGCCCCTTACGTTTTCCGAGCCAATACGTCGAGGATGCGCTCCGGTGTAAAGGGCTGATGGCGCACCTTGGCGCCGAGCGGCTTCAAGGCATCATTAACGGCGACCCACACGGATCCCATGGCGCCGATTAGTCCGCCTTCGCCGATGCCCTTGGCGCCGAGCCTGGTCGATGCCTCCGGCGTCTCGACATGATCGAGCGCGATGTCGGGCATCTCGCCGGCCATGGGAACGAGATAGTCGGCCATCGTTCCGTTCAGCAAATTGCCATCGTCGCTGTAGATGCACTCTTCAAAAAGAACGGCGCCGATCCCTTGCACGATGCCGCCGCGCACCTGCTCGTCCACCAGGAGCGGGTTGATCACTCGCCCGCAGTCATCGACGGCCCATTGCCCCAGCATCTTGATGAAGCCGGTCTCGCAGTCCACTTCGACGTAGCTTGCCTGCACCCCGTTCGCCATGTAGCAGATCTTGTCGTTGGCGACGAAACTCGCGCTGACCGAGAGCTGCACGTCGAAGTCGCGCGGCAGAGTGTCCTGGCGGAAATATCCGATGCGGCCGACGTCGGCGAGGCTGATGACGACCTGGCCGGTGCGCGCGTTCATCACCTGGCCGTCGGCGATAGTGAGTGCGTCCGCCGGCGTCTGCGTGATCGCCGAAGCGAGCGCAAGGATGTTCTGCTTGAGCATAGTGCCTGCCCGCAGCGCCGCCTCACCGCCGATGGCGGTACCGCGCGAGGCCCAGGCGCCGCCACCATAGGGCGAGATCGCGCTGTCGCCGCCGGCCACGCTGACCTGTTCAATGGGCAAGCCGACGCTGTCGGCCACAATCTGGGCGACGCTCGTCAACGTACCTTGGCCCTGGTCGGTGAGGCTGGTGATGCAGCGCACCGAGCCCGACGGTTCGAGCCGCAGCGTGCAGCCGTCTTGCGTGGAGATGGATGCGCCGGATGGGCCGTAGTAGGGCGCGCCGTAGGCGGTCTGCTCGCAGAAGGTCGCAATGCCGATGCCACGGTAAACCCCTCGCTTGCGCAATTCGGCCTGTTCCTTGCGGATGGCGTCGTAATCCATGAGCCGGACGAGCTTCTCCAGGCACTCGTGGAACGAGACGGTTTCGAGCTTCTGCCCGGTCGGGGTCACGCAGGGCAGAGCAGCTTTCGGCCAATAGTTGCGGCGCTTGAACTCGACCGTGTCGAGCCCGAGTTTGTCTGCGGCGAGATCGGTCAGCAGCTCGGTCGCAACGCAGGCGAGCGGCATACCGACGCCGCGATACATGCCGATCAGGTTCTTATTGACGTAGACCGAGCGAGTCCGCGCCTTGTAATTCTCGAACCTATAGGGCGCGCCGGCAAGCATGATCGCCATCATCCCCTCGGCAACGTTGAAGCGCAGCGGCATGCCGTATGCACCGACCGCGGAGATATCGTCCATTTCCATGGCCATTATCTCGCCGGTCTTGTTCAGGGCGATGCGGCATTTGATGCGATGGTCGCGCGCCTGCGCGTCGGACACGAACGACTCGAGCCGGTCGACGCAGAACTTGACCGGCCGGCCGAGCAGCATGCTCGCCACCACGGTGGCGACCTCGTCGGAATAGAGGTTGAGCTTCATGCCGAAGCCGCCGCCGATGTCGGGGGCGATCACGCGGATCTTGTGCTCGGGGATACTCAGGTGCCGGCTGAAGACCTCCTGCATCTGGAACGGCGACTGGTGCCCGTGGATGACGGTGAGCGAGCCATCGCCCGAATTGAAATCGGCGATGAGCCCGCGCGTCTCGAGCGTCACGGCCATCTGCCGCTCGAAGCGCAGCTCCTCCTCGATGAGGATGTCGGCCTCGGCGAAAGCTTTTCCCGGCGCGCCCTTCTCCAGGGAAAAATCGAACGCGACGTTGTCGCCGAGTTCGGCATGGATGACCGGCGCGCCCGGCGCGATCGCCTGCCACTGATCGCCGACCGCGGGCAAGGGCTCCCATTCGATCGCGACAAGCTCGGCCGCGTCCTCCGCTTCGGCGCGGCTCTCGGCCACCACCACGGCCACCGGCTGACCCTGCCAGACCGCCCGCTCCGCCGCTAAGAGACGCTGCGGCGCCGAGCGATGCCCCGGCCGGTGCAGCGCCACACCGACGAACGGTTCGCACTTTGGATTGATATCGGCCGCGGTAAAAACCGCGGCGACTCCCGGCGCGCGTCTTGCGGCCGCGTTATCCACCGACACGAGCTTGGCGTGCGGATGCGGGCTGCGCACGAAGCAGGCATGCAGCATGCGCGGCAGCTCGATGTCGTCGATGTAACGGCCGTGCCCGCTGAGCAGGCGCTTGAGCTCCCGCCGCGGGATGCGCGCGCCAATGCCGGTCGATGATGCCTGCCTTGCGGACACTAGAGTTTTCCTCCCGCACTCGTTTTGACTTTCTTCGCCAGGACGGCCTCCACCGCGTCGACGATCGCATGGTAGCCGGTGCAGCGGCACATGTTGCCCGAGATGAACTCGCGGATCTCCGCGCGCGACATTTTCCTGCCGCTTGCCACCAGCTCGTAAGCGGTCAACAGCATGCCGGACGAGCAGAACCCGCATTGCGCAGCGTTGCGCGCGATGAATTCGCTCTGCAACTCCGAGAGCTTGCCGCTTTCCGTCAGCCCCTCGATGGTGTCGACCGACTTGCCGGAAATCTGCGCCGCCAGCGTGAGGCAGCCGCGCGCAGTACAGCCGTCGATCACCACCGTGCACGCGCCACAGATGCCGTGCTCGCAGCCGAGATGGGTTCCGGTCAGCTCCATCTCCTGGCGCAGGAAGTCCGCCAGGTGTTGGCGCGCCTTCACCCGCCGCTTCAACGGCTTGCCGTTCAAAGTCGCTTCGATCGGGACGTCTTCCTCTCCCACGAGATCGGTCATGGGTCGGTCCTTTGCGACAGCGAGTTGAGCACGCGGCGCGTGAGCACCGTGGCCATATGGAGCTTGGTGTCGGCGCGCAGTCCGGTCGTATCCTCGGGTGTCAGGTCTTGCCGGATCGCCTGCGCAAAGGCGGACGTATCCCGCAGCGGCGGTGCGAGCCCGGCGACCGCGGCCGAAACCGAACGGGCCACTTTGGCGCGGTCAACGCAGCCAAAATAAGCGAGCCGCGCCGCGCCGATCCGGTCGCGCTGCATGGTCGCCACCGCGGCTAAGCCAACCAATGCAAAATCCCCGTGGCGGCGCGACAGCTCGGCGAATCCGACCGACATTCCGGGTTGCATCGCCGGAAATTTGACTGCGACAATCAATTCGCCCGGCTTGAGTTCAGTCTCGAACAGGCCCGTGAAGAAATCCTCCGCCTTGACTTCGCGTTCGCCGGCGAGGCTGCCGAGTATCAGTGTCGCGCCGAGCGCTACCGCGCAGGCGGGCAGCTCCGCCGCCGGGTCGGCGTAGGCGAGGCTGCCGCCGAGCGTACCGCGGTTGCGGATCGCTACGTGGCCGATGTGCGCCGCGGCGCGCGCCAGCAGCGGGACACGTTTTTGAATCAGTTCGGAACGGAGCAACTCAGCATGCCGCGTCAGCGCGCCGAGACGCACGGCGCCGTCCTCGTAGGATTGACCGGTCAATTCCTTCAAGTCGCCGATATCGACCAAAAGCTTCGGCGCGGACAGCCGCATATTCAAGCCGGCGAGCAGGCTCTGGCCGCCGGCGACCGGCACGGCTTCGCCGACGTCCGCGAGAATGCGGCAAGCTTGATCGAGTGACGACGGCCTGATGTAGCGGAAGTTCCGAGCCTTCATCGCGTTATCCGCTCGACTATCAGGCAATTCCCATATGGGCTTCGCGGATCGCCGGATCGTTGGCAAGGCTCATGGCCGGCCCGCCTTTGGTGACGCGACCATGGTCGATCAGGTAAGCGCGGTCGGCAAGCTCGAGCGCGTTCATCACGTCCTGCTCGACCAGGAGCACCGCGACGCCGGATTTGTTGATCTCGCGAAGCCGCTCGGTCAGGAACTCCACCATGCGCGGAGCGAGGCCAAGCGACAGCTCGTCGATGAGCAAGAGGCTCGGCCGTGCCATCAGGCCACGCCCGATCGCGCACATCTGCTGCTCGCCGCCGGACAGCGTGCCGGCGTCCTGCCGCTGCCGTTCCAAGAGGATCGGAAACATCGCGTAGACGCGCTCCAGGTCCGCCGCGACGGCGTTCTTGTCCTCCCGCAGATACGCACCCATCAAAAGGTTGTCGCGCACGCTCATGGCCGAGAAAAGGCGGCGGCCCTCCGGCACGTGCGCAATGCCGGACCGCACGAAGTCGGCCGGCGTCGCCTGGGCCATCATCACGCCGCCGACCGCAATCTCACCCGCCTTGACGGGAAGCAGGCCCGAGATGCAGCGCATCAGCGTGGTCTTGCCGGCGCCATTCGACCCGATCAGGCAAACAAGCTCACCCGATGCAACCTCGAGCGTCACGTCCCACAGCACCTGCACGTCGCCGTAGCCGGCTTGCAGGTGGGAAACGCGCAGCTTTGGTGCGGTCTCGGTCACGGCTGCCAATGCCCCTCCCTAGCCCTCCCCCGCAGGCGGGGGAGGGAACGCACCGGATCCGCGATTGGTGGCCGCATATTTCGAGCCGAGATAGGCCTCGATCACATGTCGATCGCGAACGACGTCGTGCGGCGGGCCTTGCGCGATCAGTTGCCCATGGTGCAACACCACCAGGCGCTGCGCGATCGAAAGCACGACCCGCATCAGATGCTCGATCACGATGATGGTCACGCCGAGGTTTGCGATCGCGCGGATCAGCTCGAGCGCCCCGGCGATCTCGACCGAATCGAGACCGGCGTTGACCTCGTCGAGCATGAGGAGGCGCGGCTTCATGGCCAGGCTCTTGGCGAGCTCCAGACGCTTGCGCCGCGCCAGCGTCAGCGTGGACGCCGGCCGGTCGGCAAGGTCGGCCAGGCCGGTGAATTCGAGCTGCTGGCGCGCCGCAGCGTAGGCGTCGTGCACGCTGCCGGCGCCCCCGGAAAACAGCGCGCCGGCCGCGGCGTTCTCCAGCACCGTCATCTTGGGGAACGGCTGCACGATCTGGAAGGTGCGCGCGAGACCGAGCCGCGCGATCTGGTGCGGCCGCCGGTGTGTGATGTCTTGCCCGTCGAGGCGCACGCGCCCGCTGTTGGCGGGATGCACGCCGGTGATCACGTTGATGAGCGTGGTCTTGCCGGCGCCGTTCGGACCGATCAGGCCGACGATTTCGCCCTGCGCGACGGAAAAGCTCACGCCCTCCACCGCATTGAGCCCACCAAAGCGGCGCGTGACGTCCTCGAGCTCGAGCAGCGCGCTCATGCCGGCGCTCCCCGTCGGGCGAGACGCTCGCGCAGCAGCGGCACGATTCCGTTCGGCAGGAACAGTATCAAGACGACGATGATGAGGCCGAGCGCCGCCGCGTGGATGGTGAGAAAATTGCGCCAGACGAACTCCTCGAACGCGATGAGGATAAAGGCGCCGAGCGCCGGCCCGAAGACGGTGCCGAGCCCGCCGAGCATCACCATCACCAAGGGCTTTATCGCAAGCAACACGTCGAATACATCGGGCGGGTCGATGTAGTTGGTCCAGTTGGCGTAGATTGCGCCAGCCATGCCGACGAACACGGCCGAGAGCGAGAACGCGGCGGTCTTGTACGCGTAGGCGTTGATGCCAAGGACATTCGCAGCGTCCTCGTTCTGCTGAATGCAGCGCAAGCCGAAGCCGAGCTTGCTGCGCTGGACCAGGATCGCAGTCGCGGTGCACAGAAACACCAGTCCCAGCATGGCATAAAAAAAGAACTGCGCCTGCGCGCCAACGGAGATGCGCATGATGGGCAGGTTCAGCCCCATTCCGCCGCCGGTGAAGTTCGGCGTCGTGTTGACGATCTCGCGCAGCATTTCCGCCACGACGAGCGTCGCAATCGCGAAATAGTGCCCGCGCAGGTGCAGGATGGCGCCGCCGATGAAGGCGGCAAACAAGGTCGCGATCAGCCCGGCGCAGCCCCAGGCCGCAACCGCCGGCAGGCCATGGAGCTGCAGGATCGCCGACGCATAGGCGCCGAGCCCGAAGAAGGCGGCGGTCGCGAACGAGGGATAGCCGGCAAGCCCACCGATGAAATTCCAGGATTGTGCCAGCACCGCGTACATGCAGGTGATGGTCGCCAGCCGCAGCACATAATTGTTGCCGACCAGCGGCAACGCTGCCAGCAGTACGATGACGATGATGAGGACGACCCAGCTTCTCATTCGTAGCCTCGCCTGCCGACGAGGCCGCGGGGGCGAACGAACAGCAGAAGCAAAAGGATGGCGAAAGAGATCGTCACCGCGTGCTCCGGGCCGAACCAGTAGGAGCCGAAGCTTTCGACGATGCCGAGTACGATGCCCCCGAGTATCGCGCCGGGTACGCTGCCGAGCCCGCCCAGTACGCACACCACGAAGGCCTTGCCCAAGAAGGTGCCGCTGTTGAGCGGGGAGATCGGGTAGATGATGCTGAGCAGCGCCCCGGCCGCGCCCGCCATGAGCGCGCCGATGCCGAAGGTGATCGCGTTGATGCGCTTGACGTCCACACCCATGAGCGCGGCCGCCTCGCGGTCCATGCGTACGGCGACGATAGCGCGGCCAATTCTGCTGTCGCGCAGGAGCCGGTACAGCAGGACGGTGAGCAGCAGCGCGAGCGCCATGGCGGCGACCCGGTCGCCTGGCAGGAACACCGGGCCGATCTCGAGGGTGCCGAGCGGGCGCGCGAGATTGACCGACCGGTAGTCGGCGGTGAACGCGACCAGCATGGCGTTGTTGAGGATAAGGTCGAGGCCGAAAGTCAGCGTGAGCGTGATCAGCACCGGCGCAGCGATCACGCGGTTGATGATGCCGGCATGGATGGCATGGCCGAGCGCGTAGAGCACGCCGCCCGCGATCACGACCGAGACGAACGGATGAATGCCGGCATGCACGTAGGCGAAGTAGGCGATATAGGAGCCCAGCACGATGAACGTGCCGTGCAAGATGTTGATGACGTTGAGGACGCCCCAGACCAGCGAGAAGCCCACCGCGATGCATGCGTAGAGGCCGCCCAGGACGAGTCCATTCGCAGCAATCTGCAAATAGATCATGACCGAGGTGCCTGAGCCCCGAAGCTATGCTCGACTCGTCATGCGCGGGCTTGACCCGCGCACCGAACAGATACCGAACTGTCGCCGCTCATGCCCTCTCCCCACCGGGGAGAGGGCTGCTCGCTTTTGCAGCATCAAGGAATGGGTGAGGAGGTTCGGATCCATCAGTACCGCCGGTAACCCCCTCACCCCAACCCTCTCCCCAAATGGGGAGAGGGAGCGCACCGAATTCGCGGCACGGTTAGGGGATCGAGAAACGCAGATCACCCTGCTTGATGGCGGGAGGCCAGAGCACCACCGGCTGCCCGCCCCGACGCTGGAATACCGGCGGCGGCAGCGAAATGATCTGCCCTGACGGAT
>JBJMTU010000070.1:0-7892 GCA_045811545.1 Xanthobacteraceae bacterium | reverse complement strand
TTGCGGCACGAGCGAGAGCACGCGCCGACTGCCGTTGTGCAGCGCCTCGACCTCGATCGCGCGCCCGATCTTCTCCCCGGTGAGCATGCGAACGAGATCATCCGCGCCGGTGATCGCCGCGCCGTCCAGCGCGAGAATAATGTCGCCGGCGACGAGCCCGGCCCGTTCGGCCGCACTGCCCGGCTCGATGCTGGCGACCATCACCGCCGTCTCTTGCGTGAGCCCGGCTGCATGCTGCCGGCGGCGCGACAGCGCGAATTGCTGGGCGGCGATGCCGATGTAGGCACGCCGCACGCGGCCGTGCCGTACCAGCTCGCCGAGCACAAAACTCGCCGTGTTGGCGGCAACCGCAAAGCAGATACCCTGCGCGCCCATGATCACCGCGGTGTTGATCCCGACGACCTCGCCATGGGAGGAGACGAGCGGGCCCCCCGAATTGCCGGGATTGAGTGCAGCGTCGGTCTGGATCACGTCGTCGATCAGCCGCCCCGAGCGCGCGCGCAACGACCGGCCCAGGGCCGAAACCACGCCCGTCGTGACCGTCGATTCGAACCCAAATGGATTGCCGATGGCGATCACCAGTTGCCCGCGCTTGAGCAGCTTGGAATTGCCGAGGGGTGCCGCCGGAAGTATCACCGGAGCATCGACGCGCACGAGGGCGAGATCCGTATCCGGGTCATCGCCGACCACCCGCGCAGTCAAGATTCGACCGTCAACCGTGCTGGCGCGCACCCGCGCGGTGTTCCCGACGACGTGGCTGTTGGTGAGCACGAGTCCGTCCGGCGCCACGATGACGCCCGATCCGGTGCCGCCGCGACCCCGGTCGGCGTTCGCGGGCACATCGAGGCGCACCACCGCAGGCCCCACCCGTTCGACGACGTCGATGACGGCGCGGGAATACGCATCGAGGAGCGCCCCGTCATCGGTAACGGCGAGCGGGCTGGCGAGATCGGCGTTGGGTCGGTCGAGCATGGGCGTTGCTGCAGCGCCATCCGCGAGGCCGGGATGGCCTGCCATCCTGGGCAGGGCAGTGGTGGACTTGGGGCTTGTCCGCAGATATGGGGTGCGCGACGCGGATAGGGAAGAGCGACTTCGGTGTTCACAAACGCGCGACTGTCAGCCGCACCGGCTGGCCTCGCTTTACATAAGCCCAATTTGTGATGACTTCTCCCCCGAGTCTCATGCCGACATTCGCCCGAACCCTGGCTGCCGTTGCGATCGCCTCGGCGTCTCTGCTTGCGAGTTGCGGCGAGGCTCAGAAGCAGGCAGCTCCCCCGCCGCCCAAGGTGACGGTCGCCAAGCCGATCCAGCGCACCATCGTCGATCAAGACGAGTATGTCGGCCGCTTTGTCCCCGTCGACGTCGTCGAGGTGCGCGCGCGTGTCTCAGGCTACCTCGATCAGATCCACTTCACCGACGGGCAGATCGTGAAGCAGGGCGACCTCCTGTTCACCATCGACAAACGGCCGTACCAGAACACACTCGATCAGGCGCGCGCAAATCTGGAGACTGCGAAATCAAATGTCGCTTTTACCCAGTCGGACTTGGCCCGCGGCCAGCAGCTTGTGCGCGAACGCACCATCAGCGAGCAGATCTACGAGCAGCGCGCCCAGGCATTCCGTAATGCCAAGGCCTCGGTGGCGGCGAACGAGGCGATGGTGCGCCAAGCCGAGCTTGATCTCGAATATACCGAGCTCAGGGCACCGATCGCCGGCCGCATCGGCGACCGGCGGGTCACGCAAGGCAACCTGGTGACGGGGGGAGCCGGCGGCAATACCAGCTTGCTCGCCACAATCGTCTCCATCGATCCGATCCGGTTCGAATTCACCTTCGACGAGGGGGCACTGTTGCGATACCAGCGGCTGGCAACCGGCAGGGGCGAGGTGGCCGGCCTGGGCGGCACACTGGTTCGCTTGAAGCTGCTCGACGAGACCGACTTCTCCCATCCCGGCCGGGTCGATTTCGTCGACAATGTGATCGATCGTGCGAGCGGTACGATTCGCGGGCGTGCGCAGTTGAGCAATGCCGATGGGCTATTCACGCCCGGCATGTTCGCGCGCGTGCAGGTACCGGCCTCGGCGCCGTATCAGGCATTGATGCTCCCCGATGCCGCCGTCGCCACCGAGCAGGCGCGCAGATTCGTTTACGTGATCGATCAGGACAACATTGCTCGGTTGCGCTACGTGACGCTGGGTCAGGTCGTGGACGACCTGCGGGTGATCAAGGACGGCCTGGCGGACAGCGATCGCGTCGTCATCAACGGCTTGATGCGAGTGCGCCAGGGGCAGAAGGTGACGCCCGAGGAGCAGCCCGCGTCCCCGCAGGCGAGCGTCCCTGCGGCCGCACCCGCCAACAAGACAGATTGAACGGCGCGATGCGCATCTCGCATTTTTTCATCGATCGGCCGATTTTCGCGGCGGTTGTTTCAATCGTGTTCTTGCTTGTCGGCGCCGTCTCCTATTCACGCTTGCCGGTCACGCAATATCCGGAGATCGCGCCGCCCACCATCAACGTCTCGGGTCAATATCCCGGCGCCAATGCGGACATTGTGGCCTCGACCGTCGTCACGCCCATCGAGCAGCAGATCAACGGGGTCGAGAACATGATCTACATGTCCTCGAATTCGACGGCGGACGGGCGCTTTTCGATCGACGTGAGTTTTGAGCTCGGCACCAGCCTCGATATCGCTCAGGTGCAGGTGCAGAACCGGGTCGCCATCGCGCAGCCGCGCCTGCCAGCTGACGTGCGCAACATCGGCGTGACGGTGAGCAAGAAGTCGCCCGATCTGATGATGGTGGTCCACCTCTATTCGCCCGACAAGTCGCGCGACACTTTGTTCATCTCAAACTATGCGACGCTCTCGGTCAGCGACCTTCTGACTCGCATCGACGGGGTGGGCTCGATCACCGTCTTCGGCAGCCGCGACTATGCGATGCGCATCTGGGTCGACCCCGACCGCCTGCAGACGGTCGGCTTGACCGCGACCGACGTGGTCCAGGCGCTGCAAGGCCAGAACGTCCAGGTCGCCTCCGGCGTGCTCGATCAGCCGCCGGTCCCCAAGCAGGGAGCGTTTCAGATCGCGGTGCAAACGCTTGGACGGCTCGCCAATCCCGATGAATTTTACAACATCGTCGTGAAACAGACGCCCAGCGCGGTCGTCCGGCTGCGGGACGTCGCCCGCATCGAGCTTGCCGCGCAGGACTACTCGAGCAATTCGTATCTTGATCGCGATCCAGCGGTCGCACTGGGGATTTTCCAGCGGCCGGGGTCGAATGCGCTGGCGACCGCGAAGAGCATCATCGACACCATGGACCAGTTGTCGAAAGGCTTTCCGGCCGGGATCAAACACGCCATCGTCTACAATCCCACCGAGTTCATCCAGCAATCGGTCAACGCCGTCATCGAGACCATCCTCGAGGCCATCCTTCTCGTCGTGCTGGTCGTGATCCTGTTCCTGCAGACGTGGCGCGCGGCTGTCATTCCGATCGTCGCCATTCCGGTCTCGCTGATCGGCACTTTCTTCTTCATGTCGATGTTCGGGTTCACGCTCAACAATCTGTCCTTGTTCGGGCTGGTGCTCGCCATCGGTATCGTGGTCGACGATGCCATCGTGGTGGTCGAGAACGTCGAGCGCAACATCGAAGCCGGACTCGATCCGCGCGCAGCGGCCTACAAGAGCATGGACGAGGTCGGGCAAGCGTTGATCGCCATTGCGTTGGTGTTATGCGCGGTATTCGTCCCTTCCATCTTCATCACCGGCATATCCGGGCAATTCTACCGCCAGTTCGCGCTTACGATTGCGAGTGCGACGGTGATCTCGCTGATCGTCTCGCTGACGCTGTCGCCGGCGATGTGCGCATTGCTGCTCAAACCGCGGCTCCGGCATCCCCGCATCGCCTGGTGGGAGCGGCCGATCCGCGGCTTCTTCTGGGCTTTTAACTGGGGATTCGATCGTTTCGCCGGGGGATATCACTGGCTGATCGGTCGCGCGGTGCGGATGATCGGGGTGATGCTCGTCCTCTACGTTGTGATTCTGGGCTACGGGCTCAACGAATTCCGCAACACGCCGATCGGCTTCATTCCCCAGGTCGATCGCGGCTATTTGATCACGGTGCTGCAGCTGCCGCCGGGCGCGTCACTGGCCCGCACCGACGAGGCCCAACGGCGGGTGGTCGAGATCTGCCTGCAGACGCCCGGCATCGCCCATGCGGTGAGCATCGTCGGATTTAACGGCGCGACCTTCTCCAACGCACCGAACTCCGGCGCAATATTTCTCATCCTGGATGACTGGGCGGAGCGCGGGTACGACCCGAAACTATCCGCTGCAGGTATCACCGGCGAGCTGTTGCAGCGGCTTTCGGGCGTCCAGGAGGGGCTGGTTCTGGTCGTGCAACCGCCGCCGATCTCGGGCATCGGCAATGCCGGCGGATTCCGGATGATGGTCGAGGACCGTCAAAGTCGCGGCTCGCAGGCGTTGGTGGAAGCGGCCAGTGCCATGATGGGCAAGGCCAACCAGACTCCTGGCCTGCACCAGGTGTTCACGTTGTTCGAGAATTCGACGCCGCAGCTCTATCTCGATATCGATCGCACCAAGGCCCAGCTCCTCGGCATCAACATACCGGACGTGTTCGCCGCCTTGCAGGTGTATATCGGCTCGGTTTACGTGAACGACTTCAACCTGTTCGGAAAGACCTTCCGCGTCACCGCCCAGGCTGACGCGCCGTATCGCATGGATCCGAAGGATATTTTGAACATCCGTGTGCGCAATTCGTTCGGCAACACGGTGCCGCTCGGCTCGTTCACGACGGTGGCCAACATTGCGGGGCCTTATCGGGTTGCACGCCACAACCTTTACCCTGTGGCCGAGCTCGATGGCGCGCCTGCGCCGGGCTATTCGCAAGGGCAGGCCATCGCCATCATGCAAAAGCTCGCCGCCGAGACGCTGCCGGACGGCTTCGGCTACGAATGGACGACGCTCGCGTTCCAGCAGGTCAGGGCCGGAAATACCGCCATGTTCGCCTTTGCGCTCGCCGTCGTGTTCGTTTTCCTGGTGCTCGCCGCCCAATTCGAAAGCGTGACGCTGCCGCTCGCCGTGATCATGATCGTGCCTATGTGCCTCGTCGCCGCAATCAGCGGCGTCATCCTGCGCGGGCAGGACAACAATATTCTCACCCAAGTCGGATTCGTCGTGCTGATCGGCCTTGCCGCCAAGAACGCGATCCTGATCGTGGAGTTTGCCAAGCAGCTGGAGGACCAGGGCCGCGGTCGCGCCGCCGCCGCGGTCGAAGCGGCGGGGCTGCGGCTGCGCCCCATCCTGATGACCTCACTCGCCTTCATCTTCGGTGTCATGCCGCTGGTCTGGGCGATCGGGGCAGGGGCGGAGCTGCGGCAGATGCTGGGGACCGCCGTGTTCGCCGGCATGATCGGCGTGACGGCGTTCGGGCTCATATTCACGCCGATCTTCTACGTGGTTTGCCGCTGGATCGCGGAAAAGACCCGCCGCCGTGTGCCGGCAGCCCCGCCCGCGCCAGCGGAATGAGCTTCTTCGTATCGGCTGCGAACAGCCGAGCGGCGAACTCGGTCCTTACCCTCCCCCTTGTGCGGGGTTCACAGGATCGTGAGACTGGGCACGGATTCGGCTTTTCCCCTTGCCCCGGAATAACAAGATTTATGGGGTGTTTACGCCATGCCCACCTAGCCGCGCCGGCCGGCGCGGAGATCACATCGGGAGCAAGTGAAAGAGGGAGGAAGGACATGATCCGCACCGCGTTTGCCGTGGCAGTGCTCGCTTTGGGCGCCACTGCGCTCATGGCGCAAAGCGATCCGATCGCGGCCCGCAAGGCTCTGATGAAGGCGAACGGCGACCAGAATCGGGTTGCCACCGAGATGCTGGAGGGAAAGCGGCCGTTCAATCACGAGGAAGCAAAAAAGGTGCTCGCGACCTTTGCCGAGGCGGGCGAGAAAGCGCCGGCGCTGTTCCCGGACCATTCCAAGGACGGGGATACCGCGGCCTTGCCTGCGATCTGGGAAAACAAATCCGATTTCACTGCGCGGCTGGCCAAGTTTGCCAGCGAGTCCAAGGCAGCCATGGACGCAACCAAGGATCTCGACAGCTTCAAGGTTCAGATCACGGAGGTCCGCAAGAATTGCGGCGGATGCCATCAAACCTACCGCAAGCGGACGTCCTAGCCGTTCGCGCGTTTCGAACGAAGGGCGGCCGTCGGCATGACCGGCCGCCCTTTGCTTTGATCGCGCCCGTTGCGCTGCGCAATCCCGCAGGGGCACTATCGCCGCTCGTGCTCTCTCCCCGGCGGGGAGAGGGCTGCTCTCTGTTGCAACATGAAGGAATGGGCGAGGGGGTTCGGATCCATCTGTTCACTGGTAACCCCCTCACCCCCTCCCTCTCCCCAAACGGGGAGAGGGAGGGCACCGGGTTTGCCGCACGTTCATCCGCGATAATGACGCAGTAGCGATCGGAGAGAGGACGCCGATGCTGCGCAAGTTCGTGGTGCTTGTGATTGTTCTGGCGCTCATCGGCGCGGCTGCGTTCTGGTACATCACGGCGCCGCAGCGCGTGGCGGCGAGCGCGCTCGCCCCGCACACGCCCAATCTCGACAACGGCAAGACCATGTTTCTCGTGGGCGGTTGCGCGAGCTGCCACGCAACCCCGAACCAGGAGGACAAGACGCGGCTCGGCGGCGGCCTGGGGCTGAAGTCCCCGTTCGGCACATTTTTCCCGCCGAACATCTCACCCGACCGCAAGGACGGCATCGGCGGCTGGAGCGAGGCCGATTTCGTCACCGCCATGTGGAAGGGCACCGCCCCCGACGGCAGCCATTACTATCCGGCGTTTCCCTACACGTCGTATCAGCGCATGAAGCTCGAAGACGTGCGCGACCTCTTCGCCTATCTCAAGACGCTGCCGACGGTCGAGGGCAAGCCGCGCGATCACGACTTGCCGTTCTATCTCAAGATCCGCCGGCTGCTCGGAGGCTGGAATTTCCTTTTTCTCGACGGCCAGCAGTTCAAGCCTGATCCGTCGAAGTCGGAGGAATGGAATCGCGGCGCTTACCTCGTCAACGGCCCAGGCCATTGCGCGGAGTGCCATAGCCCGCGCAACGTGCTCGGCGCCATCATCGCCAGGGAGCGCTTCGCCGGCGGTCCCGATCCGGAAGGCGGCGACGGCTGGGTTCCCAATATCACGCCGGCGGGAATAGGCGATTACTCGCAGCGCGACATCGAGCGCATCTTGGAGACGGGAGATATGCCCGACGGCGATTCGGTGGGTGGCGCCATGACGGCGGTGGTGGACAACATTTCGAAGATTTCGGCCGCGGACCGCGCCGCGATCGCGCTTTATCTCAAATCATTGCCGCCCGTCGAAGGCCCGAAGCGTCCTTGAGGCGAACCAGCTGTCGTCCCCGCGAAAGCGGGGACCCATGTCCACCGCCTCTGGTATGAGGGTCCCCAGCATAAGTGCGTTTACGCGCGTCTTCGACGCGCTATGCGCGGGGACGACGAACAAGTGATGCGGACGTAATCAGCCGGATTGCAGCTCAGAATGCCTTGAATGTGATGATGGTGTGCGTGTCCTGGATGCCGGGAATGGTCTGCACCTTCTCGTTGACGAAATGGCCGATGTCGGTCTTGTCCTCGACGTAGAACTTCACCAGCAGGTCGTAGTCGCCAGCGGTCGAATAGATTTCGGACGCGAGTTCGGCGTCCGCGAGCTTGTTCGCAACCTCGTAGGATTTGCCGAGTTGGCATTTGATCTGGACGAAGAAGGGGACCATTCACGCCTCCGCGGGCCTCGGCCGCAGGGCGCAATCCAGCAAATACGGCTACGAGTGGCAAGGGCGTCACGGAGTGACGAGCAGAGCGCGATAGCGCAT
>JBJMTU010000069.1:0-11758 GCA_045811545.1 Xanthobacteraceae bacterium | reverse complement strand
CGACCTGTTCAGCTCCAATCGCGTCATGGCGGCAAGCAACTGGCCGGTGATCCTGGTCGGCGCAAGCTATGAGCAGACGTGGCAGGGCATCACCGATCTTGTCGCGGCGCTTTCGGTCGACCAACGCCACGCGATCATGGGAGGCACCGCGGAGCGGGTCTATGGGCTGTGATGTCTAGCGTCGCGCGATCGACACGGCCTTGCCAATGCTGCCCGATTGCGATTCCGGACGCGTTGCGCCGCCGGCGGGAAAGATCAACGACTTGATCACCACCGGGACGGCGCCGGAATGGGGCAGCATGCTGCCGATGTCGATATAATCGAATTCCTTGAGCTCGAGGCCATCGACGGAGACAATCGCATTGTCGAGTTGCATTTCCTCGCGCAGATGAATTCCTATGAGGCCGCCGACATCGCCGTCGCCCGCCAGCACGAGCGGGTGGCCGTCCGCGAGGATCTCCGCAAGGCCATCGGTCAGACCGCGGCAGAATGCGTCGAGCCGTTGAAACGTGGCCGAGCCGCGCCACGGCACGAACACCGCCACCGGCGTGCTGGTCTCCTCGAGGTCGAGGCGCTTGAGCAGTGTCTTGAGCTGTGCAGCCACGCCCGCGGGGTCGATCTCATCGGTCGCGAGCGCAAACGGGGGCGCGATCACCGGAACGTTGCGCAGCGGTAGGGTCGAGAGCGGAGAGACGTAAATGGTCCCGCCGCTCACCTGCGTCGTGTATTGCGACGCGCCGATCACGGTGGCCCGGATGCCTTCGCTCGCCCGCTCGAGCTTTGGCCCCCATTGCTCCGCGCGGACGCGAATTTCTTGCGCAAGCAGCACGCCGAGGTCGCCATAGGTCTGCGCCTCGCGACCGTAGATGTATTCGGCAACGCCGCCGGAAAAGGTCAGTTGATCCACGGCACCTCGGCGATCCAAGGGATCGAGGCGCAAGAGCGTACGCCCGCCGCACATGGGTGAGCCGCCATCCATGGCCTCAAACAGGCAATCCGCCATCCGCGCCGCCAGGGCGCGCGCGGCGTCCGGTGCGAGCCGCGCGCCAGACTCAAGGCCGATGCCCAGTTCGGCGCCGAAGCGGCGGCCTGCCTCCTCGACGCGTACGATACGCCCCGCCGGGTCGAGGCAGATGAGGCGTGCGCCGACGTCAAGCGCGGTGAGATCGATCACCCGGCCATCGGCGCAGATCGCGATTTTCGCTGTGCCCCCGCCGACGTCCACATTCATGACCGTCGCCCTGTCGCGGATCGAGCGCGCCGCGGCCCCCGAACCGTGCGCAGACATCACCGCCTCTAGATTGTCGCCAGCCGAAACCGCGACCATCTTGCCGGCTTGACGTGCGAACAGCTCGCCGATGTTGCGCGCATTGCGCCGGCGCACCGCGACACCCGTAAGAATCAGCGCGCCGGTATCGATCTCGTCCGGATCGACCTTGGCGTCCTGGTATTGCCGCTCGATGAAAGCGCCGAGCGCCGTGGCGTCGATCTCCTCCTCGGCGCAATAGGGCGTGAGCAGGATATCGGACTGGTAGAACGTCTCGCGGGTGGTGACGACGTAGCGGCTGTCGAGCCGCTCCAGAACGATACGCGAGAATACGAGATGCGAGGTGGAAGAGCCGATATCCACGCCGACGCTGAGCACGACGATTTCGTCTTCGTCGACGAGCGAGCGCCCGGTGCTGGTGAAGTAAATACGGCCGCCTTCTTCCTCGTCCGTCGTCATCTCAACCGTTGCCCACTACGCGTGCCGGCGGCGGCAGCCTCATCCCGTGGGCGGGGGAGATGCGCGCCGACAATACGCTGCATGTTCGACAGTCGGGAATGCTTCCGACTCTGTGCGGTCCTCATGCACCCGCGAATTTGGGCACGACGGCGCCCTTCTTGTAGAAGTTGGGCTCCATTCGGCTGGGCACGCCTTCCGCTTTGAGCGTGGCTTCGTATTCGGCGCTGATGAAGGGGTCCTCCATCCAGTACGGGATGGCGGTGCCGCCTTCCGGGATGTCCATCGCCGTATAGTCTGTGTGCTTCTCGCCGGGCGGACCGGGCTCGCGACCCGGGTTGTGCGGGCCGAACCATGCGGTCAGCCGCAGCGGCTCCTTCGACGCGCCGAAGTGCTGGTGATACCAGCGCGCCCCGCCGGGGGCCGCCGACACCATCCCGACCGGCTCGTAGTCGACGCGCTGGACCTCATCGGTATGGCCGTCCTTCCAGGGAGTGACGCCGTATCGCTCCGGCCAGGTATAGGTGTAACCCTTGCCCTTCAGGCAGATCAGCACGGCGGCCGAGGTGTGCGCGTGGGCCTTGGAATAGCGCCCGTTCTCGTGCTGCCCGATCCACAGATAAAACGTGTTGCCGGTCATGAATGGCTCGACCCGACGCCAGCCGGGCGAGCGGCGGTTGTCGAGCGGGAGGTCACAGTTGACGACGTCGGGGATGAAATTCGTGCGCCGCATGGCGAGGCCGCGTACGGGATCGGGCTCGATGTCGTCCTTGTACCTGTAGAAGTCGTCGGCGCCGCTGAAGCGATCGCGGAATTCATAAGGACAATTGAAGATCATCGCGGTGTTGTTGATCAGATTGATCAGATTGGGCGCCGTGGTGCCGCCAAGCAGCAGCGCCGGCGCCGAGCTTGCATTGACAATCCGATGCCAGGCGTTCACCGGGATCGAGAACAGCGAGCCCTTCTGCCATTCGAACACGTGACGCTTCCTGTCGCCGTCGAGCCACACTTCAGTGGTGCCGCGGCCCTCGACGACCAGATAGACTTCCTCGTACAGGTGCCTTTCCGCATTGAGGGCGCCAGCCCCCGGTACCTCGACGACGTAGCAGCCCCATTTGCCCTCGGTGCCATGCAGCTGGATATACGTGCCTTTGCCCCCCAACCTCTTCCACGGTGCAAGCGGCAGATTTTGCACCTTGCGCACGCCGATATCGCGGTAGACCGGAATGCCTTCCGATTCCATGAACAGGTCATAGGGGGTCTTGGGCCGGCCGAATTGGCCGAAGCCGGCGCGTTCGTTGCCGGCCGGCTCATGCCAATGCGTCCTGCCGGTCAGTTCGTGCATCACGACCCTTTTTGTCGCTAAAATCAATCCGAGTGCTTTACTGCCGGGCCGGCGGCAAGGCAAGGCAGCAGCGCCCACACGCTTGAGCCAGCTGCGAGGCATGCGGCCGCGCATCGATCCCGAATCGGTCGCGCCCTTCGGGGCTCCGCGCTGGCGGCCAGCGCCGGGCCTGTCATTGCGAGGCGAAACGCCACGTCGAAAGGGCTTTTTGCAGTTGCGGCGATCCACTAAGATCGCCGCTCACTTCCGAGGGGCGCTCTCCGGAGAAACGACATGAAGAAGATTCTATTGGCAACGATCGCACTGATTGCACCCGCTGCCGCGCCTGCGATGGCGCAACAAACGATAAAGATCGGCTTTATCAGCACCTTCAGCGGGCCGGTGGCGGCGATCGGCACGGATATGCGCAATGCCTTTGAGCTTGGGCTCGACCATCACGGCCGCAAGCTCGGCGGCCTGCCCGTCGAGGTGATCTACGAGGACGATCAGACCAAGCCCGAGGTCGGCGTGCAGAAGACCCAGAAGCTGATCGAATCCGACAAGGTGGATTTCGTCGTCGGCTACATCTGGTCGAACGTGCTGCTCGCCTCGCTCAAGCCGCTGATCGATTCCAAGACATTTACGATTGTCACGAACGCTGGCGCCTCGCAGCTCGCGGGCGAGCTGTGCTCGCCCTACGTGTTCTCGACCTCCTGGAATAACGACCAGACGCCGCAAGCGGTCGGGCTCTACATGAACCAGAAGGGCGTGAAGACCGCGTTCCTCATCGGCCCCAACTACGCCGCCGGCAAGGACATGCTCGAGGGCGTGGCCGCGACCTTCAAAGGAGAAATCATCGGCCGCGAGTTGACGCGCTGGCCTGATCAACTCGACTTCTCCGCCGAGTTGTCGAAGGCGCGCGCGGCAAAGCCGGACGCAGTCTTCGCATTCTATCCCGGTGGCCCCGGCATCCAGTTCATCACGCAATACGCGCAATCGGGCCTCAAGGGCCAGATTCCCCTCTACACCGCCTTCACGATCGATGCGCTGTCGCTCCCGCGACTTAAGGAGCTCGCTGTCGGAATTCCCGGCGCACAGCACTGGGTGCGGGATCTGCCCAATGCGGCCAACAAGCGCTTCGTCGAAGATTACCGGGCCAAGTACAAGAGCGACCCGGCGTTCTACGGAGCCCAGACCTATGATGCCGTGCCCCTGCTCGATGGCATCGTGAAAGCCGTCAACGGCGATCTCAGCAAGAAGGACGCGATGCGCCGCGCGGCGGAGAAGGCCGACTTCAAATCGTTGCGCGGAAACTTCAGGTTCGGGCCCAATCACATCCCGATCCAGAACTTCTATCTTCAAGAGGCGGTGAAGGACGGCGACGAATACCGTCTGAAGACCGTCGCGACGATTGTGGAGAACGACCAGGACAAGCACTGGCAGAAGTGCAAAATGCCGAACTGACCGCCGGTCAGCGCAAGCTGCGAGACGGCAGAAGCGCGTGCTTCTGCCGTCTTGTTTTGCGGGAGCCGTCATGGCCTGATTCGCAAGGCGCGAGGGCGAGGCCATCCAGCAGCCGACGGCGTCAATTGCCGGAATTCGTGGGGGCGGCCCAACAATGCTGTATGTGATCGAACAGTGCCTCAACGGGATTCAGTTGGGCATGCTGCTATTCCTGCTCGCAGCCGGCCTAACCCTGATCTTTGGCATCATGGATTTGGTCAATCTGGCGCACGGCTCGCTGTACATGCTCGGCGCCTATTTCGCCGCGACATTTGCCGCGCTCACCGACAGCTTCCTGGCCGGCATTGGACTGGCGTTGCTCGCGACGCTGGTGGCCGGAATGGCGCTTGAGGTGATTGCGATCCGGCCGCTCTACGGACGCGATCACCTTGACCATGTGCTCGGCACCTTCGGCCTGTTGCTGTTCTTCAATGAGCTGGTACGGCTGATCTGGGGACCGGCCGGCCTGACGCTGTCGCTCCCGCCGGAGATGCTCAGCGCGGTTCAGGTCCTGCCGGGCGTGTATTACCCGATCTACCGGCTCGTCATAATTCTCGCGACGCTCGCGGTTGCGCTCCTGCTTTACGTGCTAGTGATGCGCACGCGCATCGGCATGCTGATCCGCGCCGGTGCCTCCAATCGCGAGATGGTCGGCGCGCTCGGCGTCAATATCAAGCTCCTCTATACCCTGGTGTTCGGGCTCGGTGCCGGCCTTGCCGGATTTGCCGGAATGATACAGGCGCCGCTCTCCTTCGTGCAGATCGGGATGGGCGAGAACATCCTGATCCTGGCCTTCGTCGTCATTATCATCGGCGGCATTGGTTCGATCCGCGGTGCTTTCATTGCCGCCATTATTATCGGAATTATCGACACGATAGGCCGCGCATTTCTGCCGGATCTCATGCGCCAGTTCGTGAGCTACAGCGCCGGCTCCAGCGCGGGGCCCGCGCTTTCCTCGATGCTGATCTACACGCTCATGGCGGCGGTGCTGGTCTTCCGGCCGGAAGGTCTATTCCCGACGGCTCGCCAATGAGCGGGCTCAGTCCGCGCAACGCCTTCGTCGCAGGTGTGATCGCCATCCTCGCGCTGGTGCCGGTCTATGCCGAGGCTAGCGGCAACACGTTCGTCATGTCGCTGTTCACGCGCATCGTCATTCTGGCGATCGCGGCGGTGAGCTTGAACCTGATCATGGGCTTCGGCGGCATGGTGAGCTTTGGTCATGCCGTCTATCTCGGAATCGGAGGCTATGCGGTAGGCATTCTCGCCAAGGAAGGGGTCAATTCGGGCCTGTTGCAATGGCCGCTGGCAGTGGTGGCCTCGGCGCTGTTCGCATTCACGGTCGGCGCGCTTTCCCTGCGCACGCGCGGCGTCTATTTCATCATGATCACGCTCGCGTTCGCGCAAATGGTCTACTACGTCGCGATCGGGCTCGACCGATACGGCGGCGACGACGGCATGACTATCTACAAGCGTAGCCAGTTCGGGGCCGTTATCGATCTCTCGAACAAGACAACCTTTTATTATCTCTGTCTCGCGCTGCTGCTGGCGACGATCTACTTGGTCTGGCGGCTTGTCCATTCTCGGTTCGGCATGGTGATTCAGGGGGCTCGCTCGAACGAGCGGCGTATGCGGGCGATCGGGTTTGCCACCTATCGCTACAAGCTGGTCTGTTTCGTATTCGCGGGCATGCTGTGCGGGCTCGCCGGCGTGTTGCTCGCGAACCATACGGACTTCATCAGCCCGGCACTTATGCACTGGACCCGCTCGGGCGACCTCATCGTCATGGCCGTGCTTGGCGGCATGGGCACGGTGTTCGGGCCGGTGATCGGCGCGGTCGCGCTGCTGGTGCTGGAAGAAACGCTGTCGGGCATCACCGAATACTGGCAGATCATCCTCGGCCCTCTGTTCCTGCTGGTGGTGCTGTTCGCGCGCGGCGGCATCGATGGTCTGCTCGCCGGAATGCGCCATGGCTGACGCGCTGTTGGAAGTCGACGGCGTGAGCAAGCGCTTCGGGGGCGTGATCGCCTCTGATGCGATTTCGCTTGCCATTCCGCAGGGCGAGCTGCACGCGATCATCGGACCGAACGGCGCCGGCAAGACCACGCTGATCGGGCAACTCGCCGGCGAAATCGTCCCCGATGCCGGACGCATCCGTTTCGAAAGCCACGACATCACCGCCTTGCCGATCTTTCGCCGCAGCCAGCTCGGCCTTGCCCGCTCGTTCCAGGTCACCTCTTTGTTCGGCGACTTCACCGCCCTCGACAACGTCGCCCTCTCGGTACAAGCCCATGCCGGGCACTCCTTTCGCTTCTGGCGCGATGCACGTAGTGATCCGGAGCTGCGCACGCCCGCGCGGGCGGCGCTGGCGCGTGTCGGACTTGCCGGGCGTGGCGACGTCATCGTCTCCAACCTCAGCCATGGCGAGCACCGCCAGCTCGAGATCGCGATGGCGCTTGCCACGACCCCGCGCATGCTCTTGCTCGACGAGCCCATGGCCGGGATGGGGCCGGAGGAGAGCGCGCGCATGGTCAAGACTTTGCATGAGCTCAAGCGCGAGCTGACCATCCTGTTGATCGAGCACGACATGGAAGTGGTGTTCGCGCTGGCCGACCGGATCACCGTCCTGGTCTATGGCCGGATCATCGCGTCCGGCCCGCCGGAGGCGATCAGGGCCAACGCCGAGGTGCGGCAGGCCTATCTCGGCGAGCAAGAAGAGCCGCATGCGTAGTCCCTCGCTGCTCGAAGTCTCGAACATCGAGACCTGCTATGGCCTCAGCCAAGTGCTGTTCGGGATGTCGCTTGCCGTTGCGCCCGGCGAGATGGTGACGCTCATGGGCCGCAACGGCATGGGCAAGACCACGACGGTACGTTCGATCATGGGGCTCACCCCCGCCATGCGGGGCTCTATTCGTTTCGACGGACGGGAAATCCGCGAGCTGGCCGCCTATCAGGTCGCCAAGCTCGGCATCGGGCTGGTGCCGGAAGGGCGGCAAGTCTTTCCCAACCTCACCGCGCGGGAGAATCTGATCGCCACGGCGGCCAATCGCAGCCGTGCGGCCGAGCCGTGGACGCTGGACAAGGTATGCATCCTTTTTCCACGGCTTGCCGAGCGCATCGCAAATATGGCGAACCAGCTCTCCGGCGGCGAGCAGCAGATGCTGGCGATCGGCCGCGCGCTCATGACCAATCCTCGGCTACTCATTCTCGACGAAGCCACCGAGGGACTTGCACCTCTCATCCGCGCGGAAATCTGGCAGTGCCTCACGCGGCTCAAGGCGGCGGGCCAGTCGATCTTGGTGATCGACAAGAACGTCGAGGCGCTGATCCGCATCGCCGACCGCCATTATCTGATCGAGCGCGGCAAGGTCGTATGGACCGGCACGTCCACCGAACTTGCCGCCGCGCCGGCGATTCAACACCGCTATCTGGGCGTCTGACCGCACCGTCTGGTGCTGGGGATGACTCGCCTAGCCACCGCGGCGGCGACAGCGCCGTGCGAGGACGCTGCCGCAAATCGAACAAAACGATAACCAGTTGGTAACCGCGATGCGGTCCAATCGCCGGCGCATCGAGGACCCCCCAATGAGTAAGCACGAGTTCATCCCAGACGCGCCTTCACCCTCCGGTGAGGCTGCAATCCCGTTGACGAGCGAATTGAGCGCGACACCCAAGATGGCGCTGGCCGGCGCTGATACGGCCAAGACTGATACGGCCAAGACTGATACGGCCAAGGCCGAGGCGGTCAGCGCGTCGTTGCCCGAGGCCGCTCCAGCCGAGACCGCGACGAGAACGGTGGGGCACAAGATCGACTTGGCGGGCGTCGATGCTCCTGGCATCGTGCCGGACATGCCGGACACGGAGGAGGTCAAGCCCGCATTCTGCAAAGAGGCTGCCGAGCGCGACGATGCGCTCCCGGACTCTGCGGACGAACCCCCTCATATCAGCCGGTTCACGCTGCTGGCGGCTGCGCTTGCGCTGGCAGCGGCGCTGGGCGCGATGATCGGCGCGCTGGCAGCCTATGGCCTGGCAAGACCGGCTAATATTGCTGTCGCGGCGGGCCGCCTGGGA
This sequence comes from Xanthobacteraceae bacterium, assembly GCA_045811545.1. Taxonomy (GTDB): domain Bacteria; phylum Pseudomonadota; class Alphaproteobacteria; order Rhizobiales; family Xanthobacteraceae; genus VAZQ01. The sequence continues at coordinate 3,140 of JBJMTU010000069.1, read as the reverse complement.
CTCGAGGAAGTTCAGGCGCTGAAAGAGAACGTCGTGCAGGCGCGGGTCGAATTGGCGGCATTGAAGCTCAGTATCGATTCCGCCAACCGCAACGCGGCGGCCCAACTCACCAGGATCAGCGAGCGCATCGACCGTGTCGAGCGCGTGCAGGCCGAGCCAGCGGCCAAGCTGACCAAAGCCGTCGACGCACTCGAGCGTCTTTCCCGCGGCGAGGCTGCACCCAAGGATGTGACCGGCTCGGTGTTGCCGCCACCAGCGGCAGTGAACCAAGCAACCAAGCCGGGCGCCATCGACGGATGGGTGGTGCGCGATGTCCATCGCGGGACTGCGCTCATCGAAGGACGTATGGGCCTCATCGAGGTCGATCAGGGCGATGTGGTGCCGGGGCTCGGTCGCGTCGACGCCATCCGCAGACAGGACGGCCGCTGGGTGGTGGTAACCTCGAAAGGCCTGATCATGCCGCCGCGCTGATCGAGAGTCGGCCAGATCGCTTCTGATCGGGCGGCGCCGCGGCGCCGCCCGTCTTGCATTCGATGTCTGTTAGTAGCGCGCATTCCAGGCTCAGCACGAGCCATCATCTTTTTTTTAGCGGCTATGCGCGTTCGCGGGACGAGCGGAAGAAACAGCTTGAAACAGTACCGAGCAAACTGGGACACTACCGGGCATGGTCCCTCTCGTTCAAACCACAGCAGTTGTCTTACTTGTCGGGCTTTTCTCGTCGCCGGCCGCAGCCTTCGAGCCGGTACAGGCGCCCGCGCCGAAGCCGGAAATGGCGCAGACCTGTCCCGGCCTGGTGGCCCTTGATAGGCCGCGCGTCATTCCTGCCGCCTTCCGCCTCGCGCTCAATCCCGACCAGGTTCGTCTCACCTATGTCGGCCATTCGACCTTCCTGATCGAATCTCCGCAGCTCGTGCGCATTGCAACCGATTACAACGATTATGTCCGGCCTCCTCTGCTACCGGACATCATCACCATGAACCACGCGCACTCGACCCATTTCACCGATCATCCCGATCCGGCCATCAAGCACGTGCTGCGTGGTTGGGGCCCGACACCCGATCAGCCGGCGCGCCATGAGCTCAGCGTCAAGGACGTACGCGTGCGCAACGTGCCGACTAATATCCGCGACTGGCGCGGCGGAACCGAGCGGCACGGCAACTCGATCTTCATCTACGAGACGGCGAATATGTGCATCGCCCATCTTGGCCATCTGCACCATACGCTGAACCAGCAGCAGCTCAACGAGATCGGCCGCGTCGACGTGGTGTTTGTTCCGGTCGACGGTAGCTACACGCTCGATCTCGAGGGCATGATGGAGGTCCTGCAGGCGCTCAAAGCACCGCTGATGATCCCCATGCACTTTTTCAGTACGTTCACCCTCAACCGCTTCCTCGAACGCGCGCGGCAGAATTGGACTGTGGAAATGAGCGATATCCCTTCATTGGTCGTGTCGAAAACGAGCTTGCCGACCACGCCGAAAATGACGGTGCTGCCGGGACATTGAGGAAGACAAGGCGCGGGCTCAAGCGCTAGGCGCGAAAAACCCGAGCCACAGCGCGCCCAGAATCACCACTCCCAGCGCCAGGCTGACGCACAGGACGATGAGGACGGGACGATCAAGAAATCCGGCCCGAGCCTCGACACCGGTCTCGACCTTACGTCCTCTCTCATCGCGCATGATCTGCTCCTTGCGCGCTTCATAGCTACAAGGGTAAACGCCGGGCAGCTGGTCGAGTTCCCGCGCTCTGCGGCGCTGAAGACACCGGCGGGGAAGGCTGCACACACCCCATTCGATCCGCTAGATTCGAGTCTAACGCGCGTGCAACGAAGGAATCAGGCGATGTTGAGCGCCGAGCAGAATGATCTCCTCACCCGGACGGGGCCAGGTACGCCGGCGGGCAAGCTGATGCGGTGCTACTGGCACCCCGCCGCGCTGGTCGACGAATTGTCGGGCAATCGTCCGCTCAAGCCGGTTCGCCTCCTCGGGGAAAACCTCGTCTTGTTTCGGGACGACCAGGGCCGCTATGGTCTGCTCGAGCGCGCCTGTCCGCACCGCGGCACCGATCTCGCCTTTGGACGGCTCGAGGACGGCGGCTTGCGTTGCGCGTTCCACGGCTGGCTGTTCGACGTCACGGGGCAGTGCCTGGAGACGCCGGCCGAGCCCGAGGGCAGCCGCATGTGCGCCAATATCCGGCAGAAGGCCTATCCGGTGGTGGAGAAGAGCGGCATCCTGTTCGCCTATATGGGGCCGGGCGAGCCGCCCGCCTTGCCACGGTTCGACTGCTTTACCGCGCCCGCCACCCACACCTTCGCGTTCAAGGGCATGATCGACTGCAACTGGCTGCAGTCGGTGGAAGTGGGTATCGACCCGGCCCACACCTCATTCCTGCACCGCTTCTTCTACGACGAGGAGCCGGCGCAAGGCTACGGCAAGCTGTTTCGCGACAAGTCGATCGATTCCGATATGCCGATGACGCGGATCATGCGCGAGTTTCCGCACCCGCAGATCGAGATCGAGCCCACGGATTACGGCATGCGCGTGATCACGCTGCGCCGCATCAGCGGCGCCAACACGCACGTGCGCGTCACCAACCTGGTGTTCCCGCACGGCTTCGTTATTCCCATGTCCAGCGAAATGACGATCACGCAATGGCACGTGCCGATCGACGACTACAGGCACTACTGGTACGCCATCTTCACCAGCTTCGGCGCGAAGGTCGACAAGGAGGAAATGCGGCGCCAGCGCCTCGAGCTCTACGAGCTGCCGGATTACATCCCGCGCAAAAACAAGAACAACGACTACGGCTTCGACCCGCACGAGCAGCAACACGGGACTTTCACCGGCATGGGCACGGATATCAACGTGCACGACCAATGGGCCTGCGAGTCGATGGGGGCGATCCAGGATCGCACCAGGGAGCATCTCGGGCAGTCCGACAAGGCGATCAGCGCCTATCGCCGCATCCTGCGCCGTGCCATCGATGAAGCCGCAAATGGCGGCAAGCCGCCGATGGTGCTCGACCCCGGGTCCGCTGCGAAAATGACCGGCCCGGCGGCGATCGACGGCATCGGTCCCGCCGATGACTGGCAGGCCTATTGGCGCAAAACCGACGAAACGCGGCGCAAGGCCTCGAGCTGGG
>JBJMTU010000068.1:0-8977 GCA_045811545.1 Xanthobacteraceae bacterium | reverse complement strand
TCGCCACCATCGCCGCGCTGTACCTGCCTTATATCGGCGCCGGCGCCAAGGTGTTCGGGTTCCTCGGCAGCTACATCGGCGAAGAGGGCTTGGACCGCGGCGCGGGAATTTTCCCGTGGCAACTCATCGAGGCGATCGTCCCGCTGCCGCAGCAAGCCTTCGCCGGCTACCTAGTGGCCGCGGCGACGGTGATGGCGGCGCTCGCCCTTTTCACCGTCATGCGGCCCCGAAAGGCAGACGCGGATCTCGCCGGCGCCATGTTGCTCGCCGTCGCATTCACTCTCCTGCTGTCGCCGCACTATGCTTGGTACTTCGCCTGGCTGGTGCCATTCCTGTGCTTCTACCCGGTCATCGGGGTGATCTATCTCACTTGCGCCTGCGGCTATCTCTACTTCGCGCAGTGGCCTCCAACGGTGTGGGACGGAGTCCCGATCTACGTCCCCTGTATTTTCATTCTCGTCGCGGAATTTGCGCTGCGTCAGCGACGCAAGGCGGAGGAGCCTGATGCCGATGCAGTCGCCGCCTGAGGCAAAGGTCGACCCCAGGCGCTATTTCGAGAGCGTCGAGGGGCGGGACGATTACGCGACCCGACAGCCGGTGTGCGTCTATCTCGAGACCACGAACCGCTGCAACCTCTTGTGCACGACCTGCCCGCGCACATACGCGGAGCTCGAGCCCCCCGCCGACATGAGCTGGGAGCTGTTCGTCTCGATCGTCGACCAGATTCCAAACCTGCAACGCGCCGTTTTGCACGGCGTGGGCGAACCAATGCTGGTGAGAAATCTGCCGCGAATGGTACGCTATCTCAAGGACCGCGGCACCTACGTGTTGTTCAACACCAACGGCACCCTTCTCAACCAGAGAAACGGCCGCGCGCTGATCGAGGCGGGCCTCGACGAGCTGCGCGTTTCGCTCGACGCGTCTAACGCCAAATCTTTTCGGGCCGTCCGCGGCAAGGATTACTTTGCCCGCATCCTGCGCAACGTGCGTGCCTTTCGCAATTTGCAGGAACGTGAAGGGGCGGATCGGCCGCGCGTCTCTGCCTGGCTCACCGGGCTCAAGGAAACGATTGCCGAACTGCCAGCCTTCGTGGAGGTGGCCGCGGAGATCGGCGTGCGCGAAGTCTATCTGCAGCGCCTGGTATTCTTCGACAACGACGCTATCGGCCTGGCCCGGCCCGACCAGGCTCTCTACGAGCAAGTGACGCGCGAGGAGGCGGCCTATCTCCAGGCGGCAACCGAACTCGCGCGCTCTCATGGCATCACCTTTGCCGCCTCCGGCGGCGCGTCGGAGCCCGGCATGAGCCTCAAGCGGCAGGACCGCGGATCGCCCTGGTCGCTCTGCCGGCGACCTTGGACCGTGATGTATTTCACCGCAAACGGGCGCGCACTGCCGTGTTGCATCGCGCCGTTCTCGCAGCGCGGATACGAAAACTACACCTTGGGCGATGCCACGCAGCAGACGCTGCAGGAGATCTGGAACGGTGCGGCCTACCGCACGTTCCGTGCGGCGCTCCTGTCGGACAAGCCGTCTGCCAGCTGCGCCAACTGCGGCCTGCGCTGGAGCCTTTGAATGACGGATGCGGCTCTGCGAAGCAATCACGGCGTTGCGGGAGAAGCTGCCTATCAAAGCGTCGTCGTGGTGATTCCGACGCTCGATGAGGAGCAGTCGATCGCGGAGGTGGTGCATAGCCTGCCGCGCACGATTGTTTCTCGCGTCATCGTGGCGGATGGCGGCAGCTGCGACGCCACCGCGGCGCAGGCCAAAGCGGCGGGCGCGGAGGTGATCGAGGCTGGCCGCGGCTATGGCCGGGCATGCCTCATGGCGACGATGGCGGCCGAGGGCGCCGACATCGTGGTGTTCATGGACGGCGACGGCGCCGACGACGCGGCAAGCATCACCCGCCTGGTCGAGCCGATCCGGTCCGGCCGCTATGATTTTGTGATCGGATCGCGCGCACGCGGCAATCGCGAGCCGGGAAGCATCGCCTGGCATCAACTCGCGGCCGGGCGCCTGGCGGGTTGGGGCATGCGGCTGCTTTACGGCGCAGGCTATACGGACATGTGCGCGTTTCGCGCGATCCGGCGCGATGCGCTGCTCGGGCTCGGAATGCGCGAGCTGACCTATGGATGGAATCTTGAGATGCAAATGCGCGCGGCGCGAGCGGGGCTGCGCATTCTGGAGATTCCCGTCGACTATCGTCGGCGGCGCGGCGGCAATTCCAAAGTGGCGGGGACCCTTGCTGGAACTATGCGGGCAGGCGCGCGCATCCTCGCGACGTTCGCCCGAATTTCCATCGAGACAAGCCGGCGCGCGCGCAATCATAGTGTGTCAGGCTGACGTGAGACTGACGGCAAAATTCCGCTCATTCCCACGAAAGCGGGAATCTACGCCAAAGATCTGGGTCCCCGCTTTCGCGGGAATAAGCGTAAGAGGGTTGACCACAGCCCGCCGCGTCTTTGCCTTGGCATCGCTCATGGTGCTTGCCGCCACCACCGCGGCTGGGGCGCAAACCGCAGTCGACCTGCAGCTCGTGCTTGCAGTTGATGCATCGGGCAGTGTCGATCAGATCCGCTTCGAGTTGCAAAAGCGCGGCTATGTCGCCGCGTTTCGCCACCCGCGCGTGCTGCAGGCCGTTCGCTCCGGACCGAACCGGGCCATCGCCGTGACCATGGTGCAATGGACCGGGCCGGCGCTGCAGGTTCAGGTGGTGGGGTGGACGCGCGTCGGCGACGAGGAAGCCGCCGCCGCGTTTGCCGCTGCGATCGAGCGTACGCCGCGGCAGCTGTTCGGCGGCGGCACCTCGATCAGCGGCGCCATCGACCACGCGGCAACGCTGTTTCCCAACAGTCCATTTCGCGCGGGCCGGCGCGTCATCGACGTGTCGGGAGACGGCTCCAACAACCGCGGCCGGCCGGTCACCCTGGCGCGCGACGAGGCGGTCGCAGCCGGGATCGGGATCAACGGCTTGCCCATCCTGGCGCTCGAGCCTGATCTCGACCGCTATTACTATGACAGCGTTATCGGCGGCCCCGGGGCCTTCGTCATCGCCGCGCGGGACTACGAGACGTTCGCCGACGCGATCCTGAAAAAGCTCATCATCGAAATCGCCGCGAACGACCGCTAGCCGACACAGCCCATCGTGCGCGCATAGCTTCGCGCGGAACCTTGCGCAAGCAGTGATGTTGTCTCAACGGATTGATTATTTAGGACGGAGGCGTCCGATGGCTCAGGTCATCACGCGTTGCCGGCTCACCGGCCATTACATGTTCATGGGCATGGACGTCGACCCCAAGGAATTCGCGCACTCCGCTGGTCCTTTCGCACGGAAATTCTGCCCGTTCTGCGCCTGCGAACACTTCTGGCACAAAGAGGACTCGAAATTCCTCGCGCCGAACTCCGACCTTCGACCCGGCGTTCGGCAAGCGGGCTGACGTCAAGTCGACAAATCGCTCAGATCGGCGGCTTCCGGAGCGGGCTTGCCAATATGGGCAAGTGCGGCGCGTAATTGCCCGCCGGCGCGGTCAAGAACGTCGGTTGCCTCTTTCACGTCACAGCCGTGTAGCAGCAAAACCGCGAGCTTTACGTTGCCCTCTGCACGCCGCAGCGCCTCGCGGGCCTCTTCGCTACTGCGGCCGGTGAGCCGCGTGAGGATGGCTTCGCTACGCCGGACGAGCTTCTGATTGACGGCCTGCAGGTCAACCATGAGGCCGTCGTAGACGCGGCCCAGCAAAATCATGACCAGGGACGAGAAGACATTCAGCGTGATGCGTTGCGCCGTTCCGGCTTTCATTCTGGTGGAGCCTGCGATCGGCTCTGCGCCGGTATCGAGCCAGATTGCGTAATCGGCTTCTTTTAGGATCGGAGTGTCGCGATTGTTCGCAACGCCGATCGTCAACGCGCCCCGTCGCTTTGCTTCATTGAGGCACGACACGGTGAACGGCGTGGTCCCACTCGCGGCCACAGCGATGACGACGTCATCGCCGCCGATGTCGTGCTGCTGAGCAAGCCGCGCAGCTTGATCGACCGCGTCCTCCGCGCCTTCCACCGATCGCAGCAGCGCGTTCCTCCCGCCCGCGATGAGCAGCAGCAACCGCTCCTGGGGCCAACTGAACGTCGGAACCAGTTCGGCGCCGTCCTGCACGGCGAGTCGTCCGGACGTTCCGGCGCCGACATAGACCAGCCGGCCGCCCTTTCGCAAACGCTCCGCAGCGGCCAGCGCCGCATGCAGAAGTGCGCTGCGCGCGGCCCTGACCGCAGCCACGGCCGTGAATTGGCCCTCGATCATCGCCTCGGCGATGTCTACCGGCGCCCAAACGTCGATGTCAGAATAGCGCGGGCTCGCGCGTTCGGTATCCATGGATGCACACGGGATGCTGACACGCAGAAGAACGCTTGTCGATCCTAATTGGTTCTCGCACGTTAGGAGACCGAGGGAGCAATCGCACATGAATGCCCCGGACGACGTCCTCCTGCTCGGCATAGACGGCGGCGGCAGCCGATGTCGCGCCCGCCTTTGCACGATCTCGGGCGCGATGCTAAGCGAGGGAACCGCCGGCTCGGCCAATGTTCGGCTTGGAGTGGAGCAAAGCTTTGCCTCGGTGCATGAGGCCACGGTTCAATGCATGAGCGGTGCCGGACTCTCATCGCGTGATTTCGGCAGACTTGTCGCCTGCTTGGCTTTGGCCGGCGCCAGCGAGCCCAGCCAGCTCGAGGCCGCGCGGGCTCGCGAGCACCCCTATCGCAAGGCCGTTTTCGTCACCGATGCCGAGGCCGCGTGCATTGGCGCGCATGACGGACGCAACGGCGGCGTCATCGTGATCGGCACCGGCAGCATCGGCTGGGCCGAACTCAATGGACGACAATATCGAATTGGCGGCTGGGGTTGGCCGATCTCGGATGAAGGAAGCGGCGCTTGGCTGGGCTGCGAGGCACTTCGCCGTACGCTATGGGCCTGCGATGGGCGCATTGCGTGGACGCCGCTGCTGCGTTCGCTGTTTGCAAGATTCCAATCGGATCCGCACGCGATCGTGGCTTGGATGACGGACGCCCTGCCCAAAGATTTCGCAAGCTTCGCGCCCGAAATCATCGAGCACGCCTCCGCCAAGGAGCCGGTTGCGGTCGAGCTATTGGGTCTTGCCGGCGGCCATATCGACGCACTGGCGCGCTTACTCGTCAATCTCGGAACTGATCGTTTGTCGCTCGTCGGAGGTCTTGCCGCATCGATCGAGCCATGGCTGGCGGACGCCACGCGCCATCATCTGGTGGCGCCGCGCGGCGACGCGCTCGCTGGTGCGCTGCAATTGGCTCGTGAGGCGGCGGAATCGTTGTGCCACGACGTAGCTGGTCCGAGGCATTTCCGGTGACCCAGATCCGCGCCAACGTGGAGGTGGACTGGGAACAGAGTCCGGACGCGCTGCGGCGGCAGCCGGAGGCGCTGCGGGCACCGTTGGCGGAATTCTTGCGTCACGTCAGGCGCGACCCGCCGAACTTCGTTCTGACATGCGCGCGCGGAAGCTCTGCCCATGCGGCGACGTTCGGAAAGCATTTGCTCGAACGCCATCTGGGCCTCGCGGTCGGCGCCTTTGCGCCCAACGTCGCCACCATCTACAAACAGCGGCTGAAGCTTAAGGGCCAGCTTTTCATCACGGTGTCCCAATCGGGAAGAAGCGACGATCTCGTCGAGTCGGTTGAGATGGCCAAGGCCGCCGGCGCACTTACCGCAAGCATCGTGAATGATACCGATAGCCCGCTGGCGAGGTCGTCCGACATCGTGCTCCCGATGGCGGCAGGGCCGGAGCTCAGCGTGGCAGCGACCAAAACCTTCGTGGCCAGCCTCTCCGCCTGGCTTCATCTTGCTGCCGGATGGGCCGAGCTCGACCAATTGCGGGCAGCCGTCGAGCGACTGCCGGATCGGCTCGCCGCTGCCATGCGGCTCGATTGGAGCGCAGCCTTGGAGCCGCTATGCGAGGCGACGAGCCTGGTGAGCCTTGGACGCGGGCCCACGCTCGCGATCGCACGCGAGGCCGCCTTGAAGCTGAAGGAGACCTCAAATCTCCATGCCGAAGCCTTCAGCAGCGCCGAATTCCTGCACGGTCCGATCGCGCTCGTCGAGCCCTCCTACCCTGCTCTGGTGTTCGTGCCGACCGACAGTGCCGCGGCGGGGCTCCACGCGCTCGCCGCGGATCTTCGTCGCAAGGACGCCCGCGTATTCATAACCGGCGAGGAAGAGGGCTTGCCCGCGCTCGCGCCGGATCAGCCCGATGCCGATGCGGTGTGTCTGATCCAGAGCTTTTACGCACTGGCGATCCGCCTGGCCCAAAGCCGGGGCATCAACGTGGACCTGCCGCGCCACTTGCAAAAAGTCACGCGGACCACATGACCGGGTCAGGGCTCTACGCCATCGCGGCGGACCATGTCTTCGATGGCGCCGTTGTGCGCGAGCGCACAGCCGTCGTCATGGACGGGGCTCGCATCCTCGATCTCGTGCCGACGCGGGACCTGCCGCGAACGACGTCCATTCGTGCAATGCCGGAGGGTGCATGGCTTGCGCCCGGGTTCATCGACCTGCAGGTGAACGGCGGCGGCGATGTGCTGTTCAACCATCAGCCGAGCGCACAATCGGCTCGCACCATCGCGGCGGCGCACCGGAGGCGCGGAACCACCGGCCTGCTGCCCACGCTCATAAGCGACAGCACGGAGAAAATGCGGCTCGCATTGGAGGCGGTCAACGCCGTTGTCGGCAGCGAGCCAGGGATTCTGGGCCTGCACTTGGAGGGACCTTACCTGTCATCCGAAAAGCCCGGCGTGCACGACCGGCGCCAACTCAGGCAGCCCTCGCCGGATGAGCTTGCGATGTTGACCGCGCCACGCGATGGCGTGCTGCTGGTCACCTTGGCGCCCGAAATCGTGCCGACGGGATTCATCGCGCAGCTCGTCGCTTCCGGCATTCGCGTGTCGCTGGGTCACTCCATGGCATCGTACCAGCAGACCCGTGCGGCCATGGCCGAGGGGCTTACGGGCTTCACCCATCTCTTCAATGCGATGCGCCCCTTGTCCAGCCGGGAGGGAGGCCCAATCGCGCAGGCACTGGAATCGCCTGACGCCTGGTATGGCCTCATCGTCGATGGGGTGCACGTCGATCCCGCCATGCTCCGCCTTGCATTGCGCGGACTCGGGCACCCCATCCTCGTGAGCGATGCAATGCCGCCCGTCGGCGGACATCGTTCGAGTTTCCGCCTGCACGGAGACACCATTACTGCCCGCGACGGCTATTGCGTGCGGGATGACGGAACGCTCGCCGGGACGGTTCTGGACATGGCCGCAGCGGTCAAGAATTGCGTTCGCCTGCTCGGAGTTCCGTTGCCGGACGCGCTGCGGTTTGCCTCGACACATCCGGCGACGTTTCTTGGTCTCGGGCAGACGCTCGGCCGGCTCGCTCCCGGATATCGCGCCGATGTTGTGGCCTTCGACGCGACCGATATGACGCTTGTGGCGACTTGGGTTGCGGGACAGGAAGATATTTGATCGGTCTTGTGAACTCAGTCATCCATCGGTCCATGTAGTCCCAAGCCTGGAACTCAAATCGTGTGACGCTGCTCATCACATATTGATTCAGACGAAAAGATTCGTTTAGCGAAAAAGCGTCGACGCGCGCACGTAATCACATTCTCGACGCAATTGATCGTAGACCTGCGGCTCGTCCGCGGCCGCGGACATTCTCCCGAAAATCAGCACGGGGAACTCATGCGACAATTTCTCGCCGGAACTTCCAATTGCGCATCCGCGCTGGCCGGAACGCTGGTGGCGGCTTCTATCATTGTGTCCTCAGCGTCGGACGTCGCCCTTTCCGATGCATCGGGATCGGATGCTTCGCTCGACGCGGCGCCTCCGGCTCCGGGATGCGGCTCTAACGAGCTTGCGCTTGAGCATTCGAACGCGCCATCCGCTAGCGAGCAGGCTTGTGCAGACACGCCGAGAACCCCGGAAGAGGTTGTGGAGGCCCGCGCCTATTTGATCGAGACCGCGAGCCCCGGTTACACCATGACTCTGCAAGGCGCGGAACTGGCGATCGGCCGTCTGCATCCCGAATTCGCCGTTCGGCTCGAACGTGCGATTCGGGAAGCACGCAGCGCCGGGCTTCCCTTCGCGAGCGTGTTCTCAGCCTATCGACCGCCGGCGTTCGGAGTCGGCGGTTTCTCCGACAAGTTCAATTCACTGCATACCTATGGACTTGCCGTCGACATGCGCGGCATCGGCAGCCCCGGCTCTCCGGAAGCGCAGCTGTGGCACCGGATCGCGGCCAAGAACGGCGTCGTCTGCCCGTATGGTCCTCGCGACCGGGCGGAATGGAATCATTGCCAACCAACCAGCGTCAAAATCATCTTGGCCCAGAATCCTCTGCGCGAGACCGTAACGTCCGCGGGCCCGTTGGACGTCGGGAGTATGTTCGAGGCAGGGAATCCTTTGATCGAGGATATGGCAAGCGCAGCGGACTCGCTGTCCCGAACCGCGCCCACGCCTGTGCGCGCATTGGAAGCTGTTGCCAAGGGACCCGAGCCGACAACGCAAGTTGCGGCCCGCCAGCAAACGAACCGAAATACGCCCGCGGAGCGCGTCGCCGCAAGACCGGCGCGGCACGCAAAGCTGGAGCGCGTTGCCGCCAAATCGGCGCGGCACGCAAAGACGCAGCGTGTCGCCACCAAATCGGTGCAGCACGCAAAGACGGAGCGGGTTGCCGCGAAATCGGGACAGCAGGCTAAGGCGGAGCGTGTCGCCGCCAAATCAGCGCGGCACGCTAAGACGGAGCGGGTGGCCGCCAAGTCGGTGCAGCACGCAAAGACGCAGCGTGTTGTCGCGAAATCGGAGCAGCACGCTAAGACGCAGCGGCTCGCCGCCAAGTCGTCGGAGCACGCAAAGCCCGACCGTGCCGCCGCAAAACCGGCGCAGGACGCAAAGCTTGGACAGCGCCGAGGAG
>JBJMTU010000067.1:0-9455 GCA_045811545.1 Xanthobacteraceae bacterium | reverse complement strand
CAGGCCAAGAGTTTGCGGTCCGGCACCTCCAGCAAAAGCTCGAAGTCGGCAAGCTCGTCGGCTGCCAATTGCTCGATGGCCGCGTCGGCGAAGCGGCCCATGATCAAATCCATTTCCCGCATGCCGCGAAGCCAGGCGCGAAACAAAAGTTTCCGCCGACGCGCATCCAATCCATCGCTCGAACGTGCCGTACCGGTCATTTGTCGCCAACGCCAAAAGCCCGGACGGGCCGGGCGAAGCTCATATAGCGATGTTCATGGGCCATGTCAGCGCCCAGCTGCATTGCCTATCCCGCGCGTCCGCGCCAGCATCGGCGTCGAGAAAAGCTGGAATCCGAATGCGGCCGAGCCTGCTCAATCCGTTATTCGCTGCGATCACGACCCTTCCCGGCATTGGGCCGCGGCTGGAGAAGCTCTATCGACACCTGTTCGGTCGCGAACAGCCGGCGCGCGTCATCGACCTGCTGTTTCACCTGCCCACCGGCGCGATCGACCGCCGAGCACGGCCGAAGCTTCGCGACGTGGTGCCCGGTACTGTTGTCACCGTCGCCGTCACCGTGGATCGCCATCGTCCGCCGCCGCCACACCGCCCGCGCGCGCCATATCAGGTCTACACGAGCGATGAGACCGGCGACCTCACTCTGACCTATTTCAACGCGCGCAGGGATTACTTGCAGAAGCTGCTACCCGTCGGCGAGCGGCGCTACGTGTCGGGCACGGTCGAACTCTACGATCATATGCTGCAGATGGTGCATCCCGACCGGGTCGTCGCGGAAGTAGACCTGGCGAAACTGCCGCTGATCGAGCCGGTCTATCCGTTGACCGAAGGACTGACGCTTTACCAGGTGTGCAAAGCCGCCGACGCCGCACTCGCGCGCCTGCCGGACTTGCCGGAGTGGCAGGAGGCGAGTTGGGTCGCACGCGAGCGCTTCCCGACCTTCGCCGACGCGCTCCGCCTGCTCCACCGGCCGGCCGAGCCCGCCGACCTGCTGCCGGAAGGCTTGGCATGGACGCGCCTTGCCTATGACGAGTTTCTGGCCGGTCAGTTGGCGCTTGCGCTGGTGCGTGCGCATCTGCGCCGGCCTGCGGGGCGAGCGACGCCTGGAACCGGACAGATCAGGAAGCGGCTGATCGAGGCCTTGCCCTATTCGCTCACGTCTTCGCAGGGGCGCGCCGTCGCCGATATCGTCGCCGATCTCGCCAAGCCCGAGCGCATGCTCCGGCTCCTGCAAGGTGACGTGGGTTCTGGCAAGACGGTGGTGGCGTTGCTCGCCGCCGCGGCCGTTATCGAAGGTGGCCGACAGGCCGCACTGATGGCTCCAACCGAAGTTTTGGCGCGGCAGCATTTCAACACCATTGCGCCGCTCGCCGCTGCGGCCGGCATCAATGTCGCTATCCTCACCAATCGCGAGCGCGGACGCGAGCGCAACGAGATCCTCGAGAAGCTCGCTTTCGGGGACATCCACATGCTGATCGGCACCCATGCCGTATTCCAGGAGCAAGTCGAGTTTCGCGATCTCGCGCTCGCCGTAGTCGACGAACAGCACCGCTTCGGCGTGCATCAGCGCCTGGCGCTCGCCAAGAAGGGAGAGGCGGTCGACGTGCTGGTGATGACCGCAACGCCGATCCCGCGCACGCTCGTGCTCACCTATTTCGGGGACATGGACGTTTCGGAACTTCGGGAAAAACCCGCCGGCCGTCAGCCGATCGACACGCGGGCGGTGTCGCTCAGTCGGCTCGACGATGTGGTCGGTGCAGTCGGCCGCGCGCTCGCGGACGGGCGGGGCGTCTATTGGGTCTGTCCGCTGGTCGAGACCACCGAGCATACCGATCTGGCCGCGGCGGAAGAGCGCTTCGGCGCGCTCAAGGAGCGCTTCGGCGCCATGGTCGATCTCGTCCATGGGCGCATGAAGGGCGACGAGAAGGACCGCGCCATGGAACGATTCGCGGCGGGCGAGACGCGTCTGCTGGTCGCCACCACGGTGATCGAGGTCGGCGTCGACGTGCCGGAGGCGACGGTCATGGTGATCGAGCACGCCGAACGCTTCGGACTCGCGCAGCTACATCAGCTGCGCGGCCGTATTGGGCGCGGCGCCGAGCACTCGACTTGCCTCCTCCTCTACAAGGCACCGTTGGGCGAAACGGCCAAGGCCAGGCTGCAGATCTTGCGCGAGACGGAGGATGGCTTTCGCATTGCCGAGGAAGATCTCAGGCTACGCGGCGAAGGTGATGTTCTCGGCACGAGGCAATCGGGTATGCCGGGCTTTCGCGTCGCCCGCATTGAAACCCATGGCAAGCTGATCGGCGCCGCACGCGATGACGCAACGCTGGTGTTCTCGCGCGACCCGAAGCTCGAGTCCGCGCGCGGGCAGGCGCTACGCCACCTGCTCTATCTATTCGAACGCGATGAGGCGATCCGGCTCATCCGGGCAGGCTGACGAGCAGAACGGATTTATTTCGCGGGCGCCGTGGTACGGTTGGCCTGTGTCGCGCGCGCCGCACGCGCGGTCTCGGCCAGATCCGCAAGCTTCCTTTGCTGGTCCCCCGGCTGCACCATTCCGGCCGACATCAAAAGCGTCATCGCCGCCTCGACGCTGATGTCGAGATCGATGATGTCGCGGCGAGCGACGTAAAAGAAGAAGCCGGTGGTCGGATTGGGCGTGCACGGCATGAAAGCGGCGATGTGCTCGGTGTCCGGCAATCGCGCCGCGATCTCGGCGCTCGCGGAGTTCGATAGGAAGACGAGCGACCACATGCCTGGCGAGGGAAACTCGACGAGACCAACCCGCCGGAAGCTCGAGCCACCTTTTGCAAACAGCGTCTGAAAGATCTGTTTGAGGCTATTGTAGATCGGTCGCACGACCGGCATGCGATTGAGAATATTCTCGCCGACCTCGACCAACTTGCGGCCCACGAAATTGGCGGTCAGGAAACCGAACAGCGTCAGCGTAACAAACACGATGATGAGGCCGAGCCCAGGAATTTTGACCGGCAGATACGTCTCGGGCCGGTACGCGATCGGAATAAATGGCCGCACCAGGTCGTCCACCCAGTTGATGAACCACCAGGTGAGGCTGACGGTGATATAGGCCGGGGCAACGAGGATCAGCCCGGTCAGGAAATAATTGCGCACGCGGCTGATGACGCCGTGGTGGAACGGGCCGGCTTTGGCAGGCTCCGGCGGCGCGTCGGGGTCGGCCGCCGTCGCGATCCCGGCATTGCGGTCAAACTGGTTCATGCGGATCTTATTGGACATCTATCAATCGAGTGAGGTTACCTGCCTGCACGCACTCCGGCGAGATGCGCAAAAGTCGCGTCCGATCACTCCACCGTGACCGATTTTGCAAGGTTGCGCGGCTGATCCACGTCGGTGCCCATCACTACCGCGGTATGATAGGCAATCAGCTGCACCGGGATAGCATACACGAGCGGCGTCACCGTGGCGGGCATGGCCGGCAGCGTGAGCTTTGATACCGAGTCCACATGCGCCTCATGGGCCCCTTCAGGATCGGTGAGGAGAATGATCTTGCCCTGGCGCGCCGCCACCTCCTGCATGTTGGACACGCTCTTCTCGAATACCCGGTCATGGGGCGCGATGATGATCACCGGCATGGTTTCATCGATCAGCGCAATAGGTCCGTGCTTGAGCTCGCCCGCGGCATAGCCTTCCGCGTGGATATAGGAAATTTCTTTGAGCTTGAGGGCCCCCTCGAGCGCAAGCGGAAAGCTGGTGCCACGACCGAGATAAAGGACGTTGCGGCTTTTGGCGAGATCGCGCGCGAAATGCTCAATCTGGGGCTCGAGCGCGAGCGCCTCCGCCATGAGACGCGGCGTCTCGATCAGCGCGCGCGCCATCTTGCTCTCCGCCTCTTCGGACAGCACGCCGCGGGCGCGCCCGGCCGCGATCGCGAGACAGGCGAGCACTGCGAGCTGGCAGGTGAACGCCTTCGTGGAGGCGACCCCGATTTCCGGGCCAGCAAGCGTGGGCATCACGACCTCGCTCTCACGCGCGATCGTCGAGGTGGGGACGTTTACCACCGAGAGCGTATGCTGCTTGTGCTCTTTGGCGTAGCGCAGCGTCGCCAAAGTATCTGCGGTCTCGCCCGACTGCGACACGAAGATCGCGAGCCCGCCCGCAGTCATCGGAACCTCGCGGTAGCGGAATTCGGACGCGACATCGATCTCGACCGGAAGGCGCGCAAAACGTTCGAACCAGTATTTTGCGACCAGTCCGGCGTAATAGGCGGTGCCGCAAGCCGAGATCGAGACCCGCTCGAGCGTGCCGAAATCGAACGGCAACTCGACCGGCAACCGCACGCGTTCGGCGGCCATATCTATATAATGCGCGAGTGTGTGGCCGACGACCTCCGGCTGCTCGTGGATCTCCTTCGCCATGAAGTGGCGATAATTGCCTTTGTCGACGAGAAAGGCCGAGGCCGAGGATCTGAGCACGGCGCGTTCGACCTTGCTGCCTTTGGCATCACGGACCTCCACGCCCCGGCGCGTGAGCACTGCCGAGTCGCCATCCTCGAGATAGGAGATCGCGTCGGTGAAGGGAGCGAGCGCGATCGCATCGGAGCCGAGATACATTTCGCCCTCGCCGTAACCGATCGCGAGCGGCGAGCCCTTGCGCGCGCCGATGATGAGATCGTTCTCGCCCGCGAACAAAAAGGCGAGCGCGAACGCACCCCGCAGCCGGGGCAGCGCGGCCGCCACCGCCTCGGCCGGCGAGCGGCCATTCTTCATTTCCTGCGTCACCAGGTGGGCGACCACTTCGGTGTCGGTATCGGAGCCGAACTTTGCGCCAGTCTTCTCCAGTTCATCGCGTAGCTCGCGGAAATTCTCGATAATGCCGTTGTGGACAACGGCCAGCCGCTCGGTGGCATGCGGGTGAGCGTTATGTTCGGTCGGTCGGCCGTGGGTCGCCCAGCGGGTGTGGCCGATGCCGATCGCCCCGGTGAGCGGCTCGCGCGCCAGTCTGGCTTCGAGATTGCGCAGCTTGCCCTCGGCACGTCGGCGCGCGAGCTGGCCGCTTTCCAGCGTGGCGACGCCGGCGGAGTCATAACCTCGGTACTCGAGCCGCTTGAGCGCATCGACAAGCAAGCCCGCAACGGGCTCACGGCCGAGAATGCCTACAATTCCGCACATGCGAGCGGCTGCCTCCTAGGCTGACGGCGCAGGATCATACGCCGACGCGGATATATCGGCGGTTGAGGCCAAAAGGGAAATCAAGCTATGTCTCAACTTCTGACGATTAACGCTAACAGGTAGTCGATCTCGTCATTTTCCCGGCATGGTTTTCTTGCCCAGCGACATGCGCTCGCGCAACCGCCGCGCCCAGCCCTCCTTGACCACCTGCCGCCCGCGGCCGAGCGCCAGTGCAGCGGCGGGCACATCGTGAGTAATCACCGAGCCCGAGGCCACGTAAGCGCCATCTCCGATCTTCACCGGTGCCACCAGCGCCGAATTCGAACCAATAAACGCGTCCTTGCCGATCTCGGTGCGATGCTTGGCCACGCCGTCATAGTTGCAGGTGATCGTGCCGGCGCCCACATTGGCCCCGGCACCGACGGTTGCGTCGCCGATATAGCTCAGATGATTGGCCTTGGCGCCGGCCTCGATCACCGCCTCCTTGATCTCGACGAAATTGCCGACGTGAACGTCCTCATGCAGGCGTGCGCCGGGGCGCAGCCGCGCATAGGGTCCGACGAACGCGCCCTTTCCCACATGCGCCCGCTCGAGGTGCGAGAAGGAACGGATCACGGCGTTGTCCTCGACCGTAACACCTGGTCCGAACACCACGAAGGGTTCCACCACCACCTCGCGACCGAACTTGGTGTCCGATGACAAGAACACCGTTTCCGGCGCGACCAGCGTGACGCCTTCCTCCATCGCGGCCTTGCGTAGCCGCTGCTGCAGCACGGCGGTCGTCTCCGCGAGCTGAGCGTTCGTATTGATCCCGCGCACCTCGTCCTCCTCAGTCTCGATCACGGTCGCCTTGAGTCCCATGCCCCGGGCAATGGCCACGGCGTCCGTGAGGTAATATTCGCCTTTGCGGTTATCGTTGCCGATCCGCTCGAGGATCGCCAGCGCAGTGGGACCGGCGAACGCCATCAGCCCGCCGTTGCACAGCTTGATCGCGCGCTCGGCCGGGCTCGCATCGACTTCCTCACGGATGGCCACGAGCTCGCCGCCTTCGACCACGAGGCGTCCGTAGCCCGCGGGATCCTTCGGGCGAAAGCCAAGCACCACGACCGCCGCCCCCTGGGCGACAGCCTCGCGAATCCGAGTGAGCGTCTGCGGCCGAATAAGCGGCGTATCGCCGAAAATCACGAGCACGTCATTGGGTGCGCGCGCAATCGCGGCTTTTGCGGCCAGCACAGCATGAGCGGTTCCACGCCGCTCCGTTTGCACGAAGATCTCGGCATTGGGCAGGATCCGTTTGGCCTCAGCCGCCACCGCTTCCGCGCCGGGCCCGACCACCACCGCGGTCATGGTACCGCCCGCCTCGCGCACGGCGTGGAGCACATGGGATAGCAGCGATCGCCCGGCGATGGCATGCAGCACCTTTGGCCGCGCCGAGCGCATGCGCGTGCCTTCGCCGGCCGCGAGCACAATGGCAAGGCAGCTGCGTTCAAGTGCCAATGGACCTCCTCCGCGGCGCTGCGGCCGCCGGCGCCGTCATATCCGAGTGCGCCGCTGCGGAAAAGGCGAAATACAGGCGGGCACTGGACCAAACGACCTGGATCGACGCATTCGAATCGATTCGCCGAGCGCGACGGTAATGACTCCGATTGTACGGCGAACACACGCGCGGCATACTGCCGTCGCTCATGCAGCCCGCGCTGTTCCTGCCCACCGCCCGCCAAATCAATTGGCTTCTGCTGATCACTCTGCTCGCGCTCGGCGAGGCCCTTTATTTGCGCTATCTCGCGATCGAATACGCGCCGGTATCCCTCGCCTGTCAGGCTGGCCTCGACACCTGGCTATGTGCCACGTTTCGGCTGACGATCATCCTGTACAACCACTCGATATTCGGATGGGTGGCACTCGGCGCAGCTCTGCTCAATCTCCTGCGGCCGTCGATCCTGTTGGTGGCCCTGGCGCTCGCCGCAACCGCGTTCGGCGTGGTGTTGCACAATGCGAATCTCGCCGGCGTGGCGGCGGCGCTGCTGCTGCTCAGCCTGGCGCGTCCTGCGCCTGCAGCAGAGTAAACGCGAACGCGAGCACAGCGGCTGCGAACCAGACCGCCTGCCAGTTGGCGAAGCTTTCGTTGAAAACGGTATAGACCGCCGATGCGGCCAGCGTCACCGCAATCGCGCTCTGCGCCGGCGGGGCCTGCAAATGCCGTCTCCATCTCGCGAGGAACGTTCCTTTGACGGCCGGCTTTCCCTTGATCACGAACAAGAGCGGGACTGTCGCCGCAGTGAGCGGCGCGAAGGGAAAATCCCGGTAGCGGGGATCAAACACGAGCCCCAGCACCGCCTGCACTGCGAGCACGGCAAGAGCAATCAGCAGAACGCCCAGGGCAAGCGCCACGGCATTGGGTGGACGTTGGCCTGCGCGGCCGAGAATTTGTGCGAAGGTGGGTGCGGTCGTCCCCGATGCTAGGGCGGCAGCGCCGATCACCGGCGACGCCAATGCCGCACCCGCCCAGGCGAGCGAACGCAGCCAGTCGCCGACCGTCAGGCTTTCGACCGGCACGTTCGCAACCGTCCAGCCGATCAGGATACCGCATACGATCGCCATCGCCGCGATCCGCAACCACCAGCCGCTGTCGGCTGTGAGCGCGGTTCGCCTGCGAACGCCAAGTGCGGTTGCGAAGACTACGGCCGCGAGCCCTACTCCGCCTGCGGCCTGCCAACGCCAGTACGGATGGTTGGAGACGAGGCCGCCCCAGGCGAATTTGGGCCGTCGTTGATACGCGTCGAACAGACCCCAATGGCCGCCGACGGTTCCTTCGAGCTGGCGCTTCCAGGGCTGGTCATACGCCTCAATCAGGTTGACGCGATAGTTCTCGCGTTTGGCGTGGTCGAGCACCTCATGCATGGTACGCGCCTGGTTCACCGGCGAGGGCAGGGCACCTTCGCGCATGCGGCCGGCGCTCGGCCATCCGAACTCACCTATAAACACGTCCTTGCCCGGAAAGGCCGCCACCATCTGCGCGCGAATGGCATCGACGTGGGCTGCCGCATTCCGTGCGGGAATCGGAAAGTCTTCCCAATACGGCAGAATGTGGATGGTGACGAAATCGACCGCGGTGGCCACATCGCGGTGGCGCAGCCAGAATTCCCATACATCGGCGTAGGTGACGGGTACCGGGACCTGCGCCTTGACCTCGCGAATGGTCCGCACGAGATCAGGCGCTGCCATGTCCCCGCGCAGCAGGACCTCGTTGCCGACGATCACCGCCGCAATCACGTCGGGAAACCGGTTTGCCAGCGCGATGGCAGTCGCGACCTGCTTGCGGCTGAGCTCGGGTCGGTTCGACAGCCACAAACCCTGCAACACCTTCATACCGTGATGCCTGGCGCTCTCGGCAATCCGGTCGAGCCCGAAATCGACCGAGTACGTTCGCACGCAATCCGTGATGTGCTTGAGCTGGGCTAAGTCCTCGTCGATTTGTCGGGGATCGACGGGAATGTCCGGCCCGAGGGGGCTCTGGGTTCCCCGGAACGGAGTGTACGAGACGCAATAAAGCTTCTCGCCCGAGGCCAAGGGGGACGGCGGCATCTGGACTGCGGCCCCGAGCCACGCCCATGCCGTGACGATCGCCGCCGCCGCCATGGCGAAAAGCGCGGTCGCAATGCCCATTGAGATTGCTCGCAGCCCCTGCTCGCGGGTGAACCTCGCTTAACGTGCCCTAACCGCAGTGCCAAGCACCGCCCCGACCGCACGGGACGCTTTTTTCGCGGGAACGGCTTTTGCGATCTTGGCGTTAGCGCTGGCGGCTGCTTTAATCGGATCGCACCAAGGGCTGCCGCTGTCGCCGCAATGCTGACCGAATGGGCCGCCATGGGAGGACGACCCGCCGACCGGGACGGCCCAACAAATCAGGACAACCATGCAACGCTCTAGGATGCGTTTTGTCACCGCCGCCCTCGGCGCGGCGATGTTGTTTGTCGCCATTCCGACATTTGCCCAGAATACCGAGCAAAAGGCGGGCGATAAGGACAAATCGCAGGCCGGCGAGGCCAAGGACGTTCAAAAGAAAATCGACGAGTTTGCCGAAGCCGAGCGGCTTTTGGGTGGACCGGCCGCAAACCCGGAATGCCTGTGGCTGGGTCGGCGGGTGGTAAGCCTGCTTTGGCGCGATGATCTCGATACCGCGTTTCGGCATCTCGATCTTTACGACCGGTTCGGCTGCCCGGCCGGGCATATCCAGGCTACGTTTCGCTGCCTCGTGCGCCAGGGCAATTTCGATCCGAAGGCGACCGATACCCTCAACAGCCGGGT
>JBJMTU010000066.1:0-33223 GCA_045811545.1 Xanthobacteraceae bacterium | reverse complement strand
GTAGCCGTCAGGCCGCGCATTGGCGGCGTACTGCGCGCCGACTGCGCCTGCGGCCCCGGACTTTGTCTCCACCACGACCGGCTGCTTGATCAGAGGCTCAAGCGTGGCCGCAAACGGACGTCCGACCACGTCAACCGCGCCGCCAGGCGGGAACGGGTTCACGATGGTGACGGGCCGGGACGGGTAGTCTTGCGCGAAGGCGGGTGTGGCGAGTGCGGCTGCGGCAGCGCCAAGGAAGCTGCGCCGGTCCATCTGTTCCTCCCCTCTTGTTTTGCCGGGACGCTATCGGTTCGGGAGGCGTCGGGCAACACAACGGAAGTCGCAGGTTTCATGACTGGAAATGCTCGAAGGACCTCATCCTGAGGAGCGAGCGCAGCGAGCGTCTCGAAGGATGGCGGCAAACTCGGCGCTGGTGGCCATCCTTCGAGACGCGGCCTTCGGCCGCTCCTCAGGATGAGGATGTTACTTGCTGCACCGACTTGCTGCTCTGTTACCGCACCGGCATGATCGGCGCATGGCGGACATTGCGCTCGCAAGCACGACAGAAACTGAGCCGCGCTGGCGTGTGATCTGGCGCAACACGTTTCCGTTTCTCGTTCTCGGGACAATCTGGGAACTGGTCGCACGGTTCGGCTTCTTTCCGCCGCGCTTGTTTCCCTCGATCGAAACGATTGCAGCCGCGTTCTGGCGGCTCACGCTCAGCGGAATCCTGCCACACCATGCGCTCGATACCCTGATCCGGCTCGGCGTCGGCTTCGCACTCGCAGCGGTCGCTGGCGTCGCCGCCGGAATCGCGATGGGCCGCTCGCGGCTCGCCGAAGACATCGCGCTGCCGCTGGTCAGCATTGGTGCGCCGATCCCCGGCCTCGCCTACGCGCCGCTGTTCCTGCTCTGGTTCGGCCTCGGCAACAAATCGACGGTGCTGCTGGTCGGCTTCGTCGCCGCCTTTCCGATCATCTTCAACACCTGGACCGGCGTGAAGGCGGTGAAGGAAATCTGGGTGCGCTCGGCGCAGGCCATGGGCGCGGATGACCGGCGGCTCTTGCACCACGTGATCCTGCCCGGTGCGCTCCCCTATGTGCTGACCGGCTTGCGGCTGGGCTTGGCGCAGGCCTGGCGCATCCTGGTCGGCGTGGAGATGCTCGCCGCGGTGTCGTGGGGACTCGGCTGGATGATCTTCGGCGCCCGCGAATTTTTGAACACCGACGTGATGCTCGCCGGCGTTGCCGTCATCGGCGCGATCGGGCTCGCGCTGGAGAGGCTCGTGTTCCAGAGACTCGAGCACTACACCGTCGTGCGCTGGGGGATGATGTCGTGACCACCGCCGCCAAAGCGGGGATGGAGCGCGCGACCTCGGCTTATCGCGCTGGCCTCACGCTGTTCATCGCCGCCGCCTGTTATGAAGCGGTTGCACGCAGCGGCGTCTTCCCCGCGGCGCTCTTGCCGACGCTGCCGAAGATCGCGAGCACGCTTTGGGCGCTTCTCCTCGACGGCACCATGCTCGAGCACGCCGGCTTCACCATGTACCGCGTGCTGGTCGGGCTCGCGCTTGCCGTCGCAGTTGCGCTGCCGCTCGGCATTTTGATGGGCCGCTTCCGCCCGGTCGAGAATTTCTGCCTGCCACTTGCGAGCGCGCTGATGCCGATCCCCTCGCTCGCCTGGGTGCCGGTGTTCATTCTCTGGTTCGGGCTCGGCAACACGGTCGCGATCCTCATCGTATTCTATGCCGCGCTGTTTCCCATGCTGCTCAACGCCTGGTCGGGGGTTCGCGCCGTCAATCCGCTCTGGCTGCGTGCGGCGGGCGCCATGGGTGCCGACGAGCGGGCGCTGTTCTGGAAGGTGATCATTCCCGGCGCCTCGCCCTTCATCATCACCGGGCTGCGGCAAGCGTTCCTGCGGGCGTGGATCGCGGTCGTCGGCGCCGAGATGCTCGCCGCCTCGGATTGGGGACTGGGCTGGGTGATTTTCGACGCCAAGGAATTCTTGAACGCGGACGTCATGCTCGCCGCGCTGGCCGTGATCGGCGCCATCGGCTTTCTCTTCGAGCGGCTCATTTTCGGCTCGCTCGAGCGCGCCACCGTCATGCGCTGGGGCATGGTGCGCACGGCGAAGGGATAGGAAAATAGGCCGTGTACCGGATTCGGTGTCGTAACGGTCCACGCAAGTCGGGTTTACCCGACTTGCGCACATTTAAGCGCCGATCTCGGGTAAACCCGAGATCGGTGTCTGCAGCGCATCACTACGCAATCAAGTGTACGCAGATTGCGTAAACTTATCTGCGGTGCTGCGCTGCGCCCGGGACACCCAGGAGGAAACCATGAAGCGATTTTCTGCGCTGCTGCTCGCCAGCCTCGTCGCCGGCGTTGCCGTTGCCGCGACGGCGTCGATGGCGCAGGCGCAGGATTACCCCACGCGACAGATCACCTTGATCGCGCCGTGGCCGGCGGGCGGAGCGATCGACGCGCTCTGCCGCGCAGTCGCACCGCACCTCTCCGATCGGTTGGGCAAGTCGGTCGTGGTGGAGAATCGGCCGGGGGCGGGCTCGGTGATCGGGACCGCCGCGGGCGCCAAAGCCGCGCCCGACGGCTACACCATGATGATGGCGGGCAGCGGATCGCTCGCCATCAGCGCCACGATGTACAAGAAGCTGCCCTACGATCCGGTCAAGGATTTGGTGCCGCTGGCGCTCGGGGGCAGGGTTCCGTTCGTGCTCGTGGTCAATCCGTCCTTGCCGGCGCGCTCGGTCGCAGAACTCGTGCAATACGCCAAGGACAATCCCGGCAAGCTGTCCTTCGCATCGGGCGGACCCGGCTCACCGCATCATCTCTATGGCGAGCTGCTCAAGAGCATGACCGGCATCGAGATGACGCACGTTCCGTACAAAGGCAGCGCACCGGCGCTGACCGACGTGATCGCCGGGCACGTGCCGCTGCTGTTCTCCGACACTGTCCCTTCGCTGCCCCAGATCAGGGAAGGCAAGGTCCGCGCACTCGGCGTATCGACCGCAGTCCGCCTGCCGGCGGCGCCGGACATTCCGCCGATCGCGGAGGCCGGCGTTCCCGGATTCGATGCCGCCGGCTGGGGCGTGTTTGCGGTGCCGGCCGGCACTCCGAAGGAGGTCGTCGGCAGGCTTCAAGCCGCGCTCGCCGAGGTGTTGGCCTTGCCCGACGTTCAACAGCAGATCATCAAGCTGGGCATGATTCCGGGCAGCACCTCCTCCCCCGAGGATCTGGAGCGCTTCATCGCCTCCGAGATCGCGCGCTGGGGCAAGGTCGTGACGCAGGCGGGGCTGGCGGGGACCGAGTAGCGCCGAATTACAAAAATCGCGTCGGCCACATCAGCGTGCGCCACATGTGCGACGACGGCGTGTTGTCGAAGCCGAGGCCCTCTTTCGGCTGCTTGAAATGGCGGCCGATGATGTCGACGAAATCGTCGAGGTTGACCTTGGCATTGGGGTCGAACGCATAGATGTCGTTCACACAAATGAGCCGCGCGGTCATATAATATTTGTGGCTGCGGGCTCGCTTGTATTCCTCGACGATGTAGGGCTCGGGCTTATAGTCCGGCCCGAAATATTTGAGGTACATGTCCGGATATTTGTAGCCGACCGACTCGTCGGGGAAGAAGCGCAGCGCCTGGTGCACGCGCACCGCCCAGCTCACCTCTTCGTCCACATAGGGCTCGATCAGCTGCGCGCCCCAATACCCGTGATCGCAGCGGATGAAGCCGGCGACGCCGATATCGTGCAGCAGGCACGCCAGCACGACCTTCTCGTCGTGGCCGGCCTTGAACGCCAGCGCCGCGCTTTGCAAGAGATGGTTCATCGATACGAAGCGGTGCTTGAAGAAGTCGATCAGCGTCGGCTTGTCCGGCATCTTGGGCAGCCGCGGATCGGCGCCCATTAGAAAATACTTGCCCGGATTGCGTGCCTGTAGCTCGGCTCCGCCGACGTAACCGAGATCACCGTCGGCCATGGCGAACAGCGCCGATTTCGTGGCGATCTTGTCGTTGAGCTCCTCCATCATTTTATGTTCGAGCTCGTCCGCCTGCTCCGACAATGTCAGCGGCCTCGATGCGGCGTGCGGTCCCATGCGATGCTCCCGGTGAACCCTTGCGGCGAATTGTCCGTCTGCGCCTGTCTACACCCAATCTCAATTGGGTGAAACTCTTCTCGGGCGTGGCTGCCACCGCTGGCCACAAATGGGCATACCATCTATGACAGCAACACCTAGTGTGGTGGATTTGAAGTTCCTACGCATTTGCGGCGACCTTCGTATAGGAACTTCAAATCCAAAACCACACTAGACTCATAATTTTGCTAGTGTCCTTGTGATTCCGAAGTTCGCACGAGAGTGCGCCGCAAGCGCTTGCGAACTTCGGAATCGGGACACTAGCTCATGCCCCACATCGAAGTCCGCAAAGTTTCCCTCGTCTACGACACACCGGCCGGCCAGGTTCCGGCCGTCGTGGATGTCAACTTTGAGATCGAGGCCTCGGAATTCCTTTGCATCGTCGGCCCTTCCGGCTGTGGCAAGTCGACCCTGCTCAACGTCATCGCCGGATTTCTCGTCCCGACCGCCGGCGAAATCCGCATCGGCGGCGAGCCGGTCACCGGCCACGGCCTCGACCGCGGCGTGGTGTTTCAGGACTTTGCCCAGCTGTTTCCCTGGCGCACCGCGCTCGGGAACGTCACCTTCGGGCTCGAGATGAAGGGGATGGGAAAGCCCGAGCGCGAAGCGATCGCGCTCGAGCAGCTCAAGCTGGTGAAGCTCGAGAAGTTCGTGGCCGCGTACCCGCACCACTTGTCCGGCGGCATGCAACAGCGGGTCGCCATCGCGCGGGCGCTCGCGTACAATCCGTCGGTGCTGCTGATGGACGAGCCGTTCGCGGCGCTCGATGCGCTCACCCGCGACGACATGCAGCGCCTGCTCGCGGACGTTTGGCGAAAGACGCGCAAGACCGTGGTCTACGTGACGCACAACGTGGCGGAAGCGGTTTACCTCGCGGATCGCGTGGTGGTGATGACGTCGCATCCCGGCATGGTGAAGACCGAGCTGCCGATTCGCCTGCCGCGGCCGCGCGACCCGCTCAGCGTCGAATTCCTGCAACATCAGAAGTCGCTGCTGCGCCATCTGGGCCAGGACGCAGGCGCGCATGCAACGCAAGCTGGGTCAGAGAGATGAGGTGGATGACTGGTTTCGGCTGCGCGCTGCTGCTCGCGCTCGCAGGAAGCGGAGCGGCGCAGGCGGAGGAACCATATCCCACGCGGCCGATCCGGCTGGTGGTGGGCTTCGGCGCCGGCGGCCCGACCGATATTCCGGCACGCTTCATCGCCGACAAGCTCGGCGAGGCGCTCGGCCAGCGCGTGATCGTCGAGAACAAGCCGGCCGCCGCCGGCATGATCGCCGCGCGGGACGTGCTCTCGCAGCCGCGCGACGGCTATACCTTGCTGCTGTGCACCCATTTCGAGCCGATCAACACCGCGCTCTATAAGAACGCGCAGTTCAAGCTCGGCGACATCGCCCCGGTCTCCCTCATCGCCAAATACTATTACGGGCTCGCGCTCGCCAATGCCGTTCCTGCCGCCGACTTCGATGCCTTCGTGCAATACGCCAAGGCGCATCCCGGCGAGGTGAGCTACGCCACCATCGGTGCCGGATCGGCGCAGGAGATTCTCGCCCGCCAGCTCGAGAAGCTCACCGGCATCACCATGAACCGCGTGCCTTTCCGCGGCGGTGCCCAGGTCGTGCAGGAGCTCGTCGCCGGGCGCGTGCAGTTCTACGTCTCGCCGACCTTGGCGATCATGTCGCAATATCAGGCAGGGCAGCTCAAGATCCTGGCGGTGTCGGCGCCGCAGCGGCTGAAAAATCTGTCCGAGATCCCCACGCTCACCGAGCGGGGCATTGATTTCGTGCGCTTCGGCTGGCTCGGCATCTGCGCCGGCGCCGGCACGCCGCAGCCGATCCTCGATCTGCTGCAGCGCCACGTCGCGACGATCGTCGGCTCAGGAGACTACCGCGCGATGATCGAGAAGGCGGGCTCGATTGCGGTATCGTCCACTGCGGACGAACTTCGGCAGGTGATGGCGCAGACGCTCGACGAAGTGGCATCGAGCGTCCGCGAATTCGGCCTGCAGCAGGAACAATGACGGGTCCGCGTTATGCTCTGCGCCGAACAAGCATCTAGGTCCATGCCGAATGCCTAATAGAGACGGGTATGTATAACCGATAAAGATCGGCCATCACGGAGGAGAGCGATGAGCAACACACGCAGTGGATTGACACGGCGGCAATGGCTGGCGGGAAGCGCGCTGGCGCTGGCGCTGCCGGCGCGGCCGGCATGGGCGCTGGAGACTATCCGGCAGGGCTTCCAGACCAACATCTGGGGCATGCCGACCTATTACCTGCTCAAATCGGGCTTGCTCGAGAAGCGCGGCATCAAGTTCGAGGAATTCGCCGTGCCCTCTGGCAATCTCACCATGCAGCAGATGGTGGCACGGCAGGTGGATCTCGGCACCTACGCCGCCCAGTCCTTCATCATCGGGCACGACAAGGGCGGCCTTGTCGCGATCGCGCAGATCGAAACCGTCGGCAAGACCGCGCAGGTCGTGACGCGCAAGGACCTCAACTTGACCAAGGTCAGCGAGCTCAAGGGACTCAAGGTCGCCAACCAAACCGGGTCCTCCGTCGGCAATATCTTCGTGGACGTCATTGCGCCGGCGGCCGGCCTCAAGAAAGGCGACTTCCAGGAAGTACGCATGGACGTCAACAACATGGTCGCGGCGATGGCCGCCAAGACCGTGGACGCCATGGTCAATGTGGAGCCCTACAATTCGATTGCCGTCGCCGAGGGCATCGGCACGTCGATCATGGACTTCTCGCAGCTCGACAAGATGCCGGTATTCATGGCGGCGACGCCCGACTTCGTCGACAAGAGCCCGGAGACCGTCATCGCCTACCTTAAGTGCTGGCAGGAAGCGGCGCGCGACTTCAAGGACAATCCCGGCAAGGTCGCGGACGTGATCTATGCGTTCTTCACCTCGAAGGGATACGCCATGTCGCGCGAGACATTCGCCAAGGCGCTGGCGAAGGTCGAGGTCAATCCGGGCTTTCCCTCCGACCTCGTGCCCGGCCTGCAGAAGGACGCCGAGGTGCTACTGCGGGAAAAGAAGATTTCGGCGATCCCGGACTGGAAGAAGGCACTGCGGCCGGACCTGTGGGCGAAGGCGAGTTCGTAACGCGGGCTACGGTCGTCATTGCCGCTTGACCCGGCAATCCATCGCTTGAATGAAGCGCTTTTTTCCGATGGACCCGCGGGTCAAGCCCGCGGGTGACGGCTGAGGCTGTGCGCGGCGCGCTTTTTCTTTTCCCTACGCGCCGCGCACCTCGCCTGCTGCGTTGAAACGCGCTAAAGCTGCCCGCGATGTCAGGGCATGGAGAGTGGAATGAAAGTCGGAAGGAAGAAAGTCGCGAAGAAGACTGCCAAGCGGGCCGCCAAAAAGCCGGCGAAGACCGCAGCTCCGAAAAAAGCGGCGGCAAAGAAATCGGTGCCCAAGCAAGCAGCCCGCGCGAAAAGTCCGATCAGCGCCAACGGCGGACCGATCACCTGGAACTTCAAGCTCATCGCCCATCACCTGCTCGACGGATTCGGCGGCATGGGCGAAGGCATGTCGATCCAGATCGCGCCCGACGGACGCCGCATCCTGTGGCTCGCGCACGAAAGCGCGCCGAAGAATTTCACCGCCGTCGATGTATCCGATCCGCGCAAGCCCAAGGTGGTGGTGCAGACCGACCTGCCGCAGGCGCACATGCGCTCCAATTCGCTGGAGACGTGCGGGAACACCATGGCGGTCGCCTATCAAACCCAGAAAAAGGGACTTAAGCCCGCCGGCATGGAGCTGTTCGACATCTCGGTGCCGGAGAAGCCGCGGTCGATCTCCTTCTTCGACTGCTCGGGGGAAACTTCGCGCGGCGTGCATCAGCTGTGGTTCTGCGACGGCGAATACGTGCATTGCGCCTCGGGTGCGTCCGACTTCACGCCCACGCATCCCAACGACGACCAGTTCTATCGTTGCATCGACGTGCGCAATCCGTCCAAGCCGGTCGAAGTCGGCCGTTGGTGGATGCCGGGCACCCGTCAAGGCGATAACGTCGCGCCACCGCCGCGTCACCCGCTGGACAAAGGCCACCGCGCCCACAACACCAACGTCTATCCGCAGCGCGGGGACCGTTGCTACCTCGCCTATATCGACGGCGGCATGTTCATCCTCGACATCTCCGACAAGGCGAACCCGAAGCGGGTCTCGCAGTGGACCAACTCGCCGCCCTATACGGGATTCATGCACACCGTGCTGCCGTTGTTCGACCGCGGGCTTATGGTGATTACCGACGAATCGACCGAGAACAACGCCAAGGATTGGCCCAAGCTGATCTGGATCCTCGACGCGCGCGAGGAAGCAAACCTCGTCCCGATCGCGACCTGCCCGTTGCCCGATCACAAGGCGTTTGCCGCCAAGGGCCGTTTCGGCGCGCACAATATTCACGAGAACGTGCCGCGGCCGACCGCCTGGCAGTCCGATCAGATCGTGCTCGGCACCTTCTTCAACGGCGGGCTGCGCGCCTACGATATTTCCAATCCCTATCAGCCGCAGCAGGTCGGCGTGTTCGTGCCGCCGGCGCCGCCGATGGCGCCGACCGGCACCATCCAGCTCAACGACGTGTTCGTCGACGAGCGCGAGGTCGTCTACACCGTCGATCGCCACGTCGGCGGTCTCTACATCCTGGAGATGGATTTTTGACCACGGGGCTGCGCGCATGGATCATGTGGAGCGGCACGCTCGGTCTGCTCCCTCTCCCATAGGGAGAGGGATGGGGTGAGGGGTTAAACTTCATCGATAGTATGGTAACCCCCTCACCCCAACCCTCTCCCCAAATGGGGAGAGGGAGCGCACCGAGCTCGTGACCTCGTTGCGGACAACGTCATGCTCAATCTTTTTCCCTCCCGCGACGCAGGCCCCTTCGGGCGCAGGCTCAAGCACGCTCGCGGCGCGAAAATTCCGGTGACCGTCGTCACCGGCTTCCTTGGCGCCGGCAAGACGACACTGCTGCGCCGCTTTCTCGCGAGCCCCGCGGGCGAAGGCACCGCCGTCATCATCATCGAGTTCGGCAGTGTCGGCATCGATGACGCGCTCGTGCGCGCCTCGAGCGACGATGTCACGCTGCTGGGCAACGGCTGCCTGTGTTGCAACATGCGCTCCGACCTGCAGAACGCGCTGCGCAATCTCGTCGCCGAACGCGCGCAAGGCACGCTGCCCCAGTTCAAGCGGATCGTGATCGAGACCAGCGGGCTTGCCGATCCCGGACCAATCCTGCAGACGTTTGCCACCGATCGGGCGCTGGGCGGGGAATTCCACGTCGAGGTGGTCGTCGCCGTTGTCGACGCCGTAGGCGGCCTCGATACGCTCGCATGGTCGGCAGAGGCACGAAAGCAGGTCATCCTCGCCGATCGACTGATCGTGTCGAAGACCGATCTCGCCACGTCGCAAGCGGTCAAACGGCTGACCGCGCGTCTTCGCGCGCTCAACCCCCACGCGGCCATTCACACGGCGGTCGACGGCGATCTCGAGCCCCGCTGCCTGGTCGAGGCCCATGCGCACCTGCCCGCTCCCGTGCGCTCCGGCTTCGTCGCCGAAGCCGAGCATAGCGACGGCATCTTAAGTTTCGTTTTGACGCAGGACGCGCCGCTGCCGTGGGAGGCCTTCGCGCGCGCCATGGAAACGCTGATCGCGCTGCGCGGGCCCGACCTCCTGCGCGTGAAGGGCTTTCTAAACGTCGCGGGCTGCCGCGGGCCGGTGGTGGTGCACGTGGTCCAGCACCTCGCCCATCCGCCGGTCGAGCTAGCGGCCTGGCCCGACAAGAACCACGCAAGCCAACTCGTGTTCATCACGCGCGGCATTGCGGAGCGGCACGTGCGCGACCTCTTTGCCTCGGTGCACGCTTTGGCCGGCGATCCCAGCTAGATACCGGCGTTATTTTACGATCTGCGGATCGCGTGCCGGCTGCGGCGCGGGCGGTTCGTGCGAAGTTTCCCGACGCTCGGCAAGCGCCCGGAATTGCTCCTCCAGACGCAAGTGCTGTTCACGCGAGTCGGGTGAGCGGCACATGCCGGCCAGGCGATGGTGTTCCGCAGCCATCGCCAGATATTCGGTTGCGTTGATCATCGTATCCTCCCCACGCAAGTCCAGTCTGCCCCGGCCGAGCCGGAGCAAACGGCGTGGGACGCTAGAACGGGTCCCATGAACAAGTTGTGACATGAAATCCCGAACGCTTTGCGCTGGCGTTTCGAGCGCATCCAGTCTGCGCCTTTGCGGAGACAGAGTCGAGCCCTCACGTCTTGGTTTGGCTCTGCAGCACGGATTTAGGGAAGGAAATCCGGGGCATTCACGGCTAGCCAGACGAGCCTGACCGCCGTCATCGTCCGGCCTGCGCCGGCGCTCCCGCGCATTGAACGGACAGAGCCCGGATGTCCCCGCTTTTGCGGGTCATCCGGGCTCCACACCGAGGCTGGTGGTAATTAGCGCGCCGCGGCGTCGCGCCGCAGGTCCTTGTCGATCGTCAGCGGCGCATCGTTGGCAAAAAGCACGCGATAGACCTGAAAATTCTCCATCACCCGCTGCACGTAGTTGCGCGTTTCCATGAACGGGATGCGCTCCACCCAGTCGACGGGGTCGACTTTCGGGTCGCGCGGATCGCCGTAGCGCGCGATCCACTCTTGCACGCGCCCGCGCCCCGCATTGTAGGCGGCAAAGGCCAGGAGCTGATTGCCGCGGTAGTCCTGCAGCACCCCGGCGACCTCGGCCGCGCCGACCTGAAGATTGTACGGCGAGTCGGTGCGCAGGCGCTTGAAGTCGTACTTGCAGTTGAAGCGCTTGCAGGTATCCCGTCCCGCTTCCGGCGTCACCTGCATCAGGCCCATTGCCTGCGCGTGCGACCAGTCGGAGGGATCGAACGCGCTCTCCTGGCGAATGATGGCAAACAGCATCGCGCTCTCGATGCTGGGGGCGATCGGCGAATAGCGCGGCACGCCGACAGTCGGAAACGCGTAGTAGTCGAGCGGTAAGCCGCGTGCCAGCGCACCCCTGCCCATGTGCAGCATCCCGCGGGCGTCCTCATACTGCTCCGCCAATTCGCCCAGGGCCGAGAGCGTACCCGCGTCGTTTTGCGACTCCCCAATGCTGGCCATCAGCGTGATGACCAGCTTGCGTTCGTTGAGCGCGTAGAGGATCTCGAGCGCTCGAAGGAGTTCCAGCCGCTCCGCCTCGGCTTGCGGGTCTGGCTTCGGCGGTGGCGGGGCCAGCGCGAGCGCCGGAAGCCCCATCCGCGCCCGGCCGAGCTGCCCGTAATAGGCGGCCGAAGCACGCGCCGCCGTCTCATACTCGGCGCGGGCCTGCTCCGGCTGGTTCAAAGCTTCGGCTACACGCCCGAGCCAGTAGTGCGAGCGCGCGTGCGACGTCGGATGGCGGGTCACATCCTGGATGCGCTTGAAGTGAGTTGCCGCCGTGGCCGGATCGTCGAGGAACCGCAGCGCGATCCATCCCGCCATGAAATGGCGCTCGATCCGCGAGTTTTCCTTGTTCGGCTCGGCCGCGTCCGCCACCACCCGATAGGCCGATTGGGCATCGCCCATATCGAGCAGCTTGCGCGCCATGATGCGCCGCTCGACCCACCATTCCTCGCCATCATGGATTTCGGCAAGGTCGCAGGGCGCAGACAGCAAGACCTGCGCGGCTTCGGCGATTTTGCCCTCGTGGCGCAGAACGTGCGCATGCGCGAACAGATAGCCGGGATCCTGCCGCGCGTCCGCCGGCACGGCGTCGAGCAGCTTCCTGGCACTTTTCGGCTCGAGCTTGGGCGCGCCGACCTTGCGGCTGATCGCGATGCGCGCCTGCGCGATCGCGAGGTCGGCCCCGCCCAGCCGGCGTGCCGCCCGCATCGCGTCATCCTTGTCGGCGGCGAACAGTCGCTTTTCCATGCGCGCCTTGTGATCGGCGCGGCTCAGCGACGCGGACCAACGCTCGAGCACCTGCTTCTCGACCTCCTCGGGAAGCGAATCATTGCGCCAAGCCTGTCGAACCAGCGCGGCCGCGCCTTCGGCATCGCCCTGCGCGTTCAGGGCGCGCGCCAGCACCATGCGGCCTACGCCCGACTGCGGCGGCGAGTCCTTGAAGAAGCTTATGATCTGCGCCGGCTTGACGTTCTCGACCCAAAACATCCCTTCCGCGCGCTTGCGGAACATGCCGAGGTTCGGCCAAGTCGGATTGGCGGCAATGAAGGCGAGGTAGCGCTTGCTCTCGGCGCCGTTGTGGTCGCTGCGCAAGATGAGCCATTCCACGAGCTTGCGCGCCATCGGGTCTGAGATGCCGCCGGCGACCTCGGTCGCCTTGCTGGCGCCACCACGGCGCAGCGCCTCGACTGCGCTCTTGACCAGCGCAATGTCGGCGGCGGACGTCTGCGGCGCCGGGCCTTGCGCCAGCGGAATCTGCGGCACCGCGGATTTGTCTTCTGCCGACTTGCTGCCCTTGGACTTGCCCGCCACCTTCTTTCCGGTGGCTTTCGCGGTTTTACCCGCGGCCTTGGCCGTTGCGTGCGCGCCTTTGGCGCCGCGCGCAGCCGCCGTCTCCGCCGCAAGGGTGATTGCGAGCGCACTCGCGCAGGCGAGTGCAGCAACAAGTGCTGACCGATATCGTGATTTCAAGATTTGTCCCCAGATCCCCCGGCGAATGGCTTCGCCCCAAGTCCAACTCTGGTAGCCGACCACCCGAATTGACCAACGCTATGCAGCAACATTTGGGCGGAAAAGTGCCGGCATTGTCGCCAAGCAGCAGCCCGGACGGAGCGAAGCAACATCCGAAATCCGAAGCGAAATCCGCGACTCACCGCGAACCCGCCTTAGAACTCGGCCACGACGCGCACTGCTCCTGATCGTGCGCCCCCTGTCATACCCGCATGCGATTAGAACCTGGATGTCGATTCGCTCCATTCAGGCTACGCGCTCTCTTTCTGCGGTCGTCCCCGCGAAGCGGGGCACCTGTGAAGACGGGCCGGTGTTCCTGGGTCCCGGCTCTCGCGCTTCACGCTTGGCCGGGGCGACAAACATGGATAGGCAGCGAGCTACGAATTGGCATCGAGGTCGGAGTCCGATTACCATGCGTGCGGACGTTTTCGGCGTGGTGCCGTATTTCGCGAACTTGCAAGGGAGACGCGTATGTCCGCAAACGTGACCGAAGTGCTGGCCGGCTTTGCGGCATCGCTGCAATATGACGATATTCCCGAGCCCGTCCGCGATCACTGCAAGAATCTCCTGCTCGACACTTTGGCCTGCGCGGTCGCCGGCCATCGCGGCGAGGAGACGCAGCAGATCGCCGCACTCGCATCCAGCCTGGCGCAATCGAACGAGAGCAGCGTCATCGGCGGCGAGGCGCTCTCGCTTGCCGGCGCGACCCTGCTCAACGGCTATCTCGTCACCGCGGTGACGATGTGCGACGTGCACCGCCCGACGCTGACGCATGTGACGCCGGAAGTGATGCCGCCCGCATTGGCGATCGCCGAGCGCGATGGCTTGTCGGGACGCGAGCTGCTCGTCGCCATTGCCGCCGGATGCGAAGTCACGACGCGGATCGGCGTCGGCCTCGATTATCCCGTGTTCCGCGGCAAGGGCTGGCACGGACCCGGCGTGCTCGGCCCATTCGGCGCCGCCGCGGCGGTCGGCCGGTTGCGCCGGTTCGATGCCGAGACCATGGCCAAGGCGTTCGGGCTTGCCGGCAGTCAGTCGGCCGGCACCTTTGCCGCCTGGGGAACGCCGACGGTCAAATTCCACCAGTGCCGGGGCGCGCTCTCGGGCTTACTGGCGGCGCTGCTCGCGGAGCAGAAGTTTCTCGCCACGCGCGAATTTCTCACCGCGAGCGACGGCGGCCTCTACAATGTTTATGCCAATGGCGGCCGCCCGGAGGCGGTCACCGCCGATCTTGGGAAACGCTGGGAGCTCGCGCAGATCGCATTGCGTCTGTGGCCCTCCGCGTCCTCGATCCAGGGCATGAACACCGCGCTGTTCGATCTCATCGAAGGACAGAAGGTCGATCCCGCCAAGGTGAAGAAAGTCCGCATCGCTTTGAGCCAGCAGACCTTCGATCTGCACGGCAAGCTCGCGCGCTACAAGGGCAAGTTCGATGCGCTGATCTCCGGCCACTACACGGCGGCGGTGATCCTGCACGATCAGGAGCTGACCCTCGCTCAGTTCGAGCCTGCACGCTACGACGATCCGAAGATGCGCCGCGCCGCGGCCGAGCAGATCGAGCTGCGCGCCGATGCGGCGCTCAGCGGGGTCGAGGCGGTTGCCGAAATCGAGACGGAGGGGACGACGCTCAAGGCCCACTGCCAGCATCCGCGCGGCTCGCCGGAGAACCCGCTCTCGCGGCCGCAGATCGAGGGCAAGTTCCGCGCTTATGCGGACGGCGTTCTGAGCCCCTCCGCAATCACAGGGACGATCGACGCTGTCGCCAATCTGGAAAACCTCGGCTCGGTCCGAAAGCTCATGGAGATGCTGCGCGCGGTCCCGCGGCGCGCGCAAGCCGAGCGTGCGCCGCTCGCCGCGGCCCGCGGGTGACGAGGCGACCACAAGAACGTCGCAAAAACGGGGCTCCGGAAACTCGATCACGGCACGACGTCGGCTGGCGCCACATCGTCCCCTCCCCGCTTGCGGCCGAACTGGGGTTTACCCGAGTTCGGTCACCTAACAAATTGGCCGAAGTCGGATATATCCGACTTCGGCTGGAGGGACAGGGAGGGGAATGCAACATGACACAGCATTTCAATTCACCCCCTCCCCACCCCTCCCCCGCAAGCGGGAGAGGGAGCAGAATGAGCTTGTTGCTCCCGCTGATTTCATGTCGACGACGCTGTCATGACTCTGGAGGAGCGCTCATGAATCTACGCACGCTATTTGCCGCGCTGGCAAGCGCGGCGCTGCTCGCGTTCGCCGCCCCCGGCACGGCGCAGACGGCAGACGATTATCCCAACCGTCCCATCCGCATCATCGTGCCGCAAGCGGCCGGCTCCGGGGTCGACCTGCAGGCGCGCGTGCTCGCGCACAAGATGAACGAGCTGTGGGGCCAGCAGGGAGTGGTCGACAATCGTCCCGGCGCCAACGCGATCATCGGCATGGAGGCGGGCGCCAAGGCCGCGCCCGACGGCTATACGCTGATCTACGCGCCGGTGAGCTCGGTGACGACCAACGCGTTCATCTACAAGAAGCTGCCCTACGACACGTTTCGCGATTTCATCCCGATCACCCAGACCACCGCCAATCCGCTCGGCGCGGTGGTCAATCCCGCCGCCGGACTCAAATCGATCAAGGATGTGGTTGCGCGCGCGAAGGAAGCGCCTGGCCAACTCAACTATGGCTCGTTCGGCATCGGCAACATGACCCATCTCATGGGGGTGCTCTTGTCGCTCGCCGCCGACATCAAGATGACGCATGTGCCCTACCGGGGACAGACGCCGGCGATCACCGATGTCGTAGCGGGCCAGATTCCGCTCGCGTTCACGACCACGGCGGGCGTCGCTGATCTCGCGGAAACGGGAAAGGTCGATCTCATCGCCACGTTCGGCGAAGCGCGCGACGAGCAGTTTCCCAAGACGCCGACCGTGGTCGAAGCCGGCTATCCGAGCGTCGTCGTGGTGGGCTGGAGCGGGCTGTTCGCGCCGGCAGGCGTGCCGCCGCAGATCGTGAATCGCATTTACAGCGGGATGGCGAAGGCGCTGGCCATGCCCGACGTCAAGGACGCGATCGCGCGTCAGGGTTCCAAGGCGGTGAGCAGCAGCAGTCCGCAGGCTTTCGAGCGCTACATCAAATCGGAAGCGGAGAAATTCCACCCCGTCATCAAGGCCGCCGGCCTCGAAGGCTCGCAGTGAATTCCTACCTCAAGAAGACGCATCGCTTCGGCCTGCTGACGCCCTCTTCGAACACGGTGCAGGAGCCGGAATTTTTCGCGGCCCTGCCGCCGACGATCTCGCTGCACACCGGGCGCGTCGCCTACCGCGACATCACCCCGCAGGAGCAGATGCGCTGCGTGCTCGAGCTCGAAAGCGAGTGCCGCAAGCTCGCCGACGCCGAAGTGGATGTCATCGTATTTGCGGCAACGGCCCCGACCTTGGCCAATGGCAAGGGCTACGACTGCGAGCTGATCAAGCGCATGGAAGATGCGTCGGGCCGGCCCACCACCACCGCGGCGACCGCGTTCGTCAACGCGCTCGCGCGGCTTAACGTTACGCGGATCGCGATCGCCGCGCCGTGGAGCAAGACCATGGACAAGCCGATGGTGCGCTTCATGGAGGCGAGCGGCTTCGAGGTCGTGAACAGCGAGGTTGCCGGATACGTCGCCGGCGTCGAGTTGGGCCGCACCGGACCGGAGGCGGCCTACGAGCTCGGCCGCCGCGCCGACCGGCCCGACGCGGAGGCTGTCATCATGCCGGGCGGCAATTGGCCGGCGATGAGCATCGTGGAGCGGCTCGAGGGCGAACTCGGCAAGCCGGTGCTCGCCAACAACGCGGTGAGCCTGTGGGCGGGCCTGCGCCTGCTCAAAACCGGCGGCAGCATCCCCGGCTACGGCGTGTTGCTGCGTGAGCATCTGGCGGAATAGGGCTTGGTATTAGCATTGGAGCGGCGTGTCCCGGGCGCAGCGCAGCAACGCAGATAAGTTTACGCAATCTGCGTACACTTGATTGCGTTGTGGTGCGCTGCAGACCCGCGACCGTTTCATGCTCCGCTTCTGTTGCGGTCCCGGATCAGCGGCGCACGGCTCCACTTCGTTGCGCGCTGCACCGCATCGGGGACACCAGCTGAGTCCAGCACATGAAAATCGTCATCCCCGATGACTACCAGGACATGGTCGATCGGCTCGAATGCTTTGCGCTGATCCGCCACCACGATGTCGTGCGCTATCGCGAGCCGGCGCGCGATTTGAGCGAACTTGGTGCGCGCCTTGCCGCTGCGGACGTGGTCGTGGCGATTCGCGAGCGCGTGGAATTTTCCCGCGCGCTGCTCGAACGGTTGCCCAAACTCAAGTTGATCGCCCTTGTCGGCCGCAATTCCAGGAGCATCGACTTCGCCGCCTGCACGGAGCTCGGCATTCCGGTCGCGACCGGTACGAGCAATTCGCCGGTGGCGCCGGTCGAGCTTGCGCTCGCCTTGATCCTGGCGTCGCGGCGCAACGTGGCGCTCGAGGCCGAGCGCATGAAGCGCGGCGAATGGCCCTGCACGCTGTCGCATCGGCTGCGCGGATCGACGCTCGGCATTTTCGGGCTCGGCGCCATCGGGCAGCTGGTCGCCGAAGGCGGCCGCGGGATGGGAATGGAGATTCTGGTCTGGGGACAAAAATCCTCGTTGGAGAAAGCCGAGGCGGCCGGGTATGCGCGCGCCGCCAGTAAAGAGGCACTGTTCGAGCGCTCGGACGTGGTGTCCTTGCATGTGCGGCTCACGCGCGACACCCAGGGCATCGTCGATGCCCACGATCTCGATCGCCTGAAGCCGACGACGCTGCTCGTGAACACCGCGCGGGCCGAGCTGATCGCGCCGGGCGCCTTGCTCGCCGCGCTGCGCAAGGGGCGGCCCGGCTACGCCGCCGTCGACGTTTACGAGCACGAGCCGGTCACCGACCATCCGTTTCTGTCGATGCCGAACGTTTTGTGCACGCCCCATCTCGGCTGGGCGGAGTGGGACAACTTCGAACTCTATTTTCGCGAGACGTTCGAGCAGATCGTGGCGTTTGAGCAAAGGCTGCCGCTGCGGCTTGCGAACCCGCAAGTGCAGCCGCGAAATTGAGCTTGCGTTCGGCCGTGCGGGCGCCCACGGCTGAACCTATTTCGCGGGTCGGTCATGCGTGATTTGATCTTCCAAACTGCAGGCCAACGTCGCGGGGTCCTGCGCCGGGGAGGTGGCAATGGATCGACGCATTATGCTTCGCGCGGCCGCAATGGCGGGGGTCGCCTTGTCATCAGTGCGTGCTTTTGGTCAGGCGTCTGGAGTTAGTCCGGTGATGCAAACACTCAGCGATTACATGGCCGCTGCGGGCTCGCGCCCGCTTCCGGACGAAGCGACGGAGCATGCAAAACACCATCTGCTCGACACGCTCGCGGCGATGATCTCCGGATCGGAACTGCTGCCGGGCCAGGCGGCCCAACGCTACATCCGCGCGCACGGTGGAAAGGGCGCTGCCACCATCGCCGGCATGATGCTTACGGCTGCACCGGGCGACGCTGCGCTTGCCAATGGCGTCATGGCGCATGCCGACGAGACCGATGATTCCCACAACGCCTCGCGTTCGCATCCCGGCTGCGCGATCGTGCCTGCAGCGCTCGCGGTCGGCGAGGAACTTGGAATCGACGGCGCGCGCTTTCTTCGCGCCGTGACTCTCGGTTACGACGTCGGGACCCGGGTGGTCATGGCGATGGGCGGGGCCGAGTTCAGCTATGAGAGCAGCCTCGCCACCCATAGCATCGCCGGAACGTTCTGCGCCGCGGCCGCTGCGGCCTGCGCTGCGGGGCTTAACGCGCGGCAAATGCGCTGGGCACTCGATTATACTGCGCAGCAATCCTCCGGCATTGTCGCTTGGCGGCGGGATACCGACCACATCGAAAAGGCGTTCGTTTTCGGCGGCATGACCGCGCGCAACGGCGTCACGGCTGCGCTGGTCGTGCGATCGGGTTGGAACGGGGTTGAGGATATTTTCTCGGGCACCGACAACTTTTTCCAAGCCTACGCGCCAAAGGCGAAGCTTGAACGGCTCGTCGAGAAGCTCGGCGAAAGATACGAGGTCGTCCAGACCGATATCAAGAAATGGAGCGTCGGCTCGCCGATCCAAGGGCCACTCGATGGGATCGAGGCGATCCGCAGCAAACGACCCTTTGAAGTCGATCAGGTCCGGCGCGTGACAGTGCGCCTCGCCCCTTCGGTTGCCGCGGTGGTCGACAACCGTGATATCCCGGATATCTGCCTGCAGCACATGGTCGCCGTGATGCTGGTCGACAAAACCGTGTCGTTCCATGCCGCGCATGACAAGCCACGGATGCAGGACGCAGCGGTCCTGCGCCATCGAGCAAAAGTGGAGCTGGTGCGCGACGGAGAGCTTGTCCAGTTCCTGCCGGTACGTGTCACCGTCGTCGAGATCGAACTGGCGGACGGAACGCGCCTTTCAGAGCGCATCTCTGCGGTGCGCGGGACGCCTCGCAACCCGATGTCTCGGACCGAAGTGATGGAAAAGGCGCGTGATCTCACCGCCCCGATCCTGGGGCGCGAAAAGTCCGAGCGTCTGATCGACACGGTCTATGCGATCGAAACGGTGACCGACATTCGAAATTTGCAGCCGCTCCTGCAACGCGAATAGGCTGCGCTTGTGGAGTTTTGCTCTAATCCCTCACCTCGTCGACGTGCGCTCACGAGGGTGGCTACGACTTAGCCTTCCGGCAGCGGGATGAACTCGGTCTCGTTCGGCACCGGCGCGAAGCGTCCCGTCTTCCAGTCTTCTTTCGCCTGCTCGATTCGCTCTTTGCGCGAGGAGACGAAATTCCACCAGATGTAGCGCGGCCCCTCCAAGGCGGCGCCGCCGAGGAACATCAGACGCGCATCCCGCAATGCTCGCACCGTGATCTGGTCGCCGGGACGGAAGACGAGCAGCCGCGGGCCTTCGAACCTATCGCCGGCGATGTCGACCTCGCCCTCGGCCACATAGATCGCCCGCTCTTCCTGATCGGGGTCGAGCGGCGCACTCGCGCCCGCGGCCAGCACGACCTCGGCGTAAAGCCATTCCGAGAGCATGCCGACGGGCGATGTCCTGCCGAAAGCAGATCCGGCAATCACGCGCGCCTTGACGCCGCCGTCCTCGATCAAGGGAAGGCTCGCGGCGTCGAAATGCTGAAACGATGGCGCAGTCTCCTCATGCGCCTGCGGCAGCGCGATCCAGCTTTGAATGCCGAACATGCCCTCGGTGCCCTGCCGCGCGCCCGTCGGGCTGCGCTCGGAATGGGCAATGCCGCGCCCCGCGGTCATGAGGTTCATCGCACCGGGAGTGATCTCCAGCGTATTGCCTTCGCTGTCGCGATGCATGACGCGGCCGTCGAAAAGATAGGTGACGGTGGCGAGCCCGATGTGCGGGTGCGGGCGCACGTCGAGCCCCTGCCCGGCAATCAACTGAACCGGCCCCATCTGGTCGAAGAAGATGAAGGGGCCGACCATCTGCCGCTTGCCGTGCGGCAGCGCGCGGCGCACCGAGAAGCCGTCGCCCAGATCGCGCACCCGCGGAACGATGACCAGCTCGAGCGCATCGCACGCGCGCTTATCGCCGAGCAGGGGATCCGTCGCGGGCATCCAGCTCATGGCATCCTCCGTCTTTGCCGTCGTTAAGTATCGGCCCAGTGCAACATAACCGCCGATCGGTGATCATGGGTTCCGCTTCGCGCGGCCAGGGCGGTGAGTCGTTTCGCACGGTGACACGCGCCCTGCGCGCACTCATCGTTGCTTGATGAACGTGCCGTTGTGCAACTCAGTGAACGCCTGCTGCAGCTCGGCTTGCGTGTTCATCACGATCGGACCGTGCCAAGCCACCGGCTCCTCGATCGGTTTGCCCGACACTAGCAGGAATCGGATGCCCTCGTCGCCGGCCTGCACCGTCACCTCATCGCCGCTATCGAACACCACGAGCGATCGGTTTCCGGTTCGCTCGCGGTGCAGCATCTCGCCCCCGTCCACCGCTTTTTCGGTGAGTACGCCGAACGGCGGCGAGGCGGAGCCGAAGGTTCCCGAGCCTTCGAACACATAGGCGAAGGCGTGCCGCCCGGTTTCGACCGGCAGGATCTTGCGCCGACCCGGCGGCACCCACACGTCGAGATAGCGCGGGTCGGCGGCAACGCCCTCGACCGGACCGCGCCGGCCCCAAAACTCGCCACAGACCACCCGCACGCGGGTGCCGTCATCATCGACGATTTCCGGGATCTCGGCGGCCTTGATGTCCTGGTAGCGCGGCGCCGTCATCTTCAGCGCCGACGGCAGGTTCGCCCACAGCTGGAAGCCATGCATTCGCCCTTGCGCATCTCCCTGCGGCATTTCCTGGTGCAGAATTCCGCGCCCCGCCGTCATCCACTGCACGTCGCCGGCTCCGAGATTGCCGCGATTTCCCAGACTGTCGCCGTGATCGACGCTTCCCGCCAGCACGTACGTGATCGTCTCGATGCCGCGGTGCGGATGCCACGGAAATCCCGCGCGATAGTCGTCGGGACGATCGTTGCGGAAGTCATCGAGCAGCAGGAATGGATCGAACTCGCCAGTATCACCGAAGCCAAAGGCGCGACGCAGCTTCACGCCGGCGCCTTCGAGCGTAGGTTTGGACTGAACAATTCTTTTAACGGGTCGAATTGACATGGCACTCTCCTTCACGCACGGCCGTCATCGTTTACGCGGCAGCGGAAATCGCTGGCTGTTCGCGCGCCGCCCTCAGCGCATGAGTCCACCAGACGAGTTGGTCGAGCATATCGCTAGCGTTCTGTCGGAGATAGGAAAGCTCCGCGATGTCCTTTTCGCCCTTCCAAACCGCCATGAAGTCGGCGCCTTGAAGATGCACACCGGTCCGGATCGGCGCCATCTGCAGCTCTATTGCAATGAGGCGCAGCTGTTCGATCGCACGGGCGGCGCCGACCGAGCCGTAACCGACAAAGGCGGCCGGCTTCTTGTTCCATTCCGGATAGGCGTAATCGAGGGCGTTCTTCAGCACCGCCGGAACGCCGCGATTGTATTCCGCGCTTACAAAGATATAGCCGTCGAATTCGGCGATCTTCTTCTGCCAGCGCTGTGCAACCTCATTCTGGGAAGGCGCCCAGGCATTGGAAGCCACTTCGTCGAAGAAGGGCATCGGGTATTCGCGCAAGTCGAGGACCTCCACGCTCATGTCATCACGTTGCGAGGCGATGTCCGCAATCCACTCCGCGGGTTTATGTCCGACGCGGGCGGCGCGTGTGGTGCCGACAATGACCGCGATCTTGACCTTTGCCATGGCGGGCCTACCTTGGTTATGGTTTGATACCAAGGCTACATAGATGCCTAGGCGGCGAAGACAAGAAGGCACATCGCTGATACCGAGTAACCTGCACGTGGCCGAAGATTGCCGCGCC
This sequence comes from Xanthobacteraceae bacterium, assembly GCA_045811545.1. Lineage (GTDB taxonomy): Bacteria > Pseudomonadota > Alphaproteobacteria > Rhizobiales > Xanthobacteraceae > VAZQ01. Next base: position 11,009 of record JBJMTU010000066.1, on the reverse strand, counting down.
GTGAGCGAAGTGCTCGCGCGCGTCGGCGACAAATGGACGGTGCTGGTCGTCAGCACGCTCGGCGACGGCCCGAAACGGTTCAACGAGCTGCGCCGCGCGCTCGGCAGCATTTCGCAGCGGATGCTGACCTTGACGCTTCGCGGGCTCGAGCGCGACGGGCTGGTGACGCGCACCGTCTTCCCCACCATCCCGCCCCGAGTCGACTATGCGCTGACGAAGCTCGGGCATTCATTGCTCGAGCCGGTGAGCAGTCTCGGTCTCTGGGCGCGGCAGCATCGCTCGGTCATCGAGATCGCCAGGCGGCGCTTCGACTCCGCGGCGCACGACCGCTGAGTCATCTGGCGTAGCCCGGGTTTCAGCGAACCGACAGGCTGGCGTTCCTGGCGCCATTCAATGCCATCGCCTAAGCGAGTTTATATCGGAAAATCACAATAATGTCGTCGAGCGCCGAAGGATCGAGCGGCGCTGGGTCGCCGCTCGAGTCCACCTGCCACAGGCTCAAGATCCAGTCGCCGAGATCGCCTCCGGTCGGCCGGCTGGCGAGCAGCAAGGCGGTCCTGCTGTCGACGCTCAAGCCAAGGTTATCACTCGATGCGATGCTGCCAGGAGCAAGTGAGGCGCCAAGCTCCGCCGGATCGAGATCTTGGCCGGGCCCTGACCGACGAATGAAGACATCCGCGCCCTGTATCCGGATGCCGCGCCGCGCAAAGAGCGCCGGGAATCGGTCGGCGGTGATCGGCATTGTGAGGCTGGGTGCGCCGCCGTCCGCCGGCGAAGAGACGAACCGCTGCCATTGCGAGGGAAATTCGTGGCGGAGGCTGAAGGCGCGCCCCATTCCTGCGTCGCCGGTCGCGGTAGCCACACTATTGACCGCTGCATCGAGCTCCGTTTCGACCTGGCTTCGAAAATCCGCACGTCCCTGCCGCGCGGTATAGCGCAAGTGCACGACGACGTCGGAGATCGTCTCGTAGTCGAACGGGTGGAAAGCGGTGCCGAGCTCGAGCACCCACGTGCTCAACGCGCCCGCGCCCTCGAACGGCAGGTAGCGGTCGTCGCGCAAGTTCGTCTCGAAGAGCCCGCTGTCGGCTTGCGCGCTACTCACGACGACCGCACTGGTCGCGCTGCGCCCGTTCCGGAACCGGCTATCGGGGTTCTGCCGCGCATAGGAGCCTCCAGCCAAGGTATCCTCTATTCTGATCTCGCTGCTCTCCAGCCGCAGCGTCGCGTTGACGCTGGCATAGGGCCCGATAACCGCCGGAATGGTGAGGCTCGCCGACTTGATGCGGCGCATGTAGTGCCCGGGAAAATCAATGTCGAAGAGGACCTCCGGCAGCGTGAACGTGCATGAGCCGGTCTCGATGAGTTGAATCAGCGCGTGAGGGTCGAGTTGCTGCAACGAGATGTGCTTGGTGATCTCGAGCTCCCGGTGATTGTTGTCGAGATATGCCGCCTCCATTCGTTTCAAGTCGTGTTGTAGCCACTCGCCGGAGAGAAGCCCCTGCTTGAGGCTGTCCCAGTAGCCGAACCCGATGAAGCTCGAGCTTTCCTGCGCGAGCTCGAACTGCCAGGCCTGCTCGGCCTTGCGCGCCATGTCGTAGGCGAGCTGGTAACTCTGGAAGTACACCGCCGAAAGCTGCCCGATCATCCAGCCGTAGAGGGCCTGAGACGTGGTCTTCGCACGCAAGAAATCATCGAGTTCCCGCGCCTGGTCGATCTGCACATCGTGGTTGGCGAGATCGCGTTGGGCGATGTCGATGCGCGTCTGCGCGCCCTCGATTTGCATGGCGAGCTGACGCAAATCCGATTCCGCCAGCGCTTTCTGCAGCCCCCATTCCTGCGCCCGCCGTTCGAAGGTCGCGACAGTGCCGACGAGAGATCCCGCGGACCCTGCCAACGCCGACAGAATGCCGAGATTGCGGGAGGCCCGTTCGGCAGCGCTCGACGCCCCTTGGCCGCCTCCAACGGCGGCAGCGATCGGAAAGCCGGTAATGAAGTCGGGCAGCAAACTGAGCGAGACCGCCCCCAGCATCGTGCCGGCCTCGATTGCCTGGAGGGCGACGCTTGATCCTGTGAGCGCGAGTTGCTCCGCCTCGAGCGTGCTGATCGGGGCCGCCAGCCGCTCTGCATAGTAGTCGCGGCGGAGTTCGGCGGAGCGTGCGCTCTCCTGTAACGCCTGGAGCGCGGCTTGCGCCTCGCTGACCTGCAACACCTTCACGTCGCGCACGGCTTGCAGCAGCCGGCGCTCATGCGTCTGGCGAAGCAAGGCCAATTGCTCTGCGTCACTCTTCTCGAGTGCCGCCAGCATAGCGCTGCCGAGCGCCTTGACGTCCGCGCAGAGCTCCGTCGCCTTCTGGGCAAGGACGACGAAGCGATAGCAGAGCGCCCCTTGGCCGATACTGGCGTCGGCGTCGCTGTCAAAGGTCGCGCGGTCCGATACCGCGCCTACAGGCATGAGGTCGCGCCGCACGCCGGCGATGTCGAGACATTGTCGGATCTTATAGAGACGGTCAGCGACCGTATCCCAGTATGCAAGGAGCTTCGGGTTCTGCGGCAGGCAGAAATACAGAGCGCGTGCACCGATGAGACGAACCCATGCGGAATGTATGAGGGCGCCCGAGGCTTCCGGGGCGAGCTTCAGGCCCCTATTCAGGGTAGCGACCGCGCTGGAAAGCGAGGTCGTGCGCGGTCGGCCGAACGGCGCGAGCCCGGGCCTGGCAAGTCCCGGAGCAGCCACGGCTCCCCCCCAGTGAAAATGTTCCAGCTCCACCAGCGCGTTGGAGAATGCGTCGAGGTCAAGCTCGCTGAACGTCTTGGCCGGCGGCTGCTTCAGCGGAAAAATGTCTCGCGGTCTCGGTCCGAGGATGGTGTGCGCCAGAATGTAGAGCCGCGTCGCCTCGTTGACCGATTCAGCATCGTCGCGGCGGAATTGCTGGTCGCCCCATTGGATCAGGGCATCGATGTATTCCATGACCACCGCTTTCTGGTAGGCGGTGATGCGCAGCCGCGCGACCCGGTGCGCGTCGAACGCGTTTTCCCTCCAGTCCTCGACGAGGGCCTCGAGCTCACGCTGGGCGTTGCTGCCCCTGGCGCCGGCAATGGTTTTGGCGAGCTCGAGCAGGCTCTCGCGCTGACGATCCGCGCTTGCGAGCTCGGCGAAGGGCCGCAGCCTCCAGAAGCGCGCCGGCGCCGGTACTGTCCGGTGATCCGTCGGATCGAAAACCGTGTGCAACCATTTGAGCGCATCCGCGAACTTCTGATTGGCGATGAGCCGCTCGGCGATCAGCATCGGTGCGTGGAAGAACAGCTCCCAATTGTACTGCGGGTACGCGCCGGCACGGCTGTAATCGATGTCCTCGATGGGCAGGGGGCGTACGACGGCCGGCGTCGGATCGTAGTCTTCGCGGAATCGGTCGCGACGCAGCTGTTGGACGTCCGGATCGAACAATGAATTCAGCCCGGCACGGTTCAGGTCCTCGATCAGCCTGCAGGCAAAGGGGTGATACGCCGTCTCGAAGCGGTTGCCGCTCACCGAGAAAGTTCGGCGCGCGTCTTGCAGGAAGAAGAAGTCGTCGAGCCGGGGGTCGGCCGGCAAATAAGCCTTGGGATGACCTGGGACGATAAGCGGCTCGTATTGGTGAGGCGCCATTATCGCATAGTCCTTTGGCCGCGGCTCCCTCAGCAGTGTGGGGATGATCTCGCGCTTGAACGTGCTCTCCGGATCATCGTCGGGAGTGACTGGTTCTCCTTCGACCGCATCCACGACCGTCAAAACCGAACCGACTGCAAGCTCTTGCAGCTCGCCCAGGAGATCATCGAGATAGTCGAAGGGCTCGCGCTGAGGATAGAAAGCGCTCAACGTCCCACGGCAGTCGAGGAGCTTAAAGCCTCCGAGCTGACGCCTGTATTGGCCATCGACATCCCCGTTCAGGGGGTCGATGCCGATAAAGCCGACATGAGCGTGAATAGTGAGCGTATCGTTCTCGACGCTACCGTCGAACGTGAACATGCGCCGGCGGTCGAAGGCGGACTCCGATTCCTGCTGACCGCTGCTGGTCTGCGCCTCCCGAGCGAGCGCGCAGAGCTGCGCAAGCAGGGGCCCGACCTTGTCCTTGAACTGCAGCGATTGGCTTGAGATTTTGCGTGACGACCATTGGCCGGACCGGTACTCGCTCCAGCCGAGCCGAATGTCCCAGGTCTTGGATGGGAGGAGATCTAAAAGACGCTTAAATGGGTGCTGGTCGATGGCAAGCTGGAGAAGCGCGGCGGCCACTTCGACCGCGGCCTCGACCGCCTCGATAGGGTCGTCGGGCAAGTCGTCCATGGGAAGCTTGAAGTCGCTGACGTCGACTGAAGCCGCGCCCAAACTCAGGCTTTTCACCGATTCCGCGATTGTATCGAGTAGCGTGTTGTAGGCGCCGACCATGGTGCCGACCGTGGCGCCGATGCCATTTGCAACCTGCACGATAACGTTGATGAGGTCGAAGAGCGGCCGCAGGAATGCCTCGGGTTGAAACGGGCCGGAATCCTTTTCGGAGAAGATGGGCCAGAACAGCAGCAGGCGCCCCTCGAACACGATGGGAATGAGGTGGTCGCCTTCGATCTCGGCCTCGACGCGCTCCCAGGCGGTCCATCGGTTCCCGCCGAGTCGTTGCCGGTAGTAGTAGCCGGACGGGGTGTTGCGCGTCCGTCCGAAGACGTGGACGACTTCGGGGCGCGTCTTGGTAGACTCCTCGACATAGATGCCGCCGATCTGAAGCCGCGAGACCTCGTCGAGCTTTTCCAGGTAGTGGCGGAACGCGAGTTCTGCCGACTCGGCGGTGATATCATCCCGCATCAGCTCGCTTTCGAGCTCGCGGAAGAAGGGCGTCTTGTCGTGACGCAGTTCCTGCGTCACCCAGTTCTCCGGATAGAGAAATATTTTCCTGTTCGTTGCCCATGTCTCGTAGCTGCGCATCCATTCCCACTGGCTCATCGCCTCGGCGGAGAGCGCTACGCCACGCTCCAGTCCCATCTGCGCGCGCTGCACGAAAAGCTGGACCGAAAGAATGGCAGCATGGATGCGGGTGGTTTTCCCGCAGGAGGTCATCTCCACGTCGACCAGGAAATGATCGAAGAGCGCGTTGGGCTCGCTGAGCCCCCGGGCAGCCAGCAGGAACATCACCAGCGCGGTGCGTTGCTGGTCACGCAGCTTGTCGCGAACCTCGCGCGCGAGCGCCGGCCAACGATCGCGCGGCCAAGCGGCCTGCGCCGCCTCGCGGGCGCGTTGTGCGAGTCTGTCGAGCCCGTTCTGATTGGGGTCACGAGCAATGAGAGCGTCCAGCGTGCTCGTGCCGACGCCCGTGCGCGCCAATAGGCGCATGCCGCGCAGCAGGCGAACGGGTAACTGCTCGTCACGGAAATGATACGGGAATTGCGTGCCGAGGACACTCAAGCGCTGTCCGCCGGACGCGTTGAAAATTCCCACGAGGCTGCGCAAATCCTCCAGCCGCCATCCGGTGAGCGCCTGCAGGGCGTCGAGATAGGCACGGCGCTCGGGGCGTGCGGTGGAATTGCCGGGATTTACTGCACCGAGCGCGAACAGCGCGAAAATGTCGGCGTGCCGCTCGGCGGGGATCGTACCCTTGAGCTCGGCGAAATCGGCGAGCCGCATCCACGAGTCCAGCCCCGCGGCTCCGGGTGGCGCGAGCAGCGTCGTGAGATCGAGCCATCCCAGCGCCGGCGCGCGCGCAATAATCCAGTCGAAGGCGGCCACTCCACGCAGATCGAGCCAGGCGGTGACGAGCGAGACCTTGTGGAGAGAACGAAACGCGTCTTGCGCGTTGCGCAAGCGATCTCTGGCGGCTTGGTCGGCGGGGTCTTGCGTCAGGTCGATCAATGAGACGGCATCCAATGCGTCGAGCGCCTTGCTGCCGGCAATGGGGAGGGCGGTGAGCAACATGCGGGCGGCCGGAAGCTCGAGACCGAAGTGCGCGGCAACGCGTTGCGCGATGATGTCCTCGCGCGAAGGCAGGGTGCCGGAGGTGGTGGCGGCGAGCCCATCCTGAAGATCGCGCAGGAATTCCTCCATCGCCAAGGCGGTGGGCGCGACCGGACGGTCGGGCGTATCCGCATCGGTCAGGAGATAGGTGAGAGCCTCGATCGTCACGCCCGAGGCGGACAAAGCCTGCCAGCGGGCAATAAAGGCGAGCGTTCGGTCGGTGTCTCGCGGAGTGCCGCTGTCGAACGGGTCGCCGGCGAGGTCGCGGAACGCGAGCAGGTTCGCGAACGAAGCGCCCAGCCAGCGCGCAAGCGACGCGAGGCGATGGAGCAGCGACAGCGTGGCGAGCGATACCGGCTGGCCCGATATGGCAAGCTTGTCGATGAGCAGGGCGCAATCTGCGGCGGATATGTTCAGCGCCGCGGAAATGGCCGAGACCTGGTCGTCGACATTGCCAACGCTTCCGGCCATCACGTCGGCGAGGTTCAAGGGTCCCTTGCCTCCAGGTGCCGCGCGCGCGTCTCGCTCGAAAATTTCGGCGAAGTAGGAGCGGGTGACGGGGAGGTGGTCGGCGTTGTAGTCGGACGTATCGAGATCAGCCCACCACGCGAGAATCTCCGCGATGGGAAGCTCACGGATCCCGCGCAGCCTCGCCACATGCGCGAGCCGCACGAGAAAAGCCTCGTCGAGCAGCGGGACTCCGGCGGCGTCGCGGTCTGCCAGCGCGGCGAGCGCGCGATCGACGTCGCGCAGGGTCCAGCCGAGCTTGCGCCAGAGACGCAGAAAACGCGCAAGCCGACCGAGATAGGCCGCGGTGAGGCCGGTGATCCCGATCTTGGCCGGATCGCAGTTGGTCGGATCAGCAAAATGGAGCGCCGGAGCGGGGTTTATGCCCGCGGCGAGCGATTTCAAATTGAACAGCGCCAACGCCTCGAGATAGTCGAGGCCGGTGCGGTCGAGAAACTCCGGCAGCTTGGCGAGGCGCTGGATCCAATCGGTGGTGCCCAGCGTGAAACCCCACAGAGACTGAACGGGCATCGCGGCGCCGCGCAGCGGCTGCCCGCAAATGATCTTGCGCTCGCCGGCAGTCAGCTCCAGCCATTCGCCCGCGATGACGATATTGGCGCGGGCTTGAGCCTCGGTCGCGAAACCGAAGGAGGGATCGGCCCGATCGGGCGGGGTGAAGAGCGGTGCGAAAGTCTCCATCAGCTCGGCGCGGCTCGTTCCGAGCCGCTCGAGGAACATGCGCGCTTCGATCTCAGGCGACGAGAAGGGAAGGCCCACGGGAAACACCGCCCCGGCGAGCCTTGCGTAAGCTTCGGGGTTGATGTGTTCCGCCGCTGCGGCGATGTCATCGCTCTCGAGCGCTGTTTGCGGTGCATGCGGTGTTTGCGGCGCGACCGCCTGTTCGAGAATCTCCAGCACGAGATCCGCGTAGGGCACAATCGTGGTCGCGTTTTTGCACGTGAGCTCGATGCGCAGCAGATCAGGTCGTCGCGCCGGCCGGCCCCGCGCGCCCGTCTCCGTCAAAGCGTCGAGCGCGTTGCGCCCGCCGGAATTGTTCTCCTTGTTCCGCAGGAAGGCGAGGAGATCCACGAAGTAGGCGGCGGGGCTAGCTACCGATCGGCACTTCTCGCAGGCGCATAGCGTTTGCTGTCCGAACAGCGTTTCGAGATTGGGAACGCCATCGAACAGCGTCGGGAAGACCGGAGTGGCAACGGTGCCCACCGTATTGAGAGCCGGGCTGAACTTGGCGAAGAGCGCAAGCGACGTCGCGGCGGCGCTTTCCGCGCGGTCATACATGTCCTCCGCCGTGCTGCCGAGATCGTCTTTACTGCCCACGCGCTTGATGAATTCTGAGCGGCCGAGACTTACGATGTCATGGGCCGAGTTGATCTTGGCGGACTCCAGAATTTTTGCCGCCCGGTAACTGTCCGTCAGCCGCAACAAGCGCTGGCCGCGCTTGAGCTGCGCGCGCAGGGCGAGACGCTCGCTTTCGGGCAGGCGTGCCGCCGCCTCATGGCTCGCAAGCTCGTCGTCGATGGCGCTGGCAGCGAGTTCGAAGGCGTCGCGGTCGAGCAGGACGCCCGCGACGGTTTGCGCGTCCGCACTCAATTCGGGAGAGAGGGCGATATCGCGCAACAGCGCAACCTGCGGATAGGCCTCGGAAGCCGCAGCCTCCAGCGATGCGGCCCGCTCGCGCGCAGCGCCTGCGGAAAGCGCGAGCTCGTCCTCGACGAGCTTGAGAAAATCGGAGCGCTGCAGGCGTGCCACGTCGTGCGGCGTCTTGATGCGGCCATCCTTGTGCAGCGCGGCCGCGAGCTTGGCGTCTCCCTGCGTGACAGCGCCGATCGCGAAGACGCGTTCGAGCACCCTGCGCTTGCCAGCGCCCAAGTTGCGGTCGCGCTGGATGGCCTTCGCGAATCCGTCGGCGCTTCGATGCCGGAACCAGAGTTGGGCGATCGCGGCCTGCTCATCCGCGTCCAGCTGCGCGAGCGAGGATGCGTCGCCGAAGGTCAACTGGTGCTCCGACGGCCGCAGCGGCGCGGCGCGCTCGATCGCGCGCTTTTGCAGCTCGTCCAGGGCAGCGCGAATCGCCGCCGCGCTCTCTCGCGGGATGCGACCGCGCGTGGCGGCAGCCGTTATGAGCCGACGTTGCTTGTCGGGCGGCATCGCCAGCACGTGCTCGGCGTCGCTGACGTCGCCGGCGCGAGAAAGCGCGAACGCGAGCGGCGCCGGCACGCCGAGGTCGGTCGCAAGGGTCTCGGCGCGGCGCAGCGCGTCGAGGTCGCGGCGTGCCACGCTGGCGAGTTCGCCCAGCCGCTCGAGCTCGTCATCGGTGATCGCCGAGAGCCGCGTTCCGTCGAGGGTCGAATTCACCCGCCCCTGCAGACGCTCGAACGACGATTGCTTCGGCTCAATCGTAAGATTGGCATTGTGGATGTGGCCCTTCGCGAGCACGGGCAAGGCGCGCGAAGCGGCGGGCCCCGTTCGGCGGCCGGCAACCTCGACGCTCAGTCCATTCGCCGGGATGTCATCGGCTCCATCGAGGCGAAATTCGTACCGTCCGTGCCCGTCGCTGCGGGCCGTTGCGAGAACTTTCGGAGCGCGCAATCCCGGCTGGACCAGTCGTACGATCTGCCCGGCTGCGGGAGCGCCGTCATCCTCCGTGAGGCGGCCGCGGATGATCGTCTGCGGCTGGACGGCTTTGCGGCCGGATATTCTCGTGGGTCCCCGCGATGCCGACTTGGGTTCATTCTGCTTCTTTGCCATCGCGAGAACTCCTGGTCGAACGTTGAAGTAGGATTGCGCAGTGAGTGTCTCTCAAGCCCTGTTGGGCGTGCGTAGCGCGCGCCCTTTGCCAACCATCAGAGATGGCAGCCGCGTATCGCGGTACCGTGCGTGCTGGTGGAATCGACCCGCTCCGCGGTGCGCACCGAGCGCGTAGACGTCACGATCGTTGAGACTTTGCCAATGACGTCAAGGCCGGCCCAGCCGCATCGGGTGGAAGGCAGTCTCATCTTCTGGTTCCTCACGTTCTCCCCATCCAACCATTGCTGGGGCGTTCGCGACGGATTTCGCCTTCGGAGGATAGTAAGGCAGCCCGACTTTTGGTGCTGCCCACTCGTAGATATCCGTCAAAAGATCGATAGGGTCTGAATGCGGATCGAGCGGCATCGTCGGTGCAACTTTTGCGACGACCGGACTGTCCTTCCGGGCTTCTTTGACGAGAGCTCTGACCAGCCGAAGCGGAATAATGAAGTTCAGGTCGAGTGAAGCTCCTTCATCATCAGGGGGCGTATCGAGAGTCTGTGCTGCTTCGGCAAGTTCCTCTTCCGTATGGGGCGGGGCCAAGGCGTCAGGGGGCGTATCGAGAGACTGTTCTACTTCGGCCGTGCCAGCCTCAAGTTGTTCCTCCGTATGCGTACCAGGCTCGGGCGCAGGGGGCGCCGGCTCCCAACTGGTCCCGGTAAGCTCTTCCTTGGCTTCGATCTGGCTCTCCAACTCTTTTTCTTTCGCGGATGCGAATACGGGCTCCTCTCCCCCCGCAGCCTCTTTTGCCTCTTTCCTGACACCCTCAAGCTCGCCTCGCAGTCTCTCGAGGTTTTCCTGTTCTTCTTCGACCTGACGCTCGATGTCGCCTTGCTGGCTGGGCTTCGGCGAGGCGGCCACCTCCTTTTTAAGCTGCTCAAGTTTTTCCTCCGGGGTCGGCTTTTTGGGCGGTTTGCTCGCTAGCCCCGACGAATCAACGAAAGCAATCGGATTTCCCTTGAAAGACGCATAGAGATTCGGCCCGTCGGCCAATCCCGCGGGGTCTGCGCGTGTCCATCTGCCTATCCAGGAGGCGTAATAGCGCGCGCCGTAGTAGTAGAAGCCGCTCTCCTCGTCGCGTTCCTTGCCGCTGTAACGATAGCGCTTGGGCGTCTCCGTCTGGCTGCGCACCGCTTGATAGGATGTGCTGCCGTAGGGGAAATATTCCTCGTAGGAGACGATCTGCGCGGCTTCATCCAGCTCGAGCACCGCCGAGCCGAGATGGTTGGATAGCTGATAGCGGATGGCCTGCGCCGGCGAGCCGTCGTTTCCCTGCGAGCGCGTCTCGACCAGCGCGATGCGCTTTTCGCCGTCCCTCACGTGCAGCGTCTCGCGTTCGAGCACGACGGTGGCGCCGTCGGTGGCGAACTCGCGATAAATTTCCACGGCGCCGAGATAGAGGCGTTCGCACTTGCGCAGCGGTTCCGCGCCCTGCGCGGCCTGCCGGTCCGTCACCTTACGCACGCGCTCGCCGTTCGCGTCATAGACATACGACGTCGTCTCGGGTACCCCGGTCGTGATCGCCTGCCGTGAGGTCGCCTTGAGCTCGTCGGCGAAATCCCACTCGATGAATGTCAGATGCGGCATCACGGTCATGTTCCCGTGCGCGTCGTATCCATACGTCTCGGCGTGAATCGGATTGGCCGCATGCGGCGTGGGGCACGGCCGATCGGGATCGTGCGGAAGGTGGAGGTGCTGAATCAGCGCGACGAGGTCGTCC